>JBOGTO010000108.1:0-18607 GCA_050695155.1 Ktedonobacteraceae bacterium
CTACGGATGGGTATAGAATTGATATTAAAAAGGAGATTATCATGCAAAATAAACTCAAACCGGGCGGACACCCCATGCATCCTATGCTGGTAGTATATCCGCTAGGTCTACTAACGCTCTCTCCCATCTTCGACATTGTTCACTGGATCACCGGCAATGGGTACTGGTCAACCGTCGCCTTCTGGATGATCGCGGCAGGCACGCTCGGTGGCCTACTCGCGGCAGTGACCGGCACCATCGACTGGCTCGCTATACCTGCTGGCACACGCGCAAAAACCGTCGGCCTGGTACACGGAGCCGGCAACTACCTTGTCCTGGCGCTGTTTATTGTAAGCTGGTTTACCCGCTTGAACGCGCAGGCGAACCCACCCATCATAGCCTATGTGCTGACCTTCCTCGGCGCGGCTCTTTTCATGGCAACAGGCTACCTGGGCGGCGAACTTACGCTGCACTTTGGCGTCGGCATCGAGCCGGGCGCGAACGTCAACGCATCCAGCCCGTTTTCCAGGCCGTCAGCCGGTGAGAACAAGGTCATAGATAAAGAACCTGCCGTTAGCTAATGTGAAGTATCGTTACGAAAAATAATCACTAACACATCCCGTTGCGCTGCGCGTATGTTTCGCATATAATCAGTGCAACGGAGGTGTGTTGTTATGTCTCTATCTATCAGTCTATTTGGTCCGCCGCGCATCGAACTCGACGGTACATCCATCAGCGTTGATACGCGCAAAGCAATCGCGCTGATTACGTATCTCGCGGTAACGCGCCAGCAGCATAGCCGCGATAGTCTCGCTACCTTGCTCTGGTCGGAGAACGATCAGCCACACGCGCGCGCGGCCTTGCGACGCACACTTTCCGCTCTCAACAAAGCGCTCAAAGGACAATGGCTGGATATTGGGAGAGAAACATTAGCTTTAGACTTCCAGGTTGGCATTCGGGTAGATGTCTACGAGTTTCGCAGCCTCCTCGCTGAATGTAACACACATGGACATCCAGCGAGCGAAGTCTGCACCGCCTGTATCCAGCCGCTTACGGAAGCTGCCGCGCTTTACCAGGATGAATTTCTGGCGGGTTTTAGCCTGCGTGACAGCCCTGACTTTGACGACTGGCAATTCTACCAGGCCGATACACTGCGCCGCGAATTCGCGGGTGCGCTTGAGAGATTGACACGCTGCCATAGCGCCTTGCATCAATTTGATAGCGCCATTGCGTATGCCCGGCGCTGGCTGGCATTGGATAAGCTGCACGAACCGGCGCATCGCCAGTCGATGCAGCTTTACGCCTGGACCGGACAGCGCAGCACCGCTTTGCAGCAGTATCGTGAATGCGTGCAGGCACTCGATCAAGAACTGGGCGTATCCCCCCTTGAAGCAACAACTCATCTCTACCAGCTTATCAAAGAAAACAACATTCCCGCGCCTCCACCGGCCTTGCAGGCTCCTGCTCTCCCGCAGGAAGCGGTAGGAACGCGGTTGATAGCATCCGCCCCGGCTCTATCCACCTCTAGCCCGGCAAGTCACCTGGAAGGACGGATAGGCGCGGAAAACCTTGTAAACGGACACGCGAGCGGAAGCGGAAATGGACACGATCAATCGCGCTCCTACATATCGACGGCGGGTTATCCCCTGGTGGGGCGAGCAGACGAATGGGCAATATTGATCAATACCTACCTGACTATTACGGATGGTGGGAAGTTGATTGCGCTGGAGGGGGATGCTGGTATTGGCAAAACGCGCCTGGCCGATGAACTGCTTGCTTACACGCGCGATAGAGGAGCGAATGTCATTGCCGCGCGTTGCTACGAGGGAGAGTCACATCTGGCCTACGCGCCCATCATCAGCGCACTGCGCAATGCCCTTGCCCAACAACATGACGGGAAAAGTCTTGATGCTCTGCCCACATCCTTGCTAGGCGAGGCCTCGCGCCTGCTCCCCGAACTTGCCACATGGCGAAATGGGCTGCTCGCGCCCCTGCCGCTCGATAACCCAGGCGCTCAAACTCGCTTCTACGAAGGTATTCGCCAGTTGCTGCTGGCTATGTGTTCAGGGAGTCATCCCGGTATCCTCTTTTTCGATGATCTGCACTGGGCTGATGGGGCTTCACTCGAGTGGCTGAGCTATTTCATTCGGAGGCTCTATGAACAACCACTATGCTTGCTCCTAACATGGCGCGGCAAACAACCCGCGCGAGGCACACCCTTGCACCAGGTCTTTGTTGAAGCGCAGCGCGCAGGCAATACAACCATTCTTTCATTGTCACGCCTGAGCCAGTCTTCTGTGCAAGAGTTAGTGCAATCGATTGGCGCGACTAACCGGACTCCGAACTTTGTTGATCGTCTCTATGCTGAAACGGAGGGCATTCCTTTCTTTCTCACTGAATACCTGACCGCTATCGAGAAAGGAGTACTCAATACTTCACAGGCCGATTGGTCATTGACGGGCGGTATACGCGACCTGCTCTCCTCCCGTTTGAGTGCGGTCGATGAAGTTGGCTGGCAATTGCTCAATACAGCAGCCGTCATCGGGCGTTCATTCGATTTCGACATCTTGCGTGAAGCGAGCGGGCGCAGCGAGGTCGAAACCGTCACCGCCCTGGAAGATCTGAGCGCGCAGGGGCTGGTTGTAGAGGTACAGCGCCGCGCGGATACACATAACCTGACCTACGATTTTAGCCACGAGAAACTGCGCGCGCTCGTTTACGAAGAGACCAGCCTGGCGCGGCGGCGCTTGCTGCACCGTCGCATCGCCGAAACGCTTGCCAGCCACGCGCGTAGCCACCGCGAAGATGGTCCCCTGGCAGGCCAGATCGCTCATCACTACCGCCTGGCTGGAAACGACGCGGCTGCTGCCGAGTATTACAAACTGGCTGGTGAACGCGCGCGCTCCCTGTATGCCAATGCCGAGGCCATCGCGCACCTGCGGCTGGCCCTCGCGCTGGGCTATCCCGATGCAGCAGATTTGCACGAAGCCATCGGAGACCTGCACACCCTGTTGGGAGAATATCAGAACGCTCTCGATAGTTATGAAAGGGCAGCGGCACTCAATACACCAGATAGGCTGGGCAGCATAGAACATAAACTGGGGATCATCTACATGCGGCGCGGCGATTGGGAACTGGCCGAAAGCCATTTAGAAGCCGCGCTGCGCATATCCGAAGCAATCGACCAACCCGGTCAGCAGGCCAGCATCTACGCTGATTGGAGCCTGGCGGCTCACCGGCGTGGGCAGGAGCAGCAGGCGCTTACGCTTGCTCAACATGCGCAGGAACTGGCTGAAGCGAATGATGATACACGCGCGCTGGCTCAAACCCATAATATGCTGGGGATGCTTGCCAGCCACCGGGGGGACACGCAGGCAGCGCTGCATCACCTCACACAAAGCCTTAGTCTGGCCGAAACACTGCGCGACCCGGCCATGCAGGCCGCCGCACTTAACAACCTGGCCCAGGCGTATCAAGCAAGCGGCGCAACCGAACGCGCTTTATCCCTGACGCGATCTGCGCTGGCCCTGTGTATCTCGCAAGGTGATCGCCACCGCGAAGCCGCGCTTCACAACAATATGGCCGATTTGCTGCATTCTTCGGGCCAGACAGAAGCAGCCATGACACATCTAAAACAGGCGGTCAGCATCTACGCTGAAATAGGCGTCGAAGCAGGAACTGTGCAACCGGAGATATGGAAGCTTTCAGAATGGTAAAGAAATACCAAACTTCGTAACGCTTTTCGTAACGTTCAGGAGACGAAAATCTAGTATAATAGGCTCAGGAGATAGAATCAGGCAGGAGCGCATATGGCTACACTATTACAAATACTACAACTGAGACGACTCGGACGCGCTAAAAAGGAAACCCGGGCGGTAGAAAAACTGGCAACAGGGTCCCGCGCGCGCAAGATCGAGGCACCGCAGCTCGATATCGCTCCCAATGATCCGCTTGTCGCGTACTTCCTGAGCGCGCCAGGAGCGACGGAAATTGACAAGCTCCACATGGATTCATCAGCGCTCAAGGTATTGAAAGCAGCCGGTGTAAAAATGGTTATCCCCCTGGTCAGTCAGGGGGAACTGGTCGGGCTGCTCAATCTGGGGCCGCGCCTCAGCGAGCAGGACTATTCAACCGATGATCGCACGCTGCTCAATGACCTGGCTACGCAGGCGGCTCCGGCCTTGCGTGTAGCCCAGCTTGTACGCGAAAAACGGGCGCAGGACCTCGAACGCGAGCGCATCGAGCAGGAGTTGCACGTCGCGCGCTTGATCCAGCAAACCTTGCTGCCAAAGGAACTCCCACAACTCCCCGGCTGGCAAATATCTTCGTACTATCAACCCGCGCGGGCAGTTGGTGGCGACTTCTACGATTTCCTGTACTTTGAAGATGGTCGCCTGGGCCTTGTGATTGGCGACGTGACCGACAAGGGCGTGCCAGCCGCGCTGGTGATGGCTACCACACGCAGCATTTTGCGCTCCACTGCTCACGCGGCCATCTCGCCCGGCAAAGTACTGGAACAGACCAACGATTTGCTACACCAGGATATTCCACCCAATATGTTTGTCACCTGCCTCTACGCCATCCTTGACCCGATCAGCGGACGCCTGGAGTACGCCAATGCCGGACATGATCTCCCCTACAGGCGTCACAACGGCGAAGTTTCTGAACTTCGCGCGACCGGTATGCCGCTTGGTCTGATGCCAGGCATGGCATACGAGGAAAAGGAAATCACGCTGGACGCGGGAGATAGCATCCTTTTCTACAGCGATGGACTGGTGGAGGCGCACAACGAAAGACGCCAGATGTTCGGCTTCCCGCACCTGATGAAGTTGCTCGGAGATGATCTTGATGGAACGCCTGTAATTGATTTCCTGCTGGCCGAACTTGCCGACTTCACAGGAAATGACTGGGAACAGGAGGATGATGTCACACTCGTAACACTGCAACGCGAAAACAAACCTGCCACACATAAGAGCGAACCCGGCGCTTCAAATATGCCCCGGAACGCTGAAAACAACCATCACTGGCATACACTCGCCGAATTTAGTATACCCAGCGCGCCTGGGAACGAACGACAGGCCATGGAGCAGGTGGCTCAGGCAGTGCGAGACCTGCACCTGCCAACGCGCCGCCTGGAACAACTCAAGACGGCGGTGGCCGAGGCGACCATGAACGCGATGGAACACGGCAACCATTACCAGCCCGATGTCCCGGTAATCATTTCAGTGCGGGCGTCAGCAACCGCGCTGGCAGTGCGTATCAGCGACCAGGGAGAAGGGCCAGCCGCCATCGACCCTCAGACGCCTGACCTGGAAGCCAAACTTGCTGAACTACAGACGCCGCGCGGCTGGGGGCTGTTCCTGATAAAAAACCTGGTTGATGATCTCTACATCATCAACAATGAAACCCATCACACCATCGAATTGATTATCAACCTGGAAGAAGGAGGCTCCCATGCCAACAAGAAATCTTGAAGCGCATGTGCGCCATCAGCCGCGTGTCGCCATCGTCGATCTGCACGGAGAAATCAACGCTTTCGCGGAAGAGGTGCTGAATGCCGCTTATGCGGACGCGGAAAGTCGCGGAGCAGAGGAAATCTTGCTCAACTTCAGTGATGTGGATTATATCAACAGTACCGGTATTGCCCTGATCGTGAGTTTGCTGGCGCGCGCCCGTAAATCGAAACGCAGATTGCTGGCCTGTGGATTGAGCCAGCACTATGTCGAGATTTTCCAGATCACGCGCCTGGTAGACTTCATGAGCGTCTTCCCCGATGAGGCAAGCGCATTAGCTGAAAACCCTAAATCGATCATTACACCACGAGACAAATAAAATAAGGAGATTTGCCATGCCCCAGGCTAACGTAGTGATGCATACTCGTCACATCAACCCTACCAGCAGTATTATCGACATCCAGGGAGATATATCGGCCTTCGCGGAACAGGAGTTGATGCGGGCCTATAACGAGGCCAGCACTCCCACAACGCGCAACATCATTTTGAACTTCACCGGCTTAGAGTATATGAACAGTAGCGGCATCGGCCTGATCGTCACGCTGCTCATTCGCATCAATCGTCAGAAACAGCGGATGCTCGCCTATGGACTGAGCGACCATTACCAGCACATCTTCGAATTGACGCGCCTGAACGACGCCATCAAGATTTATGATAGCGAGTCGGCTGCGCTAGCTGCGGCATAGGTTTAACAAAATACAATCAAGGAGGAACATCTACGTCTACTTCTCCTGCTCCGACAAATGGACAACCGGATGAGCAGCCGCGCGATGCTGCCTACTGGTCAGCCCATATTACAGGACTCACAGTTTCTAATGTTCCCAGTGGCGCGTTAAACTTAAACGTAGAAGGAAAACTGGTAAATGGGCCTTTGCAGGGATTTGGCAAGATGTGGCAAAAAACATTTGTGTAGACCCGCGCTTGCAATGGTCGCAGGCGAAGAACGTCTGGCACAATGCCGCCATGCGTACTACAATGTATACTATGAGTACCCCCCTGCGTTGGATAAGCGGGCGGGGACACAAACGTAATCATAAGTAGCGACGCTCCTGCTGGGTGTCTGGTCTGGGCAAAGCATGTCAACAGCGAATAAGTACGACGCCATCGTGATCGGCGCGGGGCCAAACGGCCTGGCCGCCGCCATCACCATTGCGCGCGCAGGTAAATCAGTCATCGTGTACGAGGCCAAAGAGACCATCGGGGGCGGCGCGCGCTCGATGGAACTCACTCTGCCCGGTTTCGTACATGATATTTGCTCTGCTATTCACCCGCTCGGGCTTGGTTCGACATTTTTCCGCACATTGCCGCTCGAGCAATACGGCCTCGAGTGGATTCAGCCCCCGGCTCCCCTGGCGCACCCGCTCGACGACGACAGCGTCGCCGTACTTGAACGCTCGATTGACGCGACGGGCGCAACGCTCGGTGATGATACACGGGCATACAAGAAGCTGATGGAGCCACTGGTTGCGCACTGGGATATGATCTCTGACGCATTTTTTGGCCCATTGCGCCTACAACCTTTGTTCTCTCATCCATTCGCGCTTGCCTCGTTCGGCTTAAAGGCGCTTCGTCCGGCGCGCAGTTTCGCGGAAAGCCACTTTAAGGAGCAGCAGGCGCGCGCCTTGTTCGCGGGCATGTGCGGTCACTGGATGTTGCCTCTGAACCGGCCCATCAGCGCGGCGGCGGGATTGGTGCTGGGAACGATGGGACATGCCATTGGCTGGCCTCTGCCGCGCGGCGGGTCACAGCACATTGTGGACGCGATGGCAGGCTATTTACGCTCGCTGGGAGGAGAAATTGTCACCGGCGCGGAGGTCAAATCGCTGGATATGCTCCCTCCTGCTCGCGCCGTGCTATGCGACATCACGCCCCGCCAATTGCTGCGCATAGCAGGCACGCGCCTGCCGTCCAGCTACCAGCGCAAATTGCAACATTACCGCTACGGCCCCGGCGTCTTCAAGCTCGACCTGGCGCTGGATGGCCCCATCCCCTGGCGCGCATCAGCCTGCGAGCGTGGCGGGACTGTACATCTCGGCGGCACACTGCCAGAAATAGCCGCCGCCGAAGCTGCGGTCTGGCGCGGCGAGCATCCCGAAAGACCGTTCGTGTTACTGGCGCAACAAAGCTTATTTGACTCAACGCGCGCGCCGCAGGGGAAACATACTGCCTGGGCCTACTGTCACGTTCCCTCTGGCTCAACCGTCGATATGAGCGAGCGCATCGAAGCCCAGATCGAACGCTTCGCCCCCGGTTTCCGCGACCTTATCCTAGCGCGACACACGCTCACAGCAGCGCAGCTTGAGCAATACAATGCTAACTACATCGGCGGCGACATCAACGGCGGCGTACAGGACATCTGGCAACTCTTCACCCGACCCACCATCCAGATCAATCCCTATACCACCCCGCTTGAGGGGGTCTATCTCTGCTCTTCATCAACGCCCCCCGGCGGCGGCGTCCACGGCTTATGCGGCTACTATGCCGCTACCACAGCTTTGAAAAAGAGTCTTGCCTGAACACGAACAGGCCAGATTTTTAGACCATGATGTGGTCAAGTACCATCGTACCGTCGCCGCCTATGTGAATGCACTACTTGACTCTGGTTTCACCATCACCCGGCTCGCCGAACCTCAACCCACGCAAGAACTGCTGGATAAGTATCCCGAATGGCAGGACGAAACGCGCCGCCCTATGTTTCTCTTGATCGCAGCGGTCAAGCATGAGATATAGGCCTGCCAGACACGAGACGGACCGCCGGGTGCGGGAGCGTTCACTCCGCAGCGACGATGCGCTCGGGCGCTTCCGGCATCTTGAAGCCCTTGAAGAATAGCCAGAAGGGGAGAAGGATGATCTCGAACACGGCGACGGGAACGACAAGGGCCCCCACTGGCCCTGAGGCACCCGGTGTAAGGTCGATAAGACCGAACCAGCCGACAATGCTATAGAGAAACACCAGGGCGTAGCCGATCAAACCAACCACAGAGATAAACCGTGGCACGAGTCGGAACCGGAACAACATCCCGGTAAAGAGCATTCCACCCAGTCCGAGCATCGGGAGAGAAACTGCGCTCAAGCCCAGGAACTTCGCCTGCTTGAGGACGTTGCCAATAACCAGAAACTCTGAGCTTTGGGAGGCACCCGCCTGGAGCAACGCCTGGCTCACCGGGATCAGCAGCAAGGTCGCCATGATGCCGACCATCATGATGGTACCCTCGATGATGCGGGACGCCAGGTAGCCGGCCGCCAGAGTTTCATCGAGTTTTCTCAGTACGGGAAACGCAAACACCGCGATGAAGACGATCCCGATGTTGTTGATCGACCACATCAGGGAATCTAATGCGACGGCTCCCTGGTGCGGAAACACCCAGGCTAGAGAGCCAGAGGCGTTCAGAAGCGGATCCAGGAAGAAACCCGCTGGGATACTGACGGCCGAGGTTAGCAGGAACAGGGTCGCAATCACGATTTCTGCCCGGCGCTGGTTGGCACTGACGATGCGCTTTGATTTCGGAGTCTGCGCGGTCGCGGGGGCGTAGCCATTGGTCGTCGGTTTCTTTACTGCGGTTTGTTCGGTGGTAGTCATGTATGTGTCTCCTTTCATTGTTGCGGTCTGCTTGATCGAACTCATTCGTTCGGTGGTAGCCATTGTTTTTCTCCTTGACCTCCTCGTTCTGATACTGAACGTGGCCTCGAACTGTGGTCGCCGGTCCTATTCCTGGGGTGTGAAAAAGACGAGAAATGTATCAAGGGCAGTTCTTCTGGTCTTCGCCGCTTGCCTCAACTCCGTCTTTGACATCCTTCGCATCGGCCTGGCCGGGTTGAAGTGGGTTCCCGATGAGACAAGCGGCTATGTGGCCGCTTGTCCATTCCCTGCCGTTTCCAGCGAACTTACTCGGCTCCGGTTTGGCTGAACTGGAGGCTTCCCCTGTCAGGTGAGGGTTCCGAGGCTTGCTCTCGCCGTTCTGTCAAGAGCGCATAGCCCAGCCAGGCCACAGCTATCCCCAGCGGCATCGCCGCTAAATGCTGGATCTGGGGCGGGATCAGCGCAGCAACGGAGGGCAGCACGAACGCGAGGGGCAGCGCGAACGCGACGACAAGCAGACCGGCCGCCCAGCGCGGCAGGATGCCAGCGCGCAGCGTGGCGATGCCAAAGAGGATACCGCCGAGGATATACCCGATCCCGACGAGCGTATAGAGCATTGGGAGGGCTCCGAGGTTCACGACGCTCACGGTACCAGAGGCGCTCCTCAGGACGCTATCCACAAATCTGGGTGCCGTGGTAGCCAACAGAGGCAGGATAAAGGCTGTGGCGAAGACAAAGGCAAACTGGAGCGCCCAACTAAGGCTCAACAGGAGAAAGCCTGCCAGACCAGGCCAACCGGCCTTTTTCACTTGCCTGGCGTAAAGCCCTGTCCAGCCCAGCAGGAAGAGGAGGCACATGCCCGTCTTCAAGGGGGTGATGATGGCCCAGGCGCTGGTGGTGACGGACGAAAGCACTTCAGGTGGCTGGATCGGCTGATATGCTGCGAAAATGAGCCCTGCCACTATCGCTGCTAAACCGGTCCAACGGATGAGATTCGAGGCTGTTATCTTCATGTTGCTCTCCTTAATGACTGAGGTCTCGCGATTGGTATTCATGTGTGTGTCTTCTTTCAGGGTTGCAGTCTGCTTGATTGCACTCGTTCGTTCGGTGGTCGCCATTGTTTTTCTCCTTGACTTCCTCGTTCTGGTACTGACACGCTCTATGCAATTGAACTTGCAGAGAACTGTGGTTGCTGAACAGGTTAAAAATGTAAAGGCTGATCTCCTTTCCAGGCTGCTTGCCTGAGCAGCTTGCCTCAACTCCGTGTTTGGCATCTCACGTATCGTCTTGGCCGGGTCTGACGCGGGTGACCGAGAGTAAGGCCATGCCTAAATCACGCACTTTTCTGAGCAAGCCATGTAAGGCGGCCTGATCGATTACCGGGCCAGTTAACAGTGTCTCGCCATTGTCTTCTCGTGTCAGGGTCAGTCCTTCAAACCAGGTGGCCCACCGGTCATCAAGATGTCCCTTGATGCGAATTTCATACAGCCCAGGCTCGTCATGATTCTTCGTCGATGTGTGTGTTTCACTCATGCTGCGCCTCGTGCCTTTTCCTCCTCTGGATGAAGCTTCACGTCGTTGCAGGCGTTCTTTGCTTCTGATCAGAAGATACACGAGAATGTGGTGAGTAGGCATCACCATCTATGGTGATTGATGTGGTGATTTGTTCATCGGAAGGTTGTGAGGGAGAGAAAAAGCCCCGGCAGGTGGTTCGACACACCTGCCGGGGTTGGTGTTTGCGACTTCGCTAGAACAATTTGAGTTCCTCAGCCCGGCTGACTGCTGCCCGGCGGTTGTTCACTCCGAGCTTGCTGAAAATGTTTTTGGTGTGGGTACGCATGGTGTTCAAGGACACCACGAGTTCGCGGGCAATTTCAGGGCCGTTCAAGTCGGTGCCGAGCAGCCGAAGCACTTCCAGCTCGCGTTCCGAGAGTGGCTCGATCAACACCTGTGTGACGGGCGATCTATCTGAAGCTAAGCCAAAGGCTGTCAGGAGTTGACGGACAGAGTGCGGGGCGATTCCGTGTTTGGCGGCCGCTTCTAAGAGGTGAGCCATGGGTAAGCCCTCATCCACAAACATGCGAACGTAGCCCTCCGGCTCAGCTAGCGAGAGCGCGCGGGAGAGCGGCGCAAGAGCCGCCGGGATGTCGCCCTGCATCTGGTGGGCGAGCGCCTGCAGCACCAGGATTTCGATGACGCTTCCCGTCCTCTCCCCTGCTTCCGCCGCTTTCAGTAGGCGCTCCAGGAGTCCCATTGCCTCATGCATGGAGCGTTCTGCGCGGTCGCTCTTAGACCAGGCCAGGAACACCCATGCCAGGGTGATATGCTCAAACTCGCGCAGGTAGCTCAGGTCGTCCGAAACGGAGAGGCCCTGCTCACGCGCCCAGCCGAGGGCTTCACCCACCCTCCCCTGGGCGGCCCACACCCGTGCCTTCCACGCCGCGACCGGATGCACATTGGGGAAGAAGTCACCCATATACAGGCGCTCTGCCTCGTGGAGCAGGTCGAGAGCGCCGGCCAGATCTCCTTCGGCCTTTCGTATTCGAGCCATCGCGACGCGCCAGCGATACCGGTTTTGCGGTAACCCGGCAAGCTCACCCAGTTCCTTGCTTCTCAGCAGGTGCTGCGTGGCGGCATCCAAATCGTCACGCTCAAGGTGGAGTTCGCTCATTCCCACATGCATATCTGCCGCTCCCCGCAGCAGAATCGCGCTCTGCTCTGTCGCCATCTGCAATCCCCGCTCATAGGTGCTCATTGCCTCGCGCAGACGACCCTGTGCCATCCGTATATCAGCCAGGGCGATAGAGCAACCGATGGCGTCAGAGATGTACCCGGCCCTCTGCACCAGAGCCATGCATTCGGCGTATGACCGGTGCGCTGCCTCGAGATCTCCACTCGTCCAATATGCAAGTCCCAGAAACCCCGCTGCCGATCCACGCCAGTGATAGTCATCCTCAGGAACGAGGTCAAGCGCCAGCCGGGCGTAGTGCATGGCGTCGGCCACATTGCCCAAAGCCAGGGCAATTGCGGCACGGTAAATGGCGATCGAACCCGGTAAACCTCGAAATTCCTCTTCATCCACGACGACCATCTCAGCCGATGAGGCGAGCGCAGAGCTTGCACCCATGTCTGTCTTCGCGTCCAACCACTGTTCGGCGTCCCGCAGCCGGGCCTCAACGCCCTCGATCTCGCCGTGAAGCAGTAACGCCCCGGCATAGTGAACGCTAAGTACGGGCCTGGTACGCACGAACTCGTCGGGGAGCGCCTTGAGCCAGCCAAGCGCCGTGGTTTCCTGTCTATTCCTGCCCATTGCTGGCACTGTCAGTTCGACCAGGTCCGCCGCTCGCCCGAAATCAAAGGCTGCCAGGGCGTGGCGGACCGCATCGGCCACCGAGCCGTGCTGTTCGTACCACACGCTTGCGTGCCGGTGCAACGTAGCTACCTGATCGGGCTGCTCCGCCATCAAATGCGCGGAGAGCACTTCGCCAAAGAGGTGGTGATAGCGATACCAGTGGCGCTGGTCATCCAGTGGAACGACAAAGAAGTTGCCTCGCTCCAGAGCCTCCAGCCGCGCGTTGCCTTCCTGCTGTCCGGTGACGGCATCGCAGAGCGGACCATTCAACCGGTCGAGAATGGAGGTCTGAAGTAAAAAGCTACGTACAGGCTCGGGCTGACGCTCGAGGACCTCTTCGACCAGATAGTCCACGATATACCGATGGTCTCCCGCGAATGCCTGGATGAACGCTGGAACATCCTGGTGGCCCTGCATGGAAAGCGCGGCTAATTGCAGGCCGGCAATCCAGCCTTCGGTGTGATCTTCTAGCGCGGCGATGTTTTCCGCAGAGAGGCTGAGACCCATCACCTGGCTGAGAAATGCGGCGGCTTCGGAGGCAGTAAAACGCAAGTCGGCGGCGCGCAATTCGGTCAAGTGGCTGCGGGCGCGTAACCGGGCCAGGGGTAACTGTGGATCTTCGCGGGTGGCAATGACCAGGTGCATCTGGGGTGGCAGGTGTTCGACGAGATAAGTGAGGGCTATGTCAACTGGTTTGGCATCAATCAGGTGGTAGTCGTCCAGGACGAGGACAAAATGATCGGGAAGCGTGGTGATCTCATTGAGTAGGGCCACGAGGATCGCTTCGGGTGGCGGTGGCTGAGGGGAGTGGAGTACACCCAACACCTCTTCCCCAATGGTAGGCGCAATCGTCTGTAAAGCAGCGACCAGGTAGGTCAGAAAGAGCGTCGGGTCGCTCTCCCCTTTGTCCAGCGAAAGCCAGGCCACCCGCCGGTCGCACCCAGTCACCCATGCGCTGACCAGCGTGGTTTTCCCAAAGCCAGCGGGGGCAGCGATGAGGGTCAGCTTGCGGTACAGACCCTCGTTCAACCGCTCGAGCAGGCGCGGGCGGCTGACAACGTGAGGCCGGAGCCGCGGGATATACAGTTTCGTGGCTAAAATTGGCGTCACTTGCTCTCTCCTCCGACAACTTCCCAGATCGTTTGTTCCATGACCCATCGCTCAATGGAGCGTTCCAAGTCAATCAGCCTTACGCCAAAGAACACAATTCACACTGTTCAGGAGAAGTATATCAGATGGGGAGCGGCTTTTCAAACGGTCCATAGTTGTGCTGCTCACTCGTCACCTGATGAAAACCTGCTCACTCGTCACCTTATTTACCATCTTTCAATGCCCGCGAATGGCAATAGGATGAATGCGCAATGCCACCGGATAGAGCGCCGCGAACTTTTCCGGCGTCTGAAAGCCCCTGGCAATGAAATCACGATATTTTTCCACGTAGACGGGAAATTTATCCGCCGGGGGATCGTTCGGACTCACCTGCGCCTCTCCTGTAATGACAATAATATCCCCTCCTCTTCCATTGCCATCCAAATGGAAAGCGACTTTAGGATTGTGCTGGATATGTGTCAGTCGTTTAGCACCGGCGCGGCTATACACGAGAAAGGTCGATGTCGCTTCGTCCCACCAGAACCACACAGGCGTGGGCTGTGGTGTACCCTTTGCATCAACAGTCGTCAGCCAGATTAAACGCTCATCCCGCAGCCGACGGGCCACCCGCTCGCCAAAAGGCGTCGCCGGGTCTGGAAGCTGAAATGTCATGTTGTATCTTCTACTCTCTGCAAAATCAATGTTATTCGAAGCATAGCTCTCGATCATACGCCCAGGCAGGTCGAGGTTCCTATGCCATTAAGCATGATAACACATTGAGAAGATTAGAAAGTTCCCTTTTTCGCGCCTCGCCAAAGTAATGGTCGATGCGCTGTGGGTCTTCCTCGAGCAGCGTCTCGCTTTGCACAAAATCGCGCATGGGCAAGTATTGTTCAGGCAAAGTAGCTTCTCCGAAGTCGTGACAGCGATGCTGCACGAAGATGCTTTCGATACAGTAGCGGTGCGCGAAACGCGCGAGATCGGGGAGTTCGTGTAAGTTGCGTCGCATCATCACCATGACCAGGCGCAGGCGGGGAGTTGCGCTTGCCAGGCGTTGACGCGCCGCCAACACGCGCTCAAGATTGGCTACCACGCGGTCAAAATGAGCGCGTGCCCGAATGCGTTCGTAGGTCTCGGCGCTTGAACCATCGATGGAGATTTGCAGGCTATCCAGGCCGCTCGTCACGCAACGTCCGGCGCGTCGATCATTCAATAGCGTAAGATTTGAGTTGGTCGATACCTGAACACCCCGCTTGAAGGCGTATTCCACCATATCGAAGAAACGCGGGTGCATCATCGGCTCACCGCGCGTATTGAACGATGTATTAACAAGTACAGGAACGCCTGTACGCTCCTGGAAAGCCTTGATAAGGTTGTAGTAGAGTGGGTGCTGCTGGCGATTGATGGTCTGAATACGCGCCGTCCCGTCGATATGCTGTACAGCCGGAATACACCCGGCCTTTTCCGGCAGCACATCATACTGTATTCAAAACCTCTTATCGAATACTCCGCTCGATGGTAGTAATCTCCGCTTCAGTTAGTCCATAGAGACCATAGATCAAACGATTTATCTCACTGTCTAAAAGTTCGATCTGCTTATATGCGGTCTCTATACTCTTCAATTCCTTCTTCAAACATAGCATCTCTTGCACTAACTTCACTAGTTCATCCTGTCTGCTACCAAAATTCAGGGGAATCGGAATCGCCTGTATAGTGGATTGATTGAGCTGGGGGAAAAGACCTTTGTACGAAGTAAAAACCTTGTAGACAAACCAGTACACAAAGCGACTGTTAAGCAGGGCAAGCAGCGTTTCGTAGACTATCTCAGGTCGAGTGATATGCAGGTTGTAGACCGATTGCATGGTAACGTGGCCTTCCATGTCCAGGGCTGCAATACACCTGTACCCCGTTTTCAGCATGATAACCTTTGGAGATGTATAACGCCCGCCATCTTTCTTAATCGTTTGCAGGAAACGAGTTGGCCGTTGCACAAAATAACGCGCAATATCTTCGCCTACCAGAATAGGAACAGGTCCCTGTGCAAGCACATCTTTTTTCCCCATCTCCTCGCCGCGCGAAATCTTCACTAGATTTTGTAATGGTGTACATGCTCTTTCCACCCGCGCCAGCATCAAAGCTTCTTCATCGGAAAGGTGTGTAAGAAAGCGGTGTCCGGGGTCCGACAAAAAACGGGTTCTGCTGAGCTTATATGATGCTTGCGCGGCCACCTCGTCGATTTCTTCACATATGACTTCATGTGATGCGCTGCCTTTAGCCACTGCAAAGATAATGGTAGAAACATTGGCCTTAAACGCGGTGCCACAATAATATAAGCGTTCCAGTCCTGCTTGTAGCAGCAGTTCGCGCACATAGCGGGTCTCATCACGAGCTAACAACGTATCAGGCACGACCAGGGCGCATCTTCCTTTAGCATTGATTAGTTTCAGGCTCTGTTCTATAAAAAGCCAGCAGGTATCATATTGCCCGCGCGCAAGAGAAAACATCGCCGGAAATAATTGCTTCACTGCTTGAGGAAGATTCTCTCCAAAAATATAGGGCGGATTCCCCAACACTACATCAAATCCTCCACTCCAGCCAGCCCATTCATTTTCGGGTCGCTCACCATTGGCGGGAACGCGGAATACATCGGGAAAAGCCTGGAGCCAGTGAAAAAACTGGTATCGCAAGGATTTATGTAGAATGCCCTGTGCCAGCAGCGCGGGAGTCGCGCCGAGCAGACTATTGCCGCACTGGATATGCAAATCGAGGTTGGCAAGCGGCTGGCCTGGCTCAACCGCCTCCATCCACAGATTGAACTTGCACAGTTCTACCGCCATCGGATTGATGTCTACCCCATAGATGCAGTGGCTAACGACATCGCGCAAGGCAGCGCGACATATCTCCGGTGTCGGCTCTCCATCGCCCATACGCGCAACAGCCAGACGTTTTGCAATACGATGCGCTGTGGCTATAAGAAAAAGACCACTGCCACAGGCGGGATCGCACACTGTAAGATCGAGTATGGCCTGCTGCGGGTCGGGTTTGGCGTTGGCTTCTGCCAGTGCCGGTTCTAAGCTGGCGTCGAGCAGGCAATCAATCAAGGCAGTCGGCGTGTAATAGCTGCCAGAAGTTTTACGCGCATTGCCGCTAACGAACTTGAGTTCAAAGGAGGCACCACCGGCATCGACTTCTGGGTGCATTTCAAGCAGCGATTCGTAGATACGGCCCAGTTCTACCGCGCCCAGATGTGTATAATCAATGACGCAGTGTATCGCATTCTCAGTAGTGAAAGCCAGATAGCGCGCGCACTTGAGCAGGTCATAGTTGGTTAGTTCACATCCTACAAGATCAGGCAAATCTGTGTTTGAAAAAAGCAAGCCGTTAAGTGAGGGCAAGCCCAGTTCAGGGCAACCAGCGTCACAGGCCAGTTTCTCCATAAGTAGCCAGAGGTCATGATAGAGATCGGAGCGGCGTGTAGCGGTGCGCTTTTCCGCCAGACGGCGCAAACGAGCCATTGAATAGCGAGCGATATAACGGTCCCGCGCGGCTCCAGGGGCCTGGGGATCAAAGAGGATGCCGCGATCTTCCGCGACAAACAACACCATCAGCCGGAAGACAAAGCGCAGCACCTGGGCATAGTAATCCTGCTCACAGAGAGCGCCTGAGCGCAATTTCTGACGGAGAGCGCCATTGGCAGGGTGAGCCAGCAAACCATTGCCCAGAGTTTCTATAGCCTTTTGCACGCTCACGCTCGAAATGGAAGCATAGCCGGAACGCGAGTCTGTCTGCATATAGCAATCCTCTGAGCGCAATTATCCAGCAGCATTGTACCGATCAGAACTTTTGCTGTCAAGAGAAATCAACCAGCCTTAGATAATATTGCGCTCATGGCCTTGCTGCTCTGTGGAAAAGCGCGTTATGCGCAAGGGGTCAATATTGATCGACTGCGCCCTCCCCAGGACGAGTTCTTCAGCCATTATGCGCCCGACAGCCGGGGCTTGCTGCACGCCGTGTCCCGAAAATCCGGCCACATTGATCCAATTTTCAACGCCAGGGAGTCGTCCCAGAATCGGGTTATGGTCGGGCGTGACTTCGTAATAGCCCCACCAGCACGCCTGGCTATCCAGCCGCGTTTCCTCTAACCAGGGAAAGCGTTCCAGTCCCACACTGAGAGTTGGTTCAAACCATTCCCAATCCATGCCCTCCGTAAAGCCGGGCGGTTCATCGGGATTTGAACGCCCGAACAGGACGCGCTGCCCTTCGCTTCGTAAATAGAAACCACTCACGAGGTCGATGGTCAAAGGATAGACGTGTTGCCAGGGAGTGGGAGCCGTCACATATACCATGCGTCTCACAGGCTGGACGGGTACCTCTACCTCCAATCCGGCGCGCTTTGCAACTTCGCCAGCCCACGACCCGGCGGCGTTTATCAGGTACTCAGCCTCAAAAATGCCCTTTGGCGTCTCCACTTGCCAGATATTGCCAACCCGTTGAGCGCGAATCAGGGGAGTCTGCATGTATACCGAAGCGCCGTGATCTTTCGCCAGTCTCAGGTAGGTAAACGTCACGCTGTGCGGATCAACAATGCCATCGCTGGGTCCGTGAGTTGTGCCAGCAATACCAGTACTATCAAAGGCTACGAGCTTCTGAGCCTCCTCAATGGTGAGGATTTTCACTGGCGCGCCTATGCGTTCCTGCAATCGCACGCTTTCCAAATGTTCGCTCCAGCGTTCGGGCGGCACAAGGAAAAGATAGCCAATCGGGCGATACCCGGCATCCGCACCATACAAATCCTGAAAATGCTGGTATTCCTGAATACTCTCCCACGAGAGCCGCGCGTTGACTTCCTCGGTGTACTGCACGCGCACGCCGGCGACGCTGCGACCCGTCGAACCCATAGCAGGTGCGATCTGCGCCTCTAGCGCCACCACCTTTAGCCCCCGCTCACTCAGGCGGAAAGCGCAGGAAGCGCCCATAATACCAGCGCCGATAATCAACACATCAGCTTTGATTTTTATTGACATTACCTCCATCCGTAGGGGCGGGGGTGGCGGATGGGTGGTGTGGGGACGCTTGCGTCGCCCGCTTTTGGGA
>JBOGTO010000109.1:0-6841 GCA_050695155.1 Ktedonobacteraceae bacterium
TACACGCAACGGTCAACCGCGAATACACGCAACGGTCAACCGCGAATACACACAACGGTCAACCGTGAATACACGCGACGGTCAACCGCGAATACACGCGACGGTCAACCGTGGAACTCCCCATGTCTTGCTTTCATTGCGTGTTTCTGCTACCATGCTTGCATGAGCGAAATACCTATCAGCGTCAATGATTGGGGCATTGTCGGCCACGAACATGCCATCAACGGATTGCGCCGCGCCATTTTGTCTGACCGCGTGCGCCATGCCTACCTGTTCACCGGCCCGGAGCATATCGGCAAGGCCTTGCTGGCTCGTCGCTTTGCGCAAACCTTGCTTTGCATCGGTGGGCCGGACCCACACGTCGCGCCGCAAAATCCCTGTAATACCTGTCTCTCCTGTCGCAAGGTCACGCACTATAACCATCCCGACGTTCACTATATCACGCGACCACTCGAACGGCAGTTCATCCTGATTGAGCAGGTACGCGCCTTGCAGAGCGATACTTCCCGTAAAACATTGGAAGGTCGCCGCAACGTCTTTATCATCGATGGAATGCACGAGATGAACGTGCAGTCCGCCAACTGCCTCTTGAAAACGCTGGAAGAGCCTGAACCAGATGTCGTCTTGTTGCTCACCGCGCCCGATCCCTCTTTACTCCTGCCCACCATTCTCTCGCGTGTGCAGCAAATTCCCCTGAATCTACTCACTACTACGCAGATCAAAACCGCCCTCGAGCAGCAATGGCAGGTCGAGCCAGACGAAGCAACTCTTATCGCGGCATTAGCGGCTGGTCGCATGGGCTGGGCAATAAAGGCCGTCGAAAAAGAAGAGATGCTGGAAAACCGCAAAACGCAACTGGAAACCCTGGCGCGCTTGCCCACTCTCAGCACCGCGCAGCGTTTCGACATCGCGCAGCGACTGAGCGCCGACAGCGACAAACTTCGTGATATACTTGAGTTGTGGCTGCTGTGGTGGCGCGATATGCTCCTGGTAGCCAACAATAGCCTTGATCTTGTCGTCAACGTAGATATGTCTTCCACTATCCAGAAACAGGCCGCCAAAGTAGGCCCCGTTCAATCCCAGCGCATGGTACGCGCCATCCTGGGTACAATGGAAGCCCTTGACCAGAATGTCAATGCCCGTATTGCGCTAGAAGTCTTAATGTTGGATTTACCATCAATGCGATGAGTTGGAGGTATCTATGGCTGTAAGAACATTTACAGCAGTCCTTTACAAGGAAGATGATCTTTATATTGCAGAATGTCCAGAAGTTGGAACTGCCAGCCAGGGGCATACAATAGAGGAGGCAGTTGCGAACTTAAAAGAGGCAACTGAGCTTTATCTGGAAGAAATTCCTTTGCGAGAGGTAGGTAAGACTTTGCTAACTACTTTTGAGGCCACTTATGCCGCCTAAGTTGCCTCGTATTTCAGGAGAAGAGGCGATTCGCGCCCTGAAACGGCCTGGTTTTGAAGTAGCGAGACAACGTGGAAGCCATGTCGTGCTAAAAAAACGTATCTCTAGAGAAGAGGAGATGGGTTGTGTTGTGCCTTTGCACGATAAACTGGGTATCGGCTTACTACATAATATTTTGAAAGAGGCAAGGGTCACAACCGAAGAGTTTATTGATCATCTCTAATCATCAGCCACTCTGATTTGAGTTCCAACAGTTAACCTGCACAAAGGAGAACCCCATGCGAACCGATTTCCAACACCTGCTTGTACAACAGGATGGCGGCGTGCTGACCATTACCATGAACCGGCCCGAAGTACTCAACGCTTTCAACGAAGTTATGCTGGAGGAATTGACTGAGGCGGTTGAGGCTGCCGCGCGCGATGAAGCGGTGCGCTGCGTCGTTCTGACGGGCGCGGGTCGTGCTTTCGGTTCGGGGCAAGACCTGCGCAGCCTGTCAGAAGGACATGCGAGCGGCGCGATAGGCACGGTCAGCCAGCATTTGCAAAAATATCATCGCGTAGTGCTGGCGATTCGCAACATGCCCAAGCCTGTCGTGGCGGCGGTGCGCGGTCACGCTGCCGGTATTTCGTGCAATGTTGCGTTGGCGTGTGATATGCGCATTGCGTCCGAAGATGCGCGTTTCGTCGAAGCTTTTGCCCGGATTGCGCTCGTACCCGATGGCGGCGGTGGCTATTTTCTGCCTAAACTGGTCGGCGTTGGCAAGGCTATGGAAATCGCTATGCTGGCTGATGAGGTGAGCGGCGCTGAGGCCGAACGCCTTGGGCTTGTCAATAAATGCGTACCAGCGGCAGAATTTGACGCTGCCGTAACCGCCTTTGCGCAGCGACTGGCTAACGGTCCGACGCGCACCTATGCGCTGATTAAGCAGCAGATTTATGCCTCTGCCGAGTCTGACCTGCGCAACGCCTTGCAGCTCGAAGGCGAACTGCAAGACATGGCTTTTGAGACGGAAGATCATCGCAACGCGGTTATGGCCTTCTTGCAGAAGCGCAAGCCCGCATACAAAGGCCGCTAGCCCGGTGCGCATCGACACGTTGACCTATCATAATGTCGAGACGCAGGGAGCGCGGCGACGGGCATGGCTGCGCGAGCATAGCCCGCAGCACCTGCAACAGTGCGCCGCGCTCATCCACATCGCGCTTGAGCAGCGCGATCCTGGCGCGTCACCTGGAACGCTGGCGCTGGGCGCGGGAGCCTGCACGGAAATCCCTCTCGCAGAACTGGTGCGTCACTCCGACGAAGTCGCGCTGGCCGATCTCGATCTCAATTCGATGAAGTTGGCCTGGGAAGAACTGCCGTCACCCGCATTGCGCCGCCGCTTGCGATTGCTGGAATGCGACCTTACAGGCGGCGTCAGCCTTGACCTGCATCGTTTGCTCGCGCGCCAACCCTGGGACGCCCTCATTGCTCAGGGAGCCAGGGCCGTCTTTGATGCTGTCGCCAACTGCCTGGAGCAATGCCCCATTGCTGACCCGCCGCGACTTGATACGCTGGGCGCGGGAGAATCTGGCCTCGTCATCAGTTCGCTGACCCTCTCCCAATTGTTCAGCTATCCCCTGCTCGACGTACTCGACTACATTCAGCAACTTGCCCCCACCTACCTGAATGAGCAGGAGCATCATCATCGCTACCAGCAAGCCGCGCAGGATTTTCGCGTGCGCGTCATTCAGTCTCATCTACATCTCTTGCGCGAACTGCTAGACACGGGTGGCCTCGCTGTCCTGCTCAGCGACATACGCGGCTTCGCCTTCAACATCTCCGGCACCGACCACGACGCCGAACATCGCCGCTCGATCCCTCTCGTTCCGCGCGCCTTTCCCGAACTGGTACGTGATACCTTTACAGTGCTGCAAGAAGAACACTGGGAATGGATTACCGACTTACCGGAAAAAGATAAGTTTGGGCGAGGATACGAGGTTGTGGGATATGTCCTGGGTTAATCCGCAACGTCCTCTTTGCGGCGGGGATAGCCGTGTCATGCTGAGCGCAGCGAAGGATCTCCACTCGGCAAGAGATTCTTCGCTGCGCTCAGCATGACAATTAGGGGAGATGCTGCGCTCAGCATGACAGCCAGGATGGCTCAAAGAAATGACAGCGAGGATGGCTCAACGCAGTTTGACAGACTACTACGCTTCACCCTCGTTTTTACCTGGAAAGATGCATATACCGATTTCATCGAACTTCATCTACAAGGCCGCCAGTACGCTCTCTCCTTCCAGCACGCTCTCGTAAGTTTCGCGCACCAACCGGGCTACATGCTTCCAGCTATATTGGAGCGTTGAGGGGCGCGCAGCCTCCCTCATGTTCTCCAGCAATTCGGGTTGCTGCAAGAGGGCATCGAGGCGTTCGGCGAAGAAGCCGGGGCTGCGTGGGACAAGATAGCCCGTCTCGCCATTTCTGATGATGGTGGTCAGGCCACCGGCGCGGGTGGCTACGACGGGCGTGCCACAGGCCAGCGATTCGACTGCTGCCAGGCCGAAACTCTCGTGGCACGAAGGGATAACCGTTACATCTGCCGCGCTATAGAACAGGGGCAATTCTTGCTGCGGGCGCGCCCCCAGGAAGTGCGTGCGTTTCGTGATGTGTAGATCAGCCGCGAGCTGGCGCAGTTGTTGTATTTCATCATCGTCTTTTGGTTTGCCGCCAACAATTACAATCTGAGCCTTCTCGCGCATCATGGCTGCGGCGCGTAACAACAGATCAGGCCCCTTGAACGGGTCGAGCCGACCAGCGAATAGCAACACCGGGCTGTCCTGTTTCCAGCCCAGTTGCGCGCGTGCCTGCTTGCGCTCATGGGGTGTGAAAAGTTGCAGATCGACTCCGCAAGGAATAACCTGCACCTGGCCCGGCGTAGCTCCGCAGTGACGGATGATCTGCGCGCGTTCTTCGGTCGTGGCGGCGATGATGCGATCTGCCTGCTGGATAAGGCGGCGTTCCATTTCGAGCCGCAAGGGCGATTCTTGTATGCCGGGGTTAGCCAGTTGCTTCAAGTGTGCCAGCGTGTGAAACATGGTGATATGCGGGACATGCCAGCGTTGCGCAAGTTGCATGGCAGCAACTCCTGAGAGCCAGTAATGGCTGTGCAGTATGTCGTAGCGCTTGCCCTCGCTGAGACGAAAATCGTCAATGTGCTGCGCGAAAGCGGGCAGGTAGTGATAGAGTTCGTCTTTAGGGATGAATTGGGCAGGTCCGGCAGCTATGTGTATGACGCGCGCGCGCGGGCTAAGATAGATGATTTGTGGCGTAGTTTCGTTGGTACGGCGGGTGAAAATATCAACGTTGATACGGGATTGCCCCAGTTCGCGGGCCAGTTGTTGAATGTAGACGTTCATGCCGCCAGCATCTCTCGTGCGCCCCGGCATATCCAGCGGGGACGTATGGACGCTGAGCATAGCGATAGAATAACTCATACTCTTTAGTATGCTCCTCTTCTTCTGTTGTAATTAGCGTTCATTGCAGATGCGCGGCCAACGCCCTTCGCTTACATGTTTGATGTGTTTGAACATGACACTCTCCTTTCTCGAGTTACTACCTGATTGAACAAGTTGAACAGCGATTTTATTCTACTGGCATTATGGTTTCGCGTTTTTCTCGCGCCTGCGTAGTTGTTTGATGCCATTGTACATCTGGCGCATATCGACGCCTGACCCTTGCGCGAGTTCTTCCATGCAGTCGGCGCGTAGCTCGAGGGCTTTGCTAAATGCGTCCGGCGTCATGCAGGCCCAGTCGGCTAGCTCGTCCAGAATAGATTGGTCGGCGTGTTCAAAGGTATCGTCAAATTCGTTCCAGAGCGAGAGCGGCAGGGGAACGACGGTATCAGGGTGTTTGGGGTCGGGATGGGTTTGCAAGAAGTGCGTTGTGAGCCAGCGGCGGCGCAACGGGTAGACGTGACCGACCAGCCCGATATTGATGACCAGTCCCAGGCGGCGCATATCCCCGGCAGTCAGGCGCAGGTCATGTTGATACATGTACAGCACGTCGTCGATGGTATCGGCATGGACGCTGGTGGCGATATGATACCCATCAGCAGTCAGATTGAGATAGCGGCGCGCGACACGCCCCCACATATAAATAGGCAGGTGATCGCTTACCTCGTTGCACAGCGCATAGGTATGCTCCGGTTCGATGTCGGGCAGTTGCGTAAAGCCGAAGTCCTCGTACATGCCGGACATATAGGCCAGGGCGGTAATTTCCGGCACGAACTGCATCAGCGCGTTGAGCGTGGTGGTCTTGCCCACGCCCGGTTGCGGGTCGGTTGGGCCAGCCACCGTCAGCGATGCGCCATGTTCCATGAGCAGCCATATCAGAGCCGCCGATTGCGCATCGATACAGCCCATAGCCGTGATTTGCGCCATCGATAGCGGGCGTCGCGAGTCGTAATGCCACCACAAGCGTTCTCGTGGGTCTCGTGGATCAAACATATAAGCGTTCCCTTCCACACGCGAATTGAACTATGCTATTACTCCTGTGGTATTTTCTCTATGCCTGACTTGATCTCTTCAGTAGGTAATGATTTGGATTCAGATGTGGGCGGTTTCAGCCAGCCCGGTTTGGGACTCCAGCTAATAGCTACGATCAATGGCCGTTCGCTATCTTCCACTTCCACGATGCTGACCGAAGCGTTGTCTATCATCAATTTCCCTGCCTGTCCCGCCTCCAGTCCGGTATAATGGGCAACCAGCAGTTTGATGACATCGGCATGGGCTACAAAGGCCGGATACGCGCCGCTTGCCTCTTGCGCGCGCCAGCGATTGACAGCGGCTACAGCGCGCGCCAGTACCTGGGGAAACGTTTCAACGTCGGGGGGCGCGACGGTTGGGTCTTTCTTAAAGGCTTTCCACGCCTCGTCGCTCTTGTTCAGTTCGTCAATGTCCTGTCCGGCCCAGTGGCCTACATTGATGTCCATCAGGTCTGCTTCAAGCTGAATCGTGAGGTGGCGCGGCTGCGCGATAATCTCAGCAGTCTCGCGCGCCCGTTCCAACGGGCTGCTAATTATCGCGCTGATCGGGAGAACGTTCAAGGCGTCGGCCAATCGCTCTGCCTGTTGTTTGCCAGTATCGGTCAGGAGAATGCCCGGCAGTTGGCCGGGGAGACGATGTTCCACATTCCAGGTCGTTTGCCCATGCCGGATAAGGAGCAGGGTTTGTTTCATGCCGTTTGAAGTGCTTTCCTCTATTTCAGATCGTGGGGATCGGAGCCGCCGCCGCCAGCCAAAATGGTGCCAGCTTGCGCTCAGGTAAATCCACAATACTAACAATAAACCATGTATATTACCGGTTAGCCGTTTGAATACGCTTTTCATACGCGACATCTTCTATGCAAGCCGCTAAAGTAGCGATGCTTTTATAATGGCATCAGGGTACCGC
>JBOGTO010000110.1:0-6154 GCA_050695155.1 Ktedonobacteraceae bacterium
CGAGTATCGTTTAGAGCGTGCCGGGCGCACTGGCAGCATCTACCAGCAACGGCGTATCGCGCTTGGCCTGCCCCACGCAGTAGACGATCCTTTGATTATCGACGATGAGGGACAGCCCTTGCGAGCAGGGGAGTTGCAGCAGTTCCTGCGTCGTTCGCGCTCCATCCGCATGAACATTATGTTCAATACAGCAATGTGTAAGGGCCTGTTCCATACTCGTTATGGGGGAAGCAGCGTACCTGATGACGATGAAGACATGTAGGGCAATCGCAAAGATCGCCATGTTATTTTAACGACGAATAAGGAGGCTACGTATGCAGGCAGTTCGTTTGCATCACTATGAAGGGATGCCGGTCGTCGAAGAGGTGGCGGAGCCGAAGATTACAGGTCCTCTTGATGTAATAGTGCGCATCGGTGGGGCGGGTCTGTGCCGCACCGATCTGCATATCATCGAAGGACAGTGGGCTGATAGGTCCGGCGTGACCTTGCCCTATATACTGGGTCATGAAAATGCTGGCTGGGTTCATGAGGTTGGTTCAGCTGTCAGTAATGTAGCTGTTGGCGATACTGTGATCGTGCATCCGCTCGTCACCTGCGGCCTGTGCCGCGCCTGCCGCGCGGGTGATGATATGCACTGCGTCAACTCAAGTTTTCCGGGCATTTCTATCGATGGTGGCATGGCGCATTTCTTGAAAACGAATGCGCGTGCTGTTGTCAAACTGAGTCCGACGCTGCAACCAAAGGACATTGCGGCGCTGGCTGATGCCGGATTGACTGCCTATCACGCCGTGAAGAAGGCTGCGGCGCTGCTTTATCCCGGCACAAAAGCAGTCGTAATTGGTGCTGGTGGTCTGGGGCATATCGGTATTCAGTGCCTCAAGGCGCTGACACCGGCGGAGATCATTGTGCTTGATCGCTCTGCTGCCGCGCTGGCGCTGACGAAAGAGTGGGGCGCGGATCACCAGGTACTCTCAGATGGCAATCATGTGGCAAAGGTCAAAGAGATCACGGAAGGCCAGGGAGCCGAAGTGGTGATCGATTTTGTAGGCGAGCAGGGAGCGGAACTGGATGCCGTCCAGATGCTGCGGCGCGCCGGTTCTCACTTCATCATCGGCTACGGCGGCACGCTGAGGGTTCCGACCATCGACATCATCTCCACCGAGATCAACTTTATCGGCAATCTCGTTGGCTCCTACAACGATCTTGATGAGTTGATGACGCTCACAGCGCAGGGCAAGGTCAAACTGCATACAGCGATCTATCCACTGGATGCCGCGCTCGATGCAATTCACGACCTGGATGGAGGCAAACTGCGCGGGCGCGGCATTCTCGTCCCGTCGGGAGCGTAGGGACGCGGGCATCGCCCGCGCCCTTATCAGCCAGCTTTCTCTTCCACTCTTTCAATAAAAGCCTTCACCGTTTGCAGGTACAGTTCGCGCTCTTCGACGTGGGCCATATGTGAGCTTTGCTCGAAGAGCACCCATTCTGAACCGGCGATACCTTTGTGCAGCACTTCGTTGAGCAAGGGCGTTGACTCGTCGTAACGACCGGAAGTAATCAGAGTTGGCACGCGAATTTCGGAAAGGCGGTCGGTGCGGTCCCAGCCTTTGATGGTGCCGACGACGAGAAATTCGGTGGGGCCGTTCATCGTAAGATAGACCTGCCCCACCTGGTCCATTGCTCGCTGAACGTGCGCTGGTATGGGTTTCAGGCGGATAACGTGGCGATCATAGAAGACCATCGTGGCCTGCATATATTCAGGGTCATCGAGCGTACCCGCCTGTTCGTGACGCAGCAGGGTGGCCTGAACTTCTGGTGGCAAGGCTTCGCGCAGGCGGTTCGCCTCGGCAACCCACAGGGGAATACTGCTGGTGCTGCTGGCGAGGATGAGACTCACGAGTCCGGGTGGTTGGGATAGGGCGTATTCGAGCGCAAATAAGCCTCCAAAGGACTGCCCCCACAGGTGTACTTTCTCAAGACCCAATGCGCGGCGCACAGTGCCTATCTCAGCCACAGTTCGCTCAATCGTCCACATGGCGGGATTGTTGGGCTGGTCGGAACGCCCGCAGCCGAGCTGGTCATAGAAGATGACGCGGCGGCTCTCGGATGCCAGCGCCGCCATATCTGTGACATAGTCATGCGGAATACCGGGACCGCCATGTAGCGTTAAAAGCGGGGTGTTCTCGTGTTCCGCGCCGCCTCCAACGACACGATACCAGACGCGGTATCCGTCCACCGGAATAAAGCCTTCTTCATCGCGTAAACTCATGCGTTTTACTCCCTTATTTTTGTTGCGCCTCAATGCGCTCCATGAAGGACTGGACGAGCGGCAAGAATAACTCAGGTTCTTCGATGTGCGCCATATGGGCGCTGTTCTCAAACATGACCCACTCTGAACCGGCAATGCCCTTATGCAATATCTCATTGATACGCGGTGTGGACTCATCGTAACGCCCCGATGTAATCAGGGTTGGGACGTGAATTTCGGAGAGGCGGTCGGTGCGATCCCAGTCTTTAATAACTCCCGTGACGTGAAATTCGCTGGGGCCGTTCATGATGAAATACACCTGCCCCGCCTGGTCCATCGCGCGTTTGACCTGATCTGGTATGGGTACGACACGGATAACGTGGCGTTCGTAAAATGCCATCATGGCTTGCTGGTATTCCGGGTCGTCGGTGGTGCCAGCGTTTTCGTGACGTAGCAGAGTCGCCTGTATGTCCGGCGGCAGCTCGTTGCGTAGGCGGTTGGCTTCCGCAACCCACAGGGGCATACTTGAGAGTGTACTGGCAAGGATGAGGCTGACGATACCCGCAGGTTGAGTCAGCATATATTCGATGGCGAGCATCCCGCCCCACGATTGACCGAGCAGGTGAATGCGATCAAGCCCCAGTTCGCGGCGCACGATGCCGAGTTCCTCGACAAAACGCTCTACTCGCCAGAGAGAGGGA
This sequence comes from Ktedonobacteraceae bacterium, assembly GCA_050695155.1. Lineage (GTDB taxonomy): Bacteria > Chloroflexota > Ktedonobacteria > Ktedonobacterales > Ktedonobacteraceae > CF-113. The sequence continues at coordinate 2,950 of JBOGTO010000110.1, forward strand.
TCATCGGGTTGGTCAGAACGCCCACACCCCAGTTGGTCGTAGAGAATGACTCGCCGGGTATCTGAGGCTAAATCTGCAAGGTTTTCGATGTAATCATGGGGAATACCTGGCCCACCGTGTAAGGTAAGCAGGGGGACGTTTTCATGCTCCGCGCCCCCGCCTACCATGCGATACCAGACGCGGTACTGTCCCGATACTGGAATGAAGCCTTCTTGCTCGCGCATATTAGTTCTGCCTCCTTTTTTACGAACCGCCGCGGGCGACAAGAAAATATATATAGCATTAGCTGGCAACTCCTGTTCAAGCATACCATAGAATTGCGCATTTCTGTAGGGAAAAAGTGACCTTGATTGTTCAGTTAAGTATGTGATATATTAGATGCATACACCTGATATTTTTATTTTCTCCTCACTCATCTGTGGTAAAATAGCGATCAGGTTTATGCTACTTGACTGTATCTCGTTGTATCGTCGGCCTTTTATTCGCCTGTCATAGAGGCTTGTCACAAAGGAGCGCGAGATGACTATCGAAGCAACCCCTTCCTCAGAGCAGCAGACGACGCTGCGTTCAAATGCCATTGGCCTTCCAGGAGTTTTGTTCCAATCAGTCACCACGATGGCTCCCGCCGGAGCCGTAGCTTTCAGCCTGGGAGCCGCTATTCCCTTTACGGGCGGCGCTTTGCCCCTGGCAGTAGCTGTGGCGCTGATAGCATGTGTTCTTATCGCATTAAATATCGGTTCAATGGCAAAGCACCTGCCATCTGCCGGCGGCTACTTTACCTATGTCAGTCGCGGTTTAGGCCCACAGGTTGGCTGGCTGGCTGGCTGGCTGTTCGGTTTCACCTATTTGTTGTTTATTCCTCTCACATTGCTCGTGCTGGGACCAGTCACCGACTCGTTTCTTAGCACCGACTTCCACCTCTCGCTTGGGCCGAATGGGTGGATCGTCTATTCGATAATCTATGCCGCAATTGGTTTCTGCCTGACCTACTTCGGCATCAAGATTTCGGCGGATGTGGGTGTTATCCTGGGCGTGATTGAAATTTGCATCTTTGGCGCGCTCTCCATCTGGCTGATTGTCAGCGCTGGCAAGGGCAATACGGCTGCCACCTTTAATCCCGCCTCCAGCCTGCAACCGGGCCTGGGTGGTTGGCAGGGAGTCCTGTTTGGAATGCTCTTTGCGTTCCTGGCATTTAGTGGCTTCGAGTCCTCCGCGCAACTGGGAGAGGAGTCTCACAATCCTCGTCGCACCGTGCCACGCGCTATCTTTCTCGCCACGCTGTGCATTGGCCTCTTCTACGTGTTCTGTAGCTATGCCGGAGTGGTAGGCTGGGGTTTCAGCAAGATCACGACATATAACGGCGACCCCAACCCCTGGGGAACGATGGCTACTCGTGTATGGGGGCCATTCGCGTTTCTCGCAATTTTAGCCATTCTGAATAGCTCGCTGGGCAATACCAACGCTGGCATCAACGCGGGAGCGCGTATGCTCTTTGCGATGGGCCGTATCCGCGCGTTGCCCGGAGCGCTGGGAAGGACGAATCGCCATCGCGCCCCCGGCCTGGCAATCATTCTGGTGGTAGTCGTGGGAACCCTTATCGCTATATGGGCCGGCCTGGCTCTGGGTACTACAACAGGTTTTGCGTTTATTGGTGCGCTCCTCACCGTCCCCATCCTGCTCGTCTACATGGCGACTTGCTTATCGGTGCCTTTCTTTTACCTGCGTGAACACCGCGATGAGTTCAACGTGGCGAAACATGTGATCCTGCCCGCCATACCCTTTATCCTGCTGGCTATCGTCATCTACTTCCAGTTCGTGCCGCTGCCTGCCGCGCCTTTCAATCTGGTCGGCCCGCTCAATGCCATCTGGCTTGTGCTGGGCATCATCATCGTGCTGTTGCTCCGCTCGCGCGCTCCCCAGGTGCTGGCACAGGGCAATACGCTCTTTGGCGCGGGAGAAAAGGCCGTGTAAAAAGAGGAGAGAAGCACATGACAACTCCTGTTGAGAATGAGCCGGGCGCATTGCAGCAGACCGCCCGGCACCCGCTTGATCCTTTGACAGTGGAAGAAGTCGAAACAACGACCCGCGTCCTCAAGGCATCCGGGCGCATCACCCCGCGTGTGCGCATCATGGCCTATAGCCTGCTGGAACCCGCCAAAGAGGTGGTGCTGGCCTTTCAAGCAGGTCAGGCGGTAGCGCGTGAAGTGTTCGTGGTTATGCGAGACCACGAGCGACGACTGACCATCGAAGCGGTCGTCTCGTTGACTGAGGAAACCTTTCGTTCATGGCGCGAGCGCACCGATGTGCAGCCTGCCCTCACCTATCCCGAAGTGTTCGCCGCTCAGCAGGCAGTGCTGGCTGATGCTGCTTTTCAGGAAGCTATGAGCAGGCGCGGCATCAGCGACCTCTCTTCCGTCGTGATCTACCCGTGGACTGCCGGGTATCGCGGGCCGGAGGATGCGGCTTCACTGGGGCGCTTTATTCGTATGGAGGTTGCCCTGGCCGAAGCGCCGGAGGATAACTACTATGCGCACCCGGTAGAGGGCATTATCGCCACGATAGAGCTGGATAGCATGACCGTCCAGATAGAAGATCATGGCGTTGTGCCGGTACCCACCTCTTCGGGCAATTATACACAGGAGGGCATTCGAGCGGCGAAAAATGTACCGTCATTTCCAGATGGCGCTCGCACCGACTTGAAACCCATCATGATTATGCAGCCAGAGGGCATCAGTTTTCAGATCGATGGTCACGAGGTGCGCTGGCAGAAGTGGCGTTTCCGCGTAGGCTTTACCCCGCGTGAGGGATTGGTGCTGCACATGGTGGAGTATGCTGATAAGGGACGCTATCGCCCTCTGCTTTACCGGGCGGCGCTCTCCGAGATGTACGTCCCCTATGCGGACCCTACCCCTTCGCACAACTTTAAGAACGTGTTTGACGCGGGTGAAGTGGGCATTGGCGTACTGGCGAACAGTCTGGAACTGGGCTGCGATTGTCTGGGTGAGATTCGCTATTTCGATGCGACGGTCAACGATGCCGAAGGACAGCCCGTTGTGCTGGCGAACGCCATTTGTATGCACGAAGAGGACTATAACCTGCTCTGGAAGCATCTCGAGTATAACGAGGACGGCTCGACGCGGTCCGAGGTGCGCCGCTCGCGCCGCCTGGTGATTTCCTCGATCTCGACGGTGGGCAACTACGAATA
>JBOGTO010000111.1:0-24612 GCA_050695155.1 Ktedonobacteraceae bacterium
TCCTGTTGGAGTTCTGTGAAGCAGCATGGCGTACTCCCAACAAGGACAGGCACAAGGCCCCCTCATCCACTCAACCCTTCCCACTGTCCCTACAGAGGCCAGGAGATTGTTTCGTACCTGGAACGAATAGTTAAGCAAAGGAGTTCATGCATGTCTACCATGACAAACCTGTTCGAGTCCCTGAGCCAGGAACGCGCTATGCTACTTGACGCGATTAGTGACCTACCCGATACTCGCTTAGAGCAAAAGGGGGTTGTCGGCGAATGGTCCATCAAAAATGTGCTGGCGCATCTTGTGGACTGGGAAATTGTGGTTACGGACTTCCTACCTCAGCGCATTGCCACAGGTGTCAAGCCCGCCCTTCTTGTGGTGATTGGCGACGATGAAGATGGCTGGAATGCTCAACAAGTGGCCGCGCGCGAGCATCTTACTGCACGAGAGCAATTGGACGAATTCGAGCGCAGCCGGCGGGCGCTTTTGCAGGTGCTGCGCAATCTTGACGAGGAGACGCTGAATCGGGAGCATCCCTGGCCTGAATATAAAGGAACGGTGGCAGAGTATATTCTTGACGGCATTGGTGGACACGAGAGCGAACACCGCGAAGCCATACTTGCCGCCATCAAATGACACCTCTGTCATTGCCGTTGATACCCTGTTTCTTCAAGAAATCCTCGCGCGCCTTATCCTCGGCGATGATGTCGGCGGCTTCGTCAGCCATGGTGCGACCTTCGCCGCTATGTTTGTCGCGCTTATCGAAGACTTCGCGGGCGCGCCCACCGGACTCGATGCGCCCGATGACGCCGCGCTCTTCCAGCAGGTCAATCAAACGCGCCGCGCGCGAATAGCCAATGCGCAAACGGCGTTGCAGGAGCGAGATGGAGGCGCGTTCATACTCCTGCACGATCTGTTCGGCCTGGTCGAAGAGTTCGTCGTCGAGTTCGTATTCGTCGGAGATGTGGTCGCTGACCTCCCAGCCGGGTTCAACCGCCGGTACGACAACCGCGCCGGGGCTGGGCTTGCCACCCTGATTTTGAGCCGCTGTCATCGCCGCCGCGTGTTCCGCCGCCTGTTGTTTCCAGTAGGCCACCAGGCGTTCGGCTTCGTCGTCGGCCACAAATGCGCCCTGAATGCGTTCGGGCTTACCCGCGTCCGCCGGGAGATAGAGCATATCGCCACGACCGAGCAGGCGTTCCGCGCCGCCCATATCAATGATGGTACGCGAGTCAACCGCCGAACTGACCATAAAGGAGATGCGCGTCGGGATGTTGGCTTTGATAAGGCCAGTAATGACATCCACCGAGGGGCGCTGCGTGGCGATAATCAGGTGAATACCGGTAGCGCGCGCCAATTGTGCCAGGCGGCAGATCAGTCCCTCCACTTCTTCCGGGGCAGCCATCATCAGGTCGGCCAGTTCGTCGATGATAATGACGATGGCGGGCAGGTTTTTGAGGGTCATATCGCCGTGTAAGATGCGCTCGGCGCGTAGCTTGCGGTAGCCGTCCAGGTTGCGCACGTTCAATTGCGAGAAGAGACGGTAGCGTTTCTCCATTTCGGCAATGGCAACCTTGAGCAGGCCCACCACTTTATCAACTTCGGTCACGACGGGCGAGAGCAGGTGCGGGATGCCATTATACATGTTGAGTTCGACCATTTTGGGGTCAACCATCAAGATACGCACGTCATCGGGCGTGGCCTGCGTGAGAAAGCTGCCAATGATAGCATTGAGGCACACCGATTTGCCCGCGCCTGTGGCTCCGGCAATCAAAAGATGCGGCATACGCGCCAGGTCGCCCACGCGCACCGCACCGGCTACGTCTTTGCCAAGTGCTATGGCTAATTTTGATTTGGCTTTGGCGCTGGCATACTCTTTGCTTTCCAGCACCTCGCGCAGGGTGACAAGGCGGCTATTTTTATTAGGGATTTCCACGCCGACGTAGGGGCGACCCGGCACAGGCGCTTCCATACGGATCGACTTGGCTTCCAGCACCAGCGCGAGATCATTTTGCAAGGCCATGATGCGGCTGACGCGGGTGCGCTGCTCATAGACGATGTTGCCCGCGCCGTCCCTGAGCGGCACAGGTCTGCCCTTGTCGTCCTGTTTCATGGTGGGTTTGCCAGTCGGACGAATGCCAAAGCGGATTACGGTGGGGCCAATGCTAATATCTTCTGGCTTGACCTCGGCATCGACGCGGAAGCTGCGCAGCGTCTCCTGAATGATTTTTGCCAGCGAGGAGGTATCGTCGCCCAACGCCTGCATTTTCACCTCTTCAGGATTATTCAGCAGCGAAATATCGGTTAGTTTCCAGGGCGATTCGACCTCTGGCCCCTTTGCGGCGCGCGTCACAATCTTTAGTTTCGATAGCAAAGGATTGGGCGCGAGTGGCTCCATCTCGTGATTGATCGCGCTGTTAGCATTGGCGGCTTTCTGCGACTCGTCAAATGGCAACGGTTGTTGACGCGCTCCTTTGACGGCGGCCTGGTGTTCGTCAAGGTTCAACGGCGGCGCGGAGCGGTTTCCGCGCGACACGTTGCTTACCTGCTTTTTGGTGAGGTTGATGTCGTTGAGCGGGTCATCATCTCCGGCGAAATCCGCGTCAAAGTCAATGATGTTGTCATCATCGTTATCATCTTCCGCCTCATCACCTGCCTGCGCATCAGGACGCGCGGGCGATTGCTGCGCGTTGTTCTTAGCGAACTGGCTATACTTTGGACGCTGACCAAGATAGGGGGAAGGAGCTTGACCCGGCACAGATGATTTCCGGGGGTCTGCCAGCGACTTTTTGATAAAACTTGCCACTGATACGACGTGTCCATGTCGAATACGAAAGGTATAGATAGCCGCCAGTATTACCAGCCCGATAACCAGAATATGTGGGGTTGGACCCGGCCAACCAATCAGCGGGCGCGCCAGCCAATCACCGATCAGCCCGCCTGTGCCGATCTTCTCCGTAAACAGGCGACTTTCAGCCATCAGAAGCAGGAGCATGATGAGCAGCCCGATGACCAGCGACCAGCGCACGAAGCGTACTTTGCGCAGCCCTTCAAGCAGGTGCGCGAAGGCAAATACGATTAGCCCGAAGGCCAGGGGATACGCGCCCCAACCCAGGAAGAGTGTAAAAAAGCTGCCAGTTTTGCCCAGCATTTGCGAGCTTTTCCAGAAAGTCAGGCCACCAAAAAGGAGAATAGCGAGAACCAGCAGCAGGAGGCTGAAAAGACGCTGCTTATGATGCGGCGCGAGCGCTTGCCATTTGCCTTGCAGCTTCGCAATGGCGCGTGAATCGGCAGGTTGAGGAGCAGGCGCGGGACGATTGGCAGACGAGCCTTTTTTTGCTGGCTGCGACTGTTGTTTACCATTGCCAGGTTTCGCGCGCCTGGAAGCGTTCTGGCTATTGTTAGCGCGTTGCTTTGTAGCAGCAGAACCGGAGCGCTGTTCGACCCGCATAGATTCCGAGCCGATGCTGCCCGCCGCTCTACTCACACGCGAGGTTTTCCCACTCTCAACGCTGGGGCCTACCCGTTTTTTTCGCTCTTTCCCCTGTCCATAGTCCGCCATCCTGGTTCCCTCCTTCCCGCTTACAAGAGACACGAAGACTCTTGTATGATAGCGCATTTGTTCCAGAGAAGCAAGTGGGCAATTGTGCCATAGCGACGCCAACCGAAAAACGACGAGCCAGTACAACGCGCTAGACGAGCCGACCTCTGTGGTGGTGACCGATCTCGTGACGCAAGGCGGCCAGAGCGTCACCAGCGCCACCACCACCGCGCAGTACGATGATCTGGGGCGCATAACTCAGCTCGCTGATCCTGATCGGGGAACGCCTACCTACACCTACGATGGGGACGGTCATATGCTGACTGATGTGTCAGGCACGCGCACCATTGGCTACGTCTACGACCTGCTGGGTCGCCTGGGCTGTGTGCAAAACATGACCCCGACCGAAAGCGCCACGGGAGCCTGCACATCGGGGGCAACCCAGTACGTCAAGAATACCTATGACACCACCACGCTGGGTACCCAGGGGACTACCGATTTCCCGGTCGGCAGGCTTACGAAGAGCATCACGACTACGCACTATCCCGATAGTTCGTATGCGCAGGTCTCCGAACTCTACCAGCATGATAAGCGCGGACGCCTTATCGACGAGCAAAGCAGTTTTCCCAACCTGCCCGGCAACTGGAATGTCACCACCGCGCTGCCGAGCTACAAGATGCAAGAGAGCTACAACGACGCCAACCAGGTAACGACCATAACCACCAGCACCAACCCGGCAGGGCAGGGCTATACCACTACCCAGGTCTATGACAGCGCCACCGGTGTGCAGACCGGGCTGAGCGATAACGGCACAGCGACTGCCGACCTGGCGACGCTCAGTTTCAACGCGCGGGCGCAGCTTGATACGGTCAGCTTCCAGACGAGCAGCGGGACGGCGCTAGCCAGCGAGCAGTTCAGCTACGACGCGAATCTGCGCGCCACTGGTGCCAATAGCATCTGGCTCAGTGGCAGCGGCACCAGCGGTACCGTCTTCAACCAGAGCGACACCTATGATCCAGCGAGTAACATCACCAGCCTCACCACCACACAGGCCACCATCTCAGGGTTTAGCTCTTCGGGCGGCAGCGAGACCTCCAACTTCTGCTACGATGAACAGAACCGACTGGTGTGGGCAAGCAACTCCGGCACCCAGCCAGGGGCAGGTAACGGCACCTGTGGCAGTGGCACACTTTCCAGCGGCCTCTCAGGAGCCAGCTACAGCGATAGCTACGTCTACACGCACCTGGGCCAATTGTATCAGGCCCCGCTCAACGGCGGTAGCACCCAGGAACAGTATCTCTACTGCGGAAGTAGTACAAACGCTCCCCACCAACTGGTCGGCCTCTATCCCACCTCAAGCGGCGCGACCTGCTCCAACTACACCACGAAAACTGCCGACTATAGCAGCAGCTACGACACCTTTGGTAACGTGACCAGCCGCAGCACGAGCGGCACGACTGGCACGCTGAGCTATGACCTGCTCGATCAGTTGACCAAATGGTTTGTTCTCATGACCTTGATAAAGGATTCTTGCTGGATGTGCTGGAAAAGATTGGAGCTGATTGTGGTGAGTATGCGTTACCCACGCTGATTAGCCTGCTTCAGAGAGAAGAGAGATATGATCTCAGAGCGAGAATACGCAGCTTGATCGCCTCTTTTGATAAGGGACTTTTGGAGCCATATCAGCTTGTTTTAGATGCGGTTAAAATTAGGGACCTTTCGTGAACTCCAGGAAAAGTGCAAAGAGGGAGGGGACGCTTTTTTCATGCCTTGCGCATCATCTCCAAAAAGCTCCACGACTTCATATCGCGTTCGAGGTGGTAGCGCAGCAGGTCGTACATGACTGCTTCCAGTTCGTTGTGCAGGCGCGTATCGGGGCGCATACGGGCGGCTTCGCCCCACTTGACGCGCTGCATGTAGCGCAGGGCTTTGAGGGCGTCGAGCGAGAGGCGGCGTTCCCACAGGCGCGAGCATTGGGGGCATAGCACACCGCCCAGCGAGGCGCGAAAACCGTTTTCCTCCGGGCGAATCTCGCTGGCGCAACTGGCACAGTTTTGCAAGACTGGCTCGTAACCAACAGCCATCAGCAAGCGCAGCTCAAAGTAGCGCAGCAGCAGGCGCGTTTGTCCCTCCTGCTGTTGCTGGTTCGTAGGGACGCGCTCAATCGCGTCCTTATCCACGTCTCCTCTCGCACCCACATCCACGCTGGCAAGCAGCTGTTGCAGCGCGTTGGCGTCGGCATCCAGGTAGCGCAGCGTTTCCAGTAGCAGGACGTAGATGTCGTAGTGCTGCATCTGGTCTTCCACAAAGCGATCAACCAGTTCGGCAAGGTAGAAGCCGCAGGTCATATGCCAGAGGTCGTTACGCAGGTGCAGGAAGTTTTCGCGCCCCTCGGCCTGTGTGACGATGTCGAGGTTGCGTCCCACGGCTAGCTGCAACTGGCTGCGACAGAGCAAATCGAGATGCCCGCCCATTTTGCTAATGGGACGGCGCGTGCCTTTGGCGACGGCGCGAATTTTGCCTTTGCCGGGCGTGAAAAGCGTGAGGATACGATCAGCTTCCCCAAGATCGGTACGCTTGAGGACAATCGCTTCAGTGGAATAACTGTGCGGAGCGCGCATGAGGAACACCTTGCATACACAAAAAAGACGCGCTAGAAAATCGCGTCGGATTGGAGGCGACGAGCGGACTCGAACCGCTGGTGCAGCTTTTGCAGAGCCGTGCCTTACCACTTGGCGACGTCGCCCTATCAGGGAACAAAAAAATGGAGCGGGAGACGGGGATCGAACCCGCGACTTTCTCCTTGGCAAGGAGATGCTCTACCACTGAGCCACTCCCGCAAATACTTGCGTTTGCATGATTAAGATACCATACCCGCGAAGGTTTGTCAACTGCTTTTTGGGGGTGATGTAGAAGGATGCCCACACCACCCCCGGACGCCCACGAGGGGCGTCCCTACATTACACGGACACCCCCATCCATACCCGGCGGTTGCATCGGGGGAGGGTGGGGCGCGCATGATATGTAGGGACGCCCCTCGTGGGCGTCCGGGGGGTGGGGCGTCCTGGCTATTCTTCTACCATGAATCCGCGCTCGCGCAACAAATCTAAGACGCGCGGCAGATTGGCAGGCGAGACGCGCACCAGGCGGCTGGAGGCGGGAACCTCCGCGTCGAGCAATGCGCCCAGTTCTTCATCGGCCTGGATGTCGCGCAGGGCAGGGGCTGAGAGGCGCAGCATGGGAGCTTCTTCCACCTGGATGACTTGCTGGCGATCGTATCCGCCGCCCCACAGTTTGAGGCGAATGAGGAAGGAGGGCGGCACTCCTCCCTGGCAATACTGCTGCAAAAAGCGCACGATATGCTCGAGGGGTATATGCTGGCTGGCCGCGATTGAGGCGGATGTGATACGCCTCCAACCGGTTGCCTCGTCAGGCTCAGAAATGCGATCAAGCTCTGCTGCCAGGTAAAGATTGACAACGGGATAGCAGGGCTGCAACAGGCCATCGGGCAGCAGTTTCCACTGCGCCTCGTGCGCTGGCATACGTCCGCTTTCCAGCACATCGTTGTAAAGCGGAGCCGGGGCCAGCGCGGGCATATATTCGCGCTGCCAGAGCAATGATTGTAACGCCTGCATGTGTTCGGCCTGCACCTCAGCCAACAGGGGAGACAGACGGCGACCAAACAGCGAGCGCGTTTGCTCGTCCGCGAACAACTCGTCGAGGAGCGTTGCCTCGTCCACTTCGAGCATAGTGAGACGCGGCCATAGTTCGATGCGCCGCGCCTGCCGTTCCCATTCCACCAGTGAATAGCTGACGTTCTGGGGAATCGCGCCAGACCCACCGGCGGCCTGTTCCAGTTGCTGTTGAATCGTTTCGGCGCGTAAGCCCATCTGGACGGCGCGCGTGACGCTGGCCTTCGTCAGGCGGTACTGGGCGATCTGTTCCAGGCGGGTGCGTTCGGCAAAGCGGTCTAACTGCACTAACAGGGCTTCGGAAACAGGGGCCAGCGCGATCAGTTCAAAGTTTGGCTGTACCACCAGCCTGCCCCATACTACATCGTCGGGCGCGGGCGCATCTTCGCTGATAATAGCCGAAATATGGGGATTGACGCGGAATGTATCGACCTTCTCTTCTTCTTTTAACTCCACCAGTCCTAACCAGCGCAATGGGCCGGTCAACATGGCGCGTATGAACCCGCCCTCCACCTGGTGCCAGCCCTCGCGGTGCGTTAACCAGCCGTGCCGCAGGCGGAAATCCCAGCCGTAGGGATTGCTGCCGGTGGAATAACGTTCCGCGCGCGCTCCATACTGGCGCGGGAAGAGCAGGTAGGGAACATACAACTTGGCGCGCGCGATGAATGTGGAAACCCCTTGCCATGCGTCCGGCGGCGTTTCTAATGCTTGCTCTACTACCCGTTCCATCACCATCGAACGCGCGTGTAACACTTCGGGATGCGCGGGATCGAGCGGCCCCGGACCTGGACGCAGGATCACGCCGGGCAGGTAGCCCAGTTCATTCCAGAAAGGCGTCTCGAGCCACAGGCGGTAGCAGCGCCGCGCCCTTTCCAGAAGCGGCAGGGCAAAATAGGCTTCCGCCGACGCGGCCAGTATGGCTCCGTTGCGTTCATAAACCAGTTCCAGTTTCATCAGCAACAGGCGCAAAAATAACAGGCGCGGCGCGTCCGCCTCGGTGCGTACCACCTCAGTGTTCAAGGTGGGTTCAACTTGCTCGATTACCTGGCGCAGCGCGGGGCGCGAAAGTAGCTTGCTAGCCACCAGTGGCAGGCCATCGCGGGAGGAGAATACCAGCGACCAGTAGAGATAAAGCGAGCGTTGCAGCGCCAACACCCCTTCGCTGATGAGTACCTGAGTGTCCGTCTCATGCGCCTGGCTGTCATCAGGCGCTTCGTCCGTTGTGCCGCTTTCTGGCCGTTCGCTCATCACCTCCGTTGCTGCTTCCATGACCGCGTGAGGCACGATCAATACGCCATCATAGACGCCGTTGGAGTAGTCGCGCCCTACGAAGTTGGTCTGCTTGCCCCAGTAGAGTAGCCCCAAAAGCAGCAGGCGATGCAAGGCTTGCTCGAATACGCCGTGTGGATGCGGCGGCGGATATTGCAGGGCGTTGCTATTGACGCTCTCAGCATAGGGACGCAGCGAAGGGGTGGCTTGCCATGACAACCCCGACTCACGTTTATGACGTGTCGCATCAGCGGGCGTATCAGTCGGGGCGGAATGGGAAGTAGTCAGCGCGCCGGACGTGGTGAGTTTATCTGCTGCTGGCTTTTCCTTGCTCGAATTGAGCAGTTGCGCACTGGTGAAATAGAGGGCCAGGTCGCGGCTATTGGCGCGACCTCCACAGGCGACCAGCTCGCGCAGAATGCGCGTTTCCAGTTCGCCCAGCTCGCGGATGATGGCGCGGCAAGCATCGACATCAAAGAGAGCTTCGCCTATCTCGGTGGCATTCAAGGTATCGAGCGAATTTTTCTGCGCCTGTGGCAAATGACGCGCCCTCGCCACCGCCTGTAAGTGATAGGGTGGCACGTTTTGTAACAGGTAGAGATCGCTCGCTTCCATATTTATCCTTCCTCATGCAGCAAGGGTGCCTGGCCGCGTTTCTTGAGTTCTTCAACCAGTTGCTCCCCACCCTGCTTTCTGAGAATCATGAGGGTAGGATGAATATGTTGTATGATCTGTTTTTCGACGGAGGTCGTTAGAAGCAATTCGCGCATCACCAGCCCATCCGCGACCTCAAGCAGTGTGGCATCCGTATACAGGCGCGCGCGCCCATAGTTCGCAAGGCGTTGTTCAAGCTGGCGCAGCAGCCGCGCCAATGAACCTTGTTCGCGCGTCCCTATCTCCTCCGGCTCACTGGCGCGACGCAGCAGTTCAAGCAATGGAGCGAAAGATTCTCCCCGTTGAAATGCCTCGCCCAATGATACTGGCGTCAATCGATAACATAGCCGCCCATCGCGCACTCCCTGCGCCAGAGCAAAGCGTTCCACCAGTTGAATTACAGGCCAGTTCTCGAAAGAGGACATCAGCAGTAATTCATCCTGTTCCGATACATCAATATGCGCGGGAACACTGCTTGCAACAGCGGCGCTGGCGGTTGTGGTGTTAATGGACGTTTCATTTGCAAGTTCAGTATCGGTTGGAGCCATCAATTGGGATTCGAGAGATGCGCCTTTCAAGAGTAATTCGATCATGGATGTGAGACGAAATGCCTGCAAACGTCCATCTTCTTTGAAAGCCAGGTCACTGATACCCCACCAGCGCAGAGGGCCTTGCAGCAGTTGCGCGAGATAGCGTCCCTCGGCGCGTTGCCAGTCGCCCCATTGCGCTGGCTGCAATGGCCGTCCCTCTTCCTGTTCAATCCACCAGTGGGGCGTAGGAAAAGCGCGTTGGCGACGCTGCAAAAAGTTCGGATTCAAGCGATAGATCAGGCGGGAGAAGGAGGTGAAATCGATCCATTGCTGCGCGGGAGCCTGCGCCAGCAATGTGAGAAGCGCCTGCCGGGCCGCTTTGTTCTCTGCTTCCAATTCGCCCGCGCGCAGCACAGGCTGGTTCATAGGTGTAGCGCGGCAACGCAGTAACAGACCCTCTTCCTGAAGATCATAAATCTCCCTGTAAGTAGACTGGTGCTGCCAGTGCGTGAAGAGTTCGGAGAGTACTTCGGCGCGCGACATGCCGAGCAACAATTCGGCGGCGTTGGGCAGCATATGCAGCAGAGAGGTACTGGCAGAATTTGCTTCGTTCTCGATATAGAGAATATCCGACAGGCGCAGCACCAGAAAAGCAAAACGCAAGAAGGCGCGGGAGCGCGGAACAAGGGCTTGCAAGCGCTCCAGCAGCGAAGCCGGGGGCAATCCAGGGGGCGCGGGCAAAGCCGTCGAACCATCGCCCGACTGCGCATTTACGGCGCGCGCCAGGTTTCCAGTGTTGCTTTTGCCGCGCCCATTATGCCTGTCATCGCGCTCCATGCGATAGCTATCGAGCGCGCGCGCGACCAGCAGCAGGTCTGGCAGCAACTGAAACGGCTCAGCGTATTCTATCTTAGAAGGGGCGTCCTGGTCCTCGATGTTAAAAGTAGTGGTCGGCAGCGCGATATGCAGAGCCGCGCGCACCTCCGGCGGCACGAACCAGTTGACATCGAGCAGCGACGAGCTTAACGAACTGCGTAGTTGGAAAGATAAATTCATGTTGGCGCGCAGCAACAAGACTTTTGCCTGCAATACGACGAGCATTTGTTGTAGCTTTTCAGGCTTGCCAAGCGAGAAGCGTTCAAAAAGGCCGCGCAGTTCTTCATCGGTCATCTGGCCGCCCGCCAGTGTGAGGGTAGCTAAGAATTGGCGCTGCGCTTTTTCCAGCGTTCCCACCACGCGCCGGACGGCTTCGGGCTGCCGCAGCGTATCCAGAATAGCCTCAACCAGTTCCGCTTTGCCAGAGCCGTTACCAACAATATCATATTCACGCGCCATCGCGCGCAAATCGCCTAAAGCCAGTTGCGCCAGCGTATCTGCCGTATTCAGCGCGGTGCCAGGCGCGCGCGATGCTGGACTGGAATACAAAGGGCTCATCAAGTGAGGTGGTTTATAACTCATATCGGCAAAGGTACTCGTTTCAAAAGCGCTTTCTAGCACGGGTGGGGGCGCAATAGCATCAACAGGGGCGGCAAAAGTGAACGGATGAGCGAGCCACTGGTACAATAATGCGGCGGCATGGGCGCACATAGTAGTCGAGCCATCGCTCATCATAGGACAGGTACAATGGACATTCCATGTTTGAGCGTCGCGTATCTCAACACTAACAGTACAGCGATCAAGGGAGTAGTTTTCTACTGCTTCTGCTGCATTTGTCGCTGTTACGCCTCGCTGAAAAGCCAGATTCGACAGGTCAACGATGCCTGAGAGCCGCGCCCCTCGACGTTTCGTTGAATGGACCGCTCCCGCGCGACAATAATCTTGACCCTGTGACGCTATCGCCAGCCCTGCCCGGCTGATAATATCAGCTTCACGCAGGCGCTGCAAGACGCCAGGCGCAACATCATACATCTCTCTCAACTCATAAATACGCGATGGAATATTCGTGTCGCATTATGATAGCATGTAGTTTATGTCAGGTCAAATCCCCTGGTTCGTCACTACAAGTAAGGAGAGCATATGTCACTCGTTGAGCAATCAATTGTATACCAATCGGGCAACCGGCAGATCGACGGCTACCTGGTGCGTCCCGCAGGAGATGGTTTATTTCCCGGCATCGTTGTTATTCACGAGGCGTTCGGCCTGAACGAGAACATCAAAGATGTAACGCGCCGCTTCGCTACTATTGGCTACATGGCGCTGGCCGTTGATCTATTTTCGGGACGCAATACCGTTCTATGCATGTTCCGCTTGATCGGCGGTATGCAATTCAATTCGCTCAAACACGAAGGCATCCGCGACTTGAAAGCAGGACTCAGCTTCTTATTAGAGCAGCCAGGTCTTGACCACGAGCATGTGGGAGCAATTGGCTTCTGTATGGGTGGTAGCCTTGCCATCGCCTGGGCCAGCGCGGACAATCGCCTCAAAGCCATCGCACCATTCTACGGCATGAACCCGCGCCCGCTCCAGGCGGTCGAGCGTATGTGTCCCGTAGTCGGCTCCTATCCCGACAAGGACTTCACCACCGCGCACGGGAAGAAACTGGATGTAGAGCTTGACCGCTACAACACCCCGCACGACATCAAAATCTACCCCGATTCAAAACACTCGTTTTTCAACGACAAAGGCCGCGCCTACAATGCCGTCGCCGCAGAAGATGCCTGGACACGCATCCAGTCGTTTTTCAAGGAACATGTCGAGGCACAAACGCAAGTAGAATAGATTGATATTGCCAGGGTTGAGCTTGTCCGACCCTGGCATATCAACCCTCTTCTATCGTTCCAATTCGTACATCACGCTGGCTATCGTAGCCAGCGTGGCAGTTTCGGCACGCAGGATGCGCGAACCAAGCGATACTATCTGCACACCGTGCTGCTGCGCCAGTTTGACCTCATCAGTTGTCAGGCCACCTTCGGGGCCGATGAAAAGGACAACCGTTTGAGAAGAGGACGACTTCAATACATCGCGTAGCATCACGGCGCGTTCCTCTTCCCAGGGCATGAGCGCGAGCGCGCCGGGCGGCACGTTATAAAGAGCGTCTTTTAGCGGGCGGATGGGCTGCAATGCGGGCAGGCGCGCGCGGCCTGACTGTTCGGCTGCTTCCGTAATGATGCGCTGCCAGCGTTGTATCTTCGCTGTTCCAGCGTCTTCTAAACCGGCCAGCGAGCGGCGGCAGAGGATGGGCGCAAAGGTGGAGACACCCAGTTCGGTGCCTTTTTCCAGAATCCATTCAAAACGCGCCGATTTGAGCAACCCCTGACAGAGCATGATACGCACAGTCGATTCACTTTTCCCGGCGCGTCGTTCAAGCAATCGAACATCCACCGCACTTTTACTGACACGGGCAACAGTTGCCCCTATCTCGTCGCCACTATTATCGAGCAGCACGATTTGTTCTCCAACCTGCAAATGCAGCACATCGCGTAGCTGGTGCGCAAGCTCTTTAGGCAGCGTCATTTTGGCGTCAAGTTGCTGTACCAGTTCGGGCGCAACGAAGAAACGGTGCATCTTATTTCCTCATCACCAGCGTAACCCAATCGTCGATCATTACCTGCTCAACCAGTGTTAGACCTGCCGCCAGCAAGGGTTGTTCGGCTTCGTGTTTGCGCTCCTCTATGATGCCACTGGCAATCAATAGACCGCCGGAAGCTAACACACGCGCAAGTTGTGGCGCAATGGAGCCGATCACACGCGCAATGATATTCGCCAGTACAAGGTCAAATTGCCCCTGCATTCGCTCAGCTTCAGCCTCGTCAAGCACGCCCAATACAACACTCATGCTATCGCTCAAGCCGTTGACAGCCGCGTTAGCCGTTGCGCTCTCAACGGCCACGCTGCTATTATCGATGCAGTAGACGCTGGACGCGCCCAGCTTCGTCGCCGCCAACGCCAGGATACCCGAACCGGTGCCAACGTCCAGCGCGCGCATACCGGACCGTGTGTAGCGTTCGACCTGCTCAAGACACATGCGTGTGGTGGGATGCAGACCTGTGCCAAAGGCCATACCGGGATCAAGTTCCAGCACCACTTCGTCACGCTGCGGGGTATATACCCGCCACGATGGGCGAATTACCAGGCGCTGGCCGATGTGCGTCACATGGAAATAGTCTTTCCAGGCGTTGGCCCAATCTTCTTCATTAACGATGCGCGTCTGCAAATCGCCTACAAAATGCGCTCCCAGGCTGGCTAGATGCCACAGCCCTTCGGCCACACGCTGGCGCGCATCCTCTTCCGTACCATCAACCGGCAGGTAGCCATGCACCTTAACCGGCTGCCCCACCAGCACGCGATATTCCTGCCCTTCGTCGATCAGTTCTATTGGTTCCTCGATGGCTACACCGCCCGCCGTATACTGGCTCAGCAATTCGCTGACCGATTCTATAGCTTCGGGGTGTGTCTCTACCGTCAATTCTAACCAGCGCATTACACAACACTTTCCAGATTCAATTCATAATAATCATAGGTCGTCTTGATCTCAAAGCCGCAGGACAGATACAAACCGATGGCGTTGGTATTACCGGTTTCTACGTCCAGCATAACAGGTTTATTGCTCGCTGCCCTTGCGATATGGATGAGTTGTTCCAGTATCTCTCGTCCATAGCCCAGGCCCCGGTAGCCCAGCCGCACTTCAAAGGCGTAAATGCCGGTCACTTCTTCCATGAAATCCAGGCGTACCGTTCCGAGAGGCTGGCCGTTCAAAGTGGCGAGAAAAAGCCAGTATTCAGCAGGCTTACCCATCAATTCCGTCACCCACACCCTGACCTCATCAACATTGCCGCTATCGGTTGCCAGGAGAGAAACGATGGTATCAATATCCACTGCGTCCGCTCGCCGCATCGACAAACCCTCGCTCCTACGTCCGCGTTCGCGGAACGTACCCAGCCACATCTCATGCTCGGCATAGGTATAATCTGCCCCCGTTGTGACGGGAAAAGCGTGTCCAGACTCTGATTTATGTTCGCAAACAAAAATCAGTTTTTGCACTCCACGCCGTTGAAATTCCTCTTTAGCTGCCGTAAAAAGCGTGGTAAAAATGCTCTGACGGCGATAATCGGGATGGACCATGCCGACAAGTTCTTTGTCTTTCCTGCCATAGCTATCCGCCTCAAGATAGCCCACCAGTTGCCCATCCGCGTAATACAGGAAATCATTGGTTTCGTCCCCATGACGTTCGCGCAACATGTCCAGGCCAATACGCATACGCAGCCCATCATGAACATTGCAAATATCGATCAGCCGTGAGATTTCGGCGATTTCGTCCGGGGTCAGGGTTTGTTTTGTGACGAGGCCGTGTTTATTTATTGGTTGCATTTAAAATAATGTCCTTAATTCCTTCCCTGGCGAGGAATTGGCCCAACGCTTTACGCAAAATAGCCGATTCGGATGTTCCTTGCTGTTGAGCTAACTGTTTAATTGCTGAAGCCTGGGCTGCCGTTATGTAGATGTGTTTGCGCATCAACTTCAAAGTAAATCATCTCCTCGACGCCATTATAGAGCATTGAAGAGATGATTACTACCATTGGTGCAAGCCAACCAGGACGATTGAAAAGTACGGCCCGACCCCGCCCCCGGACGCCCACCAGGGGCGTCCCTACATTTCAAAGACACCGCCATCCCCGCCCCTGGTTGTCTGAGGTGGAGAAAGGGGGACCAATCCAGATGTAGGGACGCCCCTGGTGGGCGTCCGGTGACAGTAGCTCAGAACACCGCCGGTTCCATATATTCGCCGAAGGCGGCGCGGAAGACATTCATGATCTCGCCAAGCGTGGCGTAGGCTTCCACGGCTTCGATAATGGCGGGCATGGTGTTTTCGGTGCTGTCGGTAACGCGGCGCAGATTGTCGAGGGCGCGTTTGACGGCGGCGTTGTCGCGTTCGCGGCGCACACGCTGTAGTCGCTCAAGGTGAGCGCGCTCGCCCACGCGGTCGATGTAGAGGGTGGGAACTTTGATCTCCTCGTCCATCAGGTAGTCGTTGACGCCGACGATGGTGCGCCGGTGGGCATCGATTTCCTGCTGGTAGCGATAGGCCGATTCTGCTATCTCGCGCTGGAAGAAGCCGTTCTGGATGCAGGCTAATACACCACCCAGCGCGTCGATGCGCTCGATATACGCCATTGTGGCGCGTTCGGTTTCATCGGTCAAAGCTTCCACAAAGTAGGAGCCGCCCAGGGGATCAATGGTATTGACGACGCCGCTTTCGCTGGCGATGATCTGCTGCGTGCGCAGGGCGATCAAGGCGGCGCGCTCGGTGGGCAGCGCCAGAGCTTCGTCGAGCGAGTTAGTGTGCAGCGAGTTGGTGCCGCCCAGCACGGCTGCCAGCGCTTGAATGGCGGTGCGCACAACGTTGTTATCGGCCTGCTGGGCGGTCAGGGATACGCCGGCGGTCTGCGCGTGGCAGCGCATCATCCACGAACGCGGGTCCTGCGCACCGTAACGCTCGCGCATCAGTTTAGCCCACAGCCGCCGTCCGGCGCGGAACTTGGCGATCTCTTCAAAGAAGTCGTTATGCACATCGAGGAAGAAAGAGAGACGCGGGGCGAACTCGTCGATCTTGAGTCCGCGCTTCAGTGAGGCATCGACATAGGCCAGGCCGTCCGCCAGCGTGAAGGCCAGTTCTTGCACGGCGGTCGCGCCCGCTTCGCGGATGTGGTAGCCGCTAATGCTGACAGTGTTCCACTTTGGCATATGGCGCGTACCAAATTCGATAGTATCCACCACCAACCGCATAGATGGCTCAGGCGGGAAGAGAAATTCTTTCTGGGCGCTGTACTCTTTGAGGATGTCGTTCTGGAGCGTGCCGCCCAGTTTCGCCATCGGGAAGCCGCGCTTCTCAGCATTAGCGATGTACATGGCCCAGATGACCGCTGCCGGGCTGTTGATAGTCATGGATGTGGTGATCTGATCGAGCGGCAGACCATCAAACAGGATTTCCATATCGGCCAGCGAGGAGATCGCCACGCCGCACTTGCCAAATTCGCCCGATGCTAGCGGGTGGTCGGTATCATAGCCGTAGAGCGTGGGCATATCAAAAGCCGTCGAAAGGCCCGTCTGACCCTGAGCGAGCAGGTATTTGAAGCGTTTATTGGTATCCTCCGCCGTGCCGAAGCCGGCAAACATGCGCATCGTCCAGGGTTTGGCGCGGTACATGGTAGGCTGCACACCGCGCGTATACGGATATTCGCCTGGCAGCCCGATGTCGCGCATATAATCGAGATGGGCGTTATCCTGCGGCATATACAGTCGATTGATGGGAACGCTGGAGGTGGTCATGAGATTATCGCGTTCGGGCATACGCGCCTGCGACTTGCTTACCGCCGTCTCCTCCCAGTGCTGCTGTTCCGCTTTCAAGTGTTCCAGTTCCGCTTTATCAAACAGGCTCCCCTGTTCATATTCATGGTGCGCCTGGGGCATTTTCTGCTCAAGCATGGTCGATGACTCCTCCTCGTTGAGGCTGCATATATCTGGAAAAATGTATCTGCTACAAAAACCTGTCTAATCTTATGGTAATTGTACCATATTCAAGCCAGTAGCTCTTATAGCTTGCAACAAGAGACGAGACCGCTCACCTCTCAGGCTTAATTCACCAACAGCACAGGTTCATCTCAGTTCCATCTTCTATCATAAAGAGGTACTCGAAACTTTATTTCGTTAATCACATAGACACAAAGACAGGAGATATCAGACAAATGAGCCGAATTGCAACGACCACCCCTGAGAACGCGCGCGGTTGGCGGAGATTGGCGATATGGCTGGTCAAACGCCAGTATGGCGGTGCCGTCCCAGGCATCGCCCAAATCGTTATCGGCAATATACGCATCGCCCGGCCTCTGCTGGCGCTATATTCCTACCTGCATGAACGCAAACGCTCTCCCTTGAGCCGGCTTCAGCGCGAAATGGTTGCGACTGTGGTCAATGGGGCGGTCGGAGGCGCGCCCTGACTGGGGATGCACACGGCGGCAGTTCGCCGCCTTCTTGGAGACGAACACTTGAACTCGCAATTTGCCACCACCTGGCCGACCTACGACCTGGACGCCAGGACGCGAGCCTTGCTCACCTATGCGAAGAAGCTGACGGAGACCCCATCCCTGATCGATGATGACGACCTGGACGCATTACGAACCGCAGGCTGGGACGAGCGAGCCATTTACGAGGCAACCGCCCTGATCGCATTCTTCAACATGAGCGGGCGGCTAGAAGCGGCTGCGGGTCTACCACAGGACCAGCTTCCAGCAAAAGCTCGCTGGCTGCGCTCTCTGGAGCCAGCCAGGTGAGGCTTTCACTCGCAGGTTGTTTGGGAAAGGCAGCAGCCAGGCGAGAAGCGTCATTCTTCGTTCTACATTGTCATTCTTCGCTGCGCTCAGAATGACAATGTGGAGCAGAGGATGACAGGCGAAGGAATGACAGCCGCCTGATCGGCTCCGTTGCAGGAGATTTACTTGATATTGCCCTGCCTCTGCTTTCTTTTATAGCTATTCCGTCACTCGACTTCTGTCTTCTTTCCATGTTAGACTTCATACTAGGAGACTTTCATGGAACGGACAACGCGCGATAAAGCAGACATTTCATTGACAGGCAAAGAGGAGCAAATTACCGCCATCCCTGCCGCCGGACGCGATCTTACCCTTGTCAGCGCAGCCCACGCTGTCATTCATGCAGTCGGGGTGCTGATGCCCCTCATCTACCCGATTATACAGGTGCAATATCACCTCAGTTATACGCAGATCGGGTTGATTGTTGCCATCCCTAATGCTGTGGGCGGTTTCTTACAGATATTCTTTGGCCTGCTCAGCGGCTATATTTTAAGAAAATTCATGCTGGGTGTGGGAAATATTCTGGTGGGCATCAGCACCTTTTTTACCGGTACTATCACAGGGTTCTGGTCGCTGATGGTGTGGCGTATGATGGCGAATATATCGGGCGCGCCACAACACCCCGTCGGCAGTTCCTATCTTACCGACCGTTACGGGCGCAAACGACATGGCTATGCCCTGGCATGGCATGTGGCGGGCGGCAATATCGGCACGCTGGCGGTCCCGCTCATTGCCGGTCCCCTGCTCGGCATATGGGGGTGGCGTCCCGTCCTCTACCTCGCCGCGCTCCCAGGTATCCTGATCGGCATCGCTATCCTGATTCTGGTTGATGAAAAAGGCTTGCTGGACAAGCGCGTAACACAACACACTCAGGAAGCGAACGCATCCAGCGACGAGAAGCCAGTGAGCGCGTTCAAAGCCATGTTTATGCCCTTGCGCAGCCGCACGCTGGTCATCATTATGCTCGTCTCCATCATCGCTGCCGGTGGGCGCGGACTGGGCAACGTCACTACCTATGTCCCGCTCTACCTGCAAAACATCCTGCACTACAAAAGCAACATCATCAGTATATTCTTCACGCTGCTACTGCTCGGCAGCGTGCTTGGCCCATTGCTTGGAGGCCGTCTCTCCGACAGGGTAGGACGCAGGGCTATGTTGCTGGTTTTCTACGGGAGTTCGGCCCTGACAACGTGGCTCTTTCTGGCGGTTGCTGCGCCGGGGATGCCGGCCTGGTTGCTCCCCATTGCGCTCTTGCTAATGGGTTTTGCTGTCTACGCTGAAAGCCCACTCTTGCAAGCATTGCTGGCCGATTCAGCCAGTCCGGCCATGCGCGATGCAGCATTTGGCCTCTATTTCGCGCTGGCCTTCGGCGTTGGCTCCGTGTGGAGCGCCGTTCTGGGCTGGATGATCGACCGTTTCGGCTTCGGCGCAGCTTTCTGGACAATGGCGATCTCCTATCTCATAGCAGGCGCGCTCCTGTTCCTCATCCCTCCACCCGCCCCTACGGATTAATATGTCTTTGCCGCCTCGTAAAGCGAGGTAATATACGCGAACTCCTGGGCCAGTCCTTCACGCAAAGGCACAAGCGGCTCGTATCCCAGAATGCGCCGCGCCTGTGTTGTATCGGCAAAAGTATCGCGCACATCACCATGCTGCTTCGCGATAAATTCAACCGCGACGGGCAGGCCGCTAATCTCGTGCAGGATAGCGATGATAGTGTGCATGGTAGCGCGGGAACCTCCGGCGATGTTAAACACCTGGCCTACGGCTGTATCAACGCTGGCGGCGCGTATATTGGCCTCGACCACGTCGGAGATATACGTGAAATCGCGCGTCTGGTAGCCATCGCCGAAAACACGCATAGGCCGATGCTCAAGGATGGCTTTGCAGAAGCGGTGAAACGCCATATCTGGCCGCTGTCGCGGACCATACACCGTGAAGTAGCGCAGAGACACGGTCGGTACGCCAAAGTTGCGCTGGTAAAGCTCACAAAGGTGTTCCGCCGCTAGCTTCGTGACTCCGTAAGGTGAGAGCGGCTGCGGTATACTGGTCGTCTCATTGACAGGCAGGGTAGAGGCATCACCGTAGACCGAGGAGGAAGAGGCAAAAACAAAGCGGCGCAGCGATTTCACATGCATAGCGACTTCTAGCAAGCGTTGCGTTGCCAGCACATTACATTCGACATAGCGAGCAAACTCATGTCCCCAGCTTGCGCGCACTCCGACCTGGGCTGCCTGGTGAAAAATCCAGTCCATGTCTGCGAGCAGAGGGGACAGGGACATATCTAACAGATTGCCTTCGACAAAGATGAAGTTCTTCCATGAACGCAGACCGGCAAGGTTGCGTTCTTTGATCTGGCGCGGATAATACTCTATGAAAGCGTCGATGCCGCACACTTGATGCCCATCAGTGAGCAGCCTTTGCGCCAGATGAGAACCAATGAAGCCGGCGACACCCGTTACAAGACAACGCATTATGCTTAACTCCGCCTGACACTATACAACTAGAAGCAACATCTATTGTGAGTGTTTATATAGCGCATGATGTAGGAGAATAGCAGTGCTGGGATGCTTGCGGCCCAGGCATCCCGATGAATTTTGACGAACAAAAACGGTAATCTTCGGAACGGTCGCCCCATAACTGTAGGGACAAGGGGCGGATGCGGGGACGGGTGGGGGCCTTGTGCTTGTCCTGCCGGCAACACGATTCCGTCTGGGTTCGGTAAGGCATGATGGGTACACCCCAACGAGGACAAGCACAAGGCCCCCTCATCCACTCCGCCCCGCCCCTTGTCCCTACAGGACGCTGCACGCTTCCATTCCCCCATTTGATCGTCACAATTCATCAGAGTGGAGGCGCAACGAATCGCGCCTCCACCAACTTTAGTCGTTGCCCTCAACCAGGTCGCGCATGGGCGTCACATTAGCGGTATCGCAGGTGAAGCCCAGGCAGCCCAGTTTCCATGCATGCTCAATAGTAGAGAGCATGGAGTAGTGGTTAAAGGGACGATTTGAGACGATATGATCATCCTGACTGTGCGAGATGACCAGCGTCACTACATGACCGCCACCCGGTACAGCATCGCAGCAGCCGCTCACATCGCCAAACGGGAAATCGCTCTCGTCCCAGGTAATGAAGATGACGGAATTGCCCGTCCAGGCGCGCGAACTCATAATGCGATTGACCGTCGTTCTCAGGAAAGAGTCGCCTGTCGCAATTAGACTCTGCACCTGGCTGAAATCGCAGGGATCAGCCGTGGTAGCGCCAGCGCGTCCATGCATATCATGGCACTGGTCGGGGCTGATCCAGGAATAGTCAGGCACGGTATTATTCGCCAGGTCGTCGTAGAAACGATCCAGCCCTACGACATTCTGCATACGCTCCAGGTTGGTTTGCACGTCCAGGTACGAGACAAAGGGATTGTGCTTGCGCTCGTACAACTGGTTGCCCGCCGAATCCGCCAGCTTGTTGGTATTGCCACCGGCAAAGATTGACTGCATATAGGCTTTCCAGGTCTTGCCATGCGCCTCAAGCTGGTCAACGATGTTGGGTACGTTAATCGTTACCGTGCTATCGCTGGTAACGCCATTAGTTGAGCCGGAGGTCGAGGCAATGTAGTTGGGCTGGCTGGGATGAGTGACGCCCGTGTAGTTCGTCGCAAACCCGTAGGTATGTGCCGCCTGGTTAATCCATGGCGCGTTTGGATTACCGATCAAGCTTGAGAAACTGGTATTCTCCATCATTATCACGAACACATGCTTAAATGGCGCGAGCGAAGAGTCGCCATTAGCACGTTGCGCGAAGACTGATGGCGACATCAACGCCATCAATGCCAGCATCACAATACTTGAAATACCGACGCGGGTTACGAGGTGGGTGCTACGCCGTTTGTCGTTCATAAAGATACTTTCTCCTGTCGCGGAATGAATCTGCATGAAAAACTACCAGGTAACAATAAAATCCGGGGAAGTTGCACTCCTATTTTAACATATCCCTCTCTAAAAAGAGAGGTCAAATATAACGTTTTTTTCGCGCCCCCGCGAAATATGTTACTATAGAGGCCATAAGCCGCCCGGCCACGCCGGATGCCCACCAGGGGATTTGGGTTGGCCCATCCCCGCCTTTTCCAAAACGCCGGGGCTGGAAAATGCAAAGAGTCATTATTTTTCACAAAGAGGGATACCAATCTACCACTCGCCGGACAGTTACCGGACGTCAAAAATTGCTACATATGCGGCGGCTATACGGGACATGGTAACGCCTTTGCCATCAATTGCGCGAAGCTGGTCAGCGAGTTGGTGATGGGGAAGACGCATCAGGATGCGGAGTTGTTTGAGGTGGGGAGGTTTTTATAATGTCACCCGATTCCTCCCCGCCGGCATCGTAAACCGCAAGAATCCGCCCTGACTGAGGCGTGTGCAAACTACTGTGAGAGTGTGGAAAGCCAGCAAGAGCGCGATAGTTCGTAGTTCGTAGAAGCCGAAGTCGAGCAGGCTGAGGTGGTTGGGGCCGCTTACGAAGAAACGATAGAGGGCGGGGCCTTGCTGGGTGCTGGTGAAGGTAAAGATAGCCAGGCCCATCGTGAGCGAGATCACCACGTCGATAGCGAAGCAAATAGCGGCCAGGCGTGGCCCAAGTAGCCATAACCGTTTACTTAATCGCTCGCGTTTGGTAGACTGTAGGCGGCGCGTGGCCCACAGGGGTGCGATGAGAAATTGCAGGGTTAAGAAAAGCAAAGGAGCCAGGATGAAAAGCCAGCCGGGGAAGAAGGCGGGCGTAATCAACGCTCCCAGCCGACCCAGCGTGTAGATGATGCTCCCCTCTACCACGCCGCGTCGATAGCTGACTTTGTTGAACATGAGGTATACCTTGCTTAATGACAGCCGCAGCCGCCGTTGCCGCAGCCACAACTGCCCATTGATGCGCCCATGTCATCGTAGGCGTTCTCTTCATTGCCGCCACTCGTGCGAGCAAAGACGGAGAGCAGGCGGCGCACTTTTTCGCCGTGACATTTCTTGCACACGACATCATCGGCGTATTGATGACTGACAAGCAGTTCGAACTTAGATTTGCAGTCCGAGCAGTAATACTCGTACAATGGCATAAAAGCTACCCTCCAACTTGTGGGAAACGCATTTCAGACAAGCATATTGTAATAGGTCGTTGAGATAACGTCAAGGTTATAAGAGGTTTATTAGTATGGCTCTTACTATAGGAATGATTGGTCTACCGCAGAGCGGCAAGACATCATTATTTAATGCGATCACAAAAGCTGGCGCGCCTGTGAGCGGCTATGCGACCAGCACGGTGCAGGCGAATTTCGCCGTTGTGCAGGTGCCGGACGCGCGCTTGCAGCCACTGGCGGAGATATTCCATCCCAAAAAGACCACGTATGCCACCGTTGAATTTGTGGACGTGGCAGGCGTGGGTCAATCCTCACATGGAGATGGCGAAAAACGCGAGGGATTGAGCGCCGAGTTTATCGGGCATATTCGCAACGCCGACGCGCTGGCAATCGTATTGCGCACCTTTGAGAATAGCAACGTCCCGCATATCTACGATAGCATAGACCCTAACCGCGACCTGGATAGCCTCAACGCGGAACTGGCGCTGACCGACCTCGCTACCGTCGAAAAACGCATCGAGCGCACCAGAAAGGCCGCCAAATCGGGCGATAAGAAGTACCAGCAAGAACTCGATGTGCTGCAACTCTTGCGGGAAGCTCTGAACGATTTGAGGCCGGTAAGCTCAGTTGAACTCCTCGCGCAAGACCGGGCTGTACTCAATGAGCTTTTCTTGCTTACCCTGAAACCGCGTATGTACGTGCTGAATGTTAGCGAAGATGTACTGGGCGCGGCCAACGATCTGCTGGAGCGCATCGCGGCTGGCGAGAACGTTGACCTGGCGCAACAGGAAGGCGAACTGAAAGGCATTGCTACCATCGCAAAGCGAGCAAAGAGCGAAGGCGCGGAAGTAGCCGCCGTCTCCGCCAGTCTGGAATCCGAACTGGCAGAATTGCCAGAAGAGGACGCGGCGGAATATCTCGAATCGCTCGGATTGCCCAAACTGGGTGCCGACCGCGTCATCCAGGTCGGCTATCGCCTGCTCAACCTGATTACCTTCCTCACAGCAGGCGAAGACGAGGTGCGTGCCTGGACCGTGACGAAAGGCGCGAAGGCTCCCGAAGCCGCCGGCAAGATTCACTCCGACATCGAGCGCGGCTTCATTCGCGCCGAAGTGACACGCTACGAAGACTTCATGGCCTCCGGCGGCTCCTTCGCCGCAGCTGCCAAAAAGGGCTTGCAACGACTCGAGGGCAAAGAGTACGTGATACAGGATGGCGATATTGCGCACTTTAGATTCAATGTGGGGAAAGGGTAAAAGGAAAAATCAATGAGCGCTTCTGCGCTCTTTGCCCATTGTCACCAGCACAACACCGGACAGAATAGTGAACATTGCCAGCACACCAAGCAGTGTGATGTGTTCGCCTGCCAGCGCGACGCCCAGGCCCACTGCAATAAGCGGGTTGACGTAGGCATAGCTGGTTGCCAGCGCAGGCCGCGTATTGCGTAGCAGGTAGCCATAGGCCGTGAAGCCTACCAGCGAGCCGCCAACGATCAGGTAGGCCA
>JBOGTO010000112.1:0-9003 GCA_050695155.1 Ktedonobacteraceae bacterium
GCATCAGTCCCCTGGTTCGTTCAATCTGATGGAAAGGTTCAACTATCCGGGGGTAACGGTACAAACCCGTGTATGGTAGGGGCGACCCTTGCGGTCGCCCTGGCTGCGGGCTTGACACTCCTGTATTTTACCAGTTATTCTTTTTGATGGAACATTATTTCTTGTTGGAGGTATGGTTATGAGCGCCGATTTCGCGCACCTGCACGTACATACTGAGTATTCCCTGCTGGACGGCTTTAGCCGCACAAAGAAGCTGGTGCAGCAGGCTAAGGCGCTGGGGATGCAGCACCTTGCCATTACCGATCATGGCGCGATGTATGGCGCGATCGAGTTTTACAAGGCGTGCAAGGCGGGTGGCATCAACCCCATTATCGGCATCGAAGCATATCTGACCGAGGATATGCAGGACCACTCCAAACGTTACAGCGACGACTATCATCACTTGCTGCTGCTGGCGAAAAACAATACCGGCTATAACAACCTGATGAAACTGACCACCATCGCCAACACCGAAGGCTATCATTTGCGCCCGCGCATGGATAAGAAAGTGCTGCAACAGTACGCGGAGGGCCTGATTGTCACCTCCTCCTGTCTCTCTGGCGAGATCCCCAAAAAGCTGCTCAAGGAGCAACAGGACGAAGCGTATAAGATGGCGCGCTGGTATCAGGATGTCTTCGGGCCGGAAAACTTCTATTTAGAAATTCAAGAGCATCACGGCATCTTCGAGGATGGCAATCCTTCGCCGCAGGGACAGCTCAATCAACTGCTCTACCAGATGCATAAGGATTTGCAGATCGAGATGGTAGCGACCAACGACCTGCACTATGTCGATGCGCACGATGCCGCCTCGCACGATGTGCTGTTGTGTGTGCAGACGGGCAAGCAGTTGAATTCGCCCAAACGCATGAAGTTCGATAGCCATGAATACTACCTCAAATCCCCGGAAGAGATGGCGCGTCTCTTCCCCGACATACCCGAAGCCATTACAAACAGTGTGCGTATCGCCGAACAGTGCAACGTAGACCCGCTGGCCTACAAAGCGCGCCTGCCCAACTATAGCATTCCCCCTGAATACGCTTCGCAGCGCGACTTCCTGCGCGCTCTGTGCATCGAGGGCGTTGCAGACCGCTTTGGCGATCTGACCGAGCAGATTGAGAAGCAGCTTGATTATGAGATCGACCTGATTGCGCAAAAAGGCTTTGTGCCGTATTTTTTGATCGAGTGGGACTTTGTGAACTATGCGCGTTCGCGCGGCATTCGCTGTTCAGCGCGTGGTTCGGCTGCCGGTAGCCTGATGGCCTACACGCTGGGCATCACCAACGTTGACCCTCTTCGTTATCAATTGCCCTTTGAACGCTTCTTCAACCCGGAACGCGCCGACATGCCTGATATAGACATGGACTTCCCGGATGATCGTCGTGAAGAAGTTATAGAGTACGTGGCACGTAAGTACGGCAACGACAGCGTAGCGCAGATGGTGACGTTCAATACGATGGCCGCCAAAGCCTCGGTCAAGGACGTGGCGCGCGTGATGGGCGAGCAGGAAGTGGGAGACCGCATCACGCGTCTCATCCCGACCGGCCCCAAAGTTACGCTGCAAGGCTCACTGGACAGTGTGCGGGAACTGGCAGACCTGTATAAAGAGAGCAAACCGGCGCAAGAGATCATCGACCAGGCGTTGAAGCTGGAAGGCTCGGTACGCACAACAGGCGTACACGCGGCGGGCGTAATCGTGGCAAACGAGGCGCTGGAACACTTCGTGCCGCTGCAAATGCGCGACCCCAAAGACCCATCGAAAGGGCGCATCACGCAATACGAGCAGGCGCACCTGGAGGAACTGGGCCTCATCAAGTTTGACTTCCTGGGCCTGTCCAACCTGACTATTCTGGATAACGCCGTCAAGTTCATCAAGCAATCGCGCGACGAAGATATTATCCTGGAGAAAGTTCCGCTTGATCCGGTAGAGGGCGACGAGGAGCAGAACCGCAAACGCCAGAAAGCCTTTGAACTGCTGGCAAGCGGCGAAACGACGGGCATCTTCCAGCTTGAAGGTCCCAAGATGCGCGAGTATATCAAGCAACTCAAGCCCACGCGCGTCGAAGACGTGATGGCAATGATTGCGCTCTATCGCCCTGGTCCGATGGATTCGATCCCTGAATTTATCGATGCCAAACACGGGCGCAAAAAAGTTACCTATCTTGACCCGCGTTTAGAGGAGTGGCTGAACGAATCCTATGGCGTGATCGTGTATCAAGACCAGGTGTTGTTCATCGCCGTTGGGCTGGCTGGCTTCTCATGGGGCAAGGCCAATAAGTTCCGCAAGGTGCTGAGCAAAAAGATCATGCACGAAGTTCAGAGCTATAAAGAAGATTTCGTGAAAGGCTGTGTCAAAAATGGAGTAAAAAAGGAGGATGCCGAAACCCTGTTCACCCTCATCGAACCGTTCGGCGGTTATGGTTTTAACAAGGCTCATGCCGCCAGCTATGCCGTGGTAGCCTTCTATACCGCGTATCTCAAAGCCAACTATACGGCGGAGTTCATGGCAGCTACTATGACTACCGAGGCTTCGGACGCCAAAAAGATCGCCAACGCCATCGCCGAGTGCAAACGTATGGGCGTGGAAGCGTTGGGGCCGGATGTCAACAAGAGCGACCGGGGCTTTACCGTCGAGGGCGGCGGCGTGCGTTTCGGCCTGCTGGCGATCAAGGGCATAGGCGAGGGCCCCATTGGCGAGATTGCGCGCGCGCGCAGCGAGGGCGCCCCGTTCAAATCGCTGGCGGACTTCTGCACGCGCGTCGATCCCAAATTCGTGGGCAAGGGCGCGATTGAAACGCTCATCAAAGCGGGCGCGATGGACTCACTGGCCGACGGCAAACGTCACCAGTTGCTCGACGCCGTTGAGCGCGCCATGCAGCACGGCAAAAATGAACGCACGGCGAAAGAACGCGGCATGGTTAGTCTTTTTGGTGAAATGGAAGAGGTGCAGAACGCCTTTGAATTCGCTCTTAACCCCAACGCAAAGGAGATTGATAACAACGTCTTGCTGCAATGGGAAAAGGAGTTGATCGGCCTCTATATCGCCAAACACCCCCTGGCCTACCTCGGCGATCTTTTGAAAGAACAAGTCACACACACTACCGCTGAGATTACCGAAGAATTAGAAAAGCACAAGGTCGTGCTGGGCGGCACCATCACCGAGGCGCGCCGCATCATGACCAAAAAAGGCGATCCCATGTGCGCGGTCAAACTGGAAGACATGTACGGTTCCATCGAAGTGACTGTCTTCCCTCGGCTCTACGCCGAAACCTCGGAACTGTGGACCGAGAACACGGTGGTGATTGTGCGCGGCGAGGTGCAGGTGCGGCGCGATCAGCCCGGCATCCTCTGCAACAGCGTTGAGGAGGTCAAAGGCGTTGAAGAAGAGATGAACCGCAAGCGTTACCAGGTGAGCATCACCCTGCAACTGAGCGGCGCGGATGAGCGCTCCGTCTCAGACGATGTGATGCGCGTACAGGATATCTGGAACTGCATCCGCGATCAACCAGGCCGCGATCACTACAACCTGGTCATTTCCAACGGCGAATGGGTAGCACATCTCGCGCCCGATGTGGATACCATGCCCTATGAGAAAGTGCGCGACAGACTGGAGGCAATCATTGGGAATCAGGGCGTGATTCAGGCGGAATTGATTGAACGGTAGCCTGCTCGATGGGGAGGACGAGGGCGACCGCAAGGGTCCCCACCCGTCCACTCCACTGCCCCCGCCCCTACAATGAACGCGCCCCACTCCCTTTCGTAGTCATTGTAAGGGCGGGGGTTGGGATGACGTGGGGTGGGGACCCTTGCGGTCGCCCTCGTTTCCGTGGAAGTCACTACTTGCATACTCAAACAAATCATCAGGAGACGTATGACACTTTCTTTATCTGACGATCAAGTTCGCTATCTGCGCTTACGCGCCCAGCGACTCATCCCGCAGCCAGCGAATGACGTTACGAATGTTGTCCATGCTGTAAAGGAACTATGCGGTATTCAAGCGCAAGACGCTCGCGCGGCCACGCTTGCGGTACGTGTGCGTAGCGCAGGATTAGTGGCTGACGATGTCGAACAGGCGCGTGTACAGGAGCGTTCAATTATACGCACATGGGGACTGCGTGGCACGTTACATCTGCTTGCAACGGAAGATTTCGGCTGGTTATTGTCGCTGCTGGGGCCTGTTTTCGTGGCAGGCGACCAGAGGCGACGGGCAGAACTTGGATTGGACGAAGATACCTGCGTCAAAGGGATTTCTGCGCTACGTGACATCCTAGCCAATCAGGGGCTGCTGACCAGAGCAGAAATCGTTGAACAACTGGCTATCCAGACGGGGATGCGCCTGGAAGGACAGGCCGCTCCCCATCTCCTTTTCCGTGCCGCGCTCGAAGGTATTATCTGCCTGGGACCTGATCGCGGCACAAAGCCCACCTACGTCCTTATCGACGATTGGATTGAGGGCGGCGCGCGAACCCTTGCATTTTCCAGAGATAAAGCATATACAGAACTTGCCCGCCGCTATCTCGCGGCTTATGGTCCGGCAGAACCGGACGACCTGGCCGCGTGGTCGGGCTTACCAATGAGCGAGGTACGCGCAGCGTGGAAAAGCATTGCCAACGAACTTATAGATGTAGAGATTGCGGGTCGCCCCGCCTGGATGCTCAAGGAACACCTTACCTGGCTGGATGAGTTTCCCGCTCCGGCTCCAGTAGTGCGCTTGTTGCCAGCTTTTGATACATATCTGCTCGGCTATCGGAACCGGAACCTGGTGGTAGCATCCCCATATGCAAAGCGCATCAATGCTGGCGGAGGAATGATACAACCGACCCTCATTGTAGATGGTCAGGCAAAGGGAACCTGGAAACTCAAGCGGCAGAAAAGCAGCCTGGATGTAGTGCTGGAACTATTCGAGGAACTTGCTCCTGAAATACAACCGGCATTGGAAGTGGAGATACGGGATATTGCTCGTTTCCTGGGTGTGCCAGCAGGGTCGCAGGGACAGCCCTCTTCAAAGTAGAGATCAGCAGTAAATCTAGCGCCACAGAGTATTCAAGGATTCAGATAACGTCTCGTCTTCCGCTGCCTGCTCATGGCCTGGGGATGACTTGCTTTCCTCTGCCTGAGTGTCCAGGTACTGTGTAATATCCAACAAAGAACCCTGAGCCTGCACTTCGTTTAAGCGATCTTGCGCTATCTGAATATAGGCAGGATCAATCTCGATGCCAATACAACGCCTGCCCAACTGTTTCGCGGCCACAGCCGTTGTGCCTGAACCCATAAAAGGATCAAGCACCATATCACCAGGTTGCGTGAAGAGCTTGATAAACCAGGCTGGCAAGTCAACCGGAAAGGTCGCGCTGTGATTGCGATTGCTGCATTCGGTCGCCAGGTGCAGGACATTATCGGGATAGGCCAGTTCCCGACCTACCCAGTTTTCAATCTTCTTGCCAAAGCCGCTCTGCACTCGTGAATTATCGCGCCGCTTATCCGTCTCGCTCAGATTGCGTAAGCGTGTGCGGCTCCAATCGCCCATTGGCACTCGCACCGCATCCTGGTACATGGCAAAATGCTTGCTTTTGGTGAAATGCAGGCAGCGCTCCCAGCCATCCCGAAAACGATTGGGCCACTTGCCCGGATAGCTGTTACGCTTGTGCCACATATACTCTTCCGTCCACAACCAGCCCTGTTTGCGCATCGCCAGAATCAGCTCAAGCACATAGGTATGCCGTTCTCCATTCACCACGCGCTCTTTGATATTGAGAATGAAAGACCCATCATCCTTCATTACACGTTTGAGTTCACCCGCGACAGGGAGAAACCACTCGACATACTTATCGGGCGATACGCCACCATAAGTATCCTTGCGCTGATCTGCATAAGGTGGAGACGTGACGATTAAATCAATGGAATGAGACTCCAGTTCAGGCAAGATGTCCAGGCAATCGCCCTGATAAATAAGAGGCTGTTCTACATGTACGTCGCTCATGGTTTCCCTCGCGTCGGCTCTATTTACTGAGGGTTTATGGCGGCACACATGGCTTAGGAACAGGCCAGAATAGCGAGTTGCTTTAACCCTCCCATATGGGTTCTTCATTAGAAGGATAAATGTGGATTGTCTGGTACTTGCTGTATCTGGTGGGAACATCAATAGCCAGCAGAAAGCATTCGTGCCAGCGCCTCTCGCATTCGTTCGACATCCCACAAGGTCTCGTCTCGTTCTTGTGAGGGTGGAACCTTTGCGCGCACAAAGGAGCAGAATCCCGCGATCGCGCAATTGAGCGCCTCCACTTCTGCCGTACTCAGCAGCAGAGCCATATCTGTGACGTTGGTGGGTAGATTCGTCAGTCGCAGGTACAGGCTTTCCAGCACATGCATCTGCTCATCGCGTTCGCGCGTGGGCTGGCTCACCCGGCGCGTATAGGTGATATAGGCGCGAATAATGCTGCGTACCGATACCAGGTCATTAAAGCTGAGCGCCAACGTAGGCAAACGGTTCAGGTTATGTTTATGCATAGTTCTGCTTTTTGCGTCCTTTCCCTTTTCTTTGTGGCGCTGTTTCCTCTCCGCCCCAATGGTCGCTATTCATCAGCACCTGCGCCTCTTCGTGCTTGCCCTGGGCGATCAATTGCAAGATATGCTCCCCGCCGCGCTGCATTCGCGCATTGATGAAATCATGTCGTGCGGTAATAGCTAAGCCAGAGAGAGCCAGCCGTGCGGCCTCTTCCTCTAGTGCCTGCTGTTCCCTGAAACGGGCGATTTCGCTTTTGTTGGGTTCGGGCATGTTGACGCTCCTTATCTGTCATCATAACGGTTATCACATTGTGTTAAGGAAGAATGCATGGTACACTCAGAGCATACTCACCAAAATGAATAGAGTTACCCTGGCAACACAGCAGCGAGTATCACAGACTCCCTGCCATTGTTCCCTGCATCATGCATCCTTTCTATCTCTAGTATCAGACAAGATTAGAGATGTAACGACGCCAATATCCGGTAAATTGCGCCATTCGAGCAGGAAGGGAATTACAAAGCATGAGCCTTCATGGAATCGTGATACAACATCAGGGGCAACTAGTTGCACAATATCGCAAAGCATTGAAATGGTCACAACAGGACCTTGCGGACGCATTAGGTGTCAGTTTACGCACGGTGCAGAGATTGGAGCAGACACCTATGATTGAAGATTTGGACAGAAGAAGCTTCCTGGTCAAACTGCTGGGCATTCCAGCCGCGCTTATGGCGCTGGAAAATGACCTGTCGTTCTCTAAACATAAGATCGATCTCATTTTTAACGAGGACCCCATGAGTTTTCTTGAAGATATTGTAGCTACTCGCTGGAAAACGCACCTCATGGGAGGCCCATTGAACGCTGCTCATGGATTAGAGCGCGTTGTAAAAGAAGTAGCTCGTTTTGAGCAAGAAGTGCGCGGGAAAGCATGGCATCAGCGAGCGATGGCACAACTCTGTCTGATGTATCAACTCAAGGGAAGTGTTGCAGGCGACCTGATGCAGTATGAGCAGGCGTTTGCTACCTATAAGACCGCCTTTGCAGCAGCCAACGAATTACAAGATGCCGAGCTGATGGCAACGATACGAGTGCGTCAGGGCATTCTGTTCATGCGGCAAGAACAACCGCTCCAGGCGATTACTTACTTGAGTGATGGACTTCGTCTCGTGGACGGAAATGGGTATCCTCAACTCAAAGGCAACATGCTCATGCTTCTCTCAGAAGCTCATGCTAAAGCCGGACAAGCTCAAACCTGCTGGCAGATGATTGGGCTGGCAGAGAGTACTATAGAACAACCATCATCACATCACGAGCGGAGTTACCGGACATGCAATCCGTCTGCAATTCTGGCGCATAAAGGGGTGGATGCTCTGCTCTTGCACGATTATGATCGCGCGCTCCGATTGATCGACAAGAGTCTGAAAAACTATAACCCAACGCAAATACCGGCTCAT
The DNA here is from genome assembly GCA_050695155.1 of Ktedonobacteraceae bacterium. Classification (GTDB taxonomy): domain Bacteria; phylum Chloroflexota; class Ktedonobacteria; order Ktedonobacterales; family Ktedonobacteraceae; genus CF-113. The sequence continues at coordinate 7,993 of JBOGTO010000112.1, forward strand.
GCGCGGTTCTTAGCCAGAAAAGCGGAAGCCTGTTACGGCCTGCACATGGTTGACGAATGCGTCATGACTGCGGAAACGGCTTTTACATTAGCAAAGTCGGTTGGCGCGAGCAATACCATCACGCGCGTGAACGACCTGCGCGCCTCACTTGCTCAATCCTCGTGGAAAAATGAGCCGGGTGTTCGACGCCTGGGTGCTTTGTTGGCTACACTATAAGAGGATAAATGACCGAGCAACCTCAGCAGAAACGAGGAGTCTTGTATGTGATAGTATGCGCGGCTGGACCTGCTCGGCAGGTGCAGGAGTTGGTGCGGCTTGCTCAGGTTGTCGGATGGGAGGTGTGCATCATTCCAACACCTAATGCCGTCCCGTTTCTGGACGTACCACTCTTAACGAAGCTGACGGGGCGGGCTGTCCGCAGTGAGTACCGGGACCCTGGCACAGCAGAAAGCTTTCCGCCATGTGACGCTCTCGTTGTTGTCGCGGCTACGTTTAATACCATCAACAAACTGGCACATGGCATTGCCGATACACGCGCACTGACCATCCTGAGTGAAAATCTTGGGCGAGCGCGCCCTATTCTAGTTGTTCCCTGTGTCAATCAGGATCACCTGGCACGTCATCCTGCCCTTCATCAAAGCCTGGCAACACTCGAAGCGTGGGGTGTCCATATCTTCTTTGATCTGGCTAAATACCCTCCAAGAAACGAAGTTCCGTGGCGGGTTATTCTTGATGAGTTACACCGCATTTTGACCTATGATTAGTCAGCGAAAAAATTTCCTATTGACAACTCCCTACATCCAACCGTATAATCTGAACAGAAGAAATCATTGGTAGGGGCGTGTTCTCTATCTGGAAACAAAATAATGCTTAGTAACCAACCAAACCGACAATTTAGCTTTTATTATTGGTTTAGCCCTCCAGCATGATGGTGGGCCTTTTGGGCTGAGCAAAAATTAACCACCAACATGCTGGAAGCAGAGGAAACAAAACCTCTGCTTTTTTGTTTGG
>JBOGTO010000113.1:0-2089 GCA_050695155.1 Ktedonobacteraceae bacterium
CATCTGTGGTCTTGAAAGAGAACCTTACCCACCAAAATTTGCCAGCAATGGTAACGCCTGTTTAATCATGTCTGCCGCCTGTTCGAGGGGGAACAGATGGGTATCTATGAGCAGGTGATAGAGGTCGGGGTGATCCTGGCTGGAGCCAAAGTATCTGTTCACATAGGCTTCTTGTTCGTAGTCGCGTCGCTCGACCATGCGCGTTGCCCGCTCGCGGCTCATGTCCTGGTGCAGCATCACGTTTTCGATGCGCTGGCCGCGCGACGCGAAGATGAAGACATGCAGGGTGCGCGGCTTGTTGTGCAGTAAGAATTGCGAACCGCGCCCGATAATTACTGCATCGCCAGCCGTCGCCAGTTCCATAATGACCTTGCGCGTTAATTGCCAGTATACTAATTCATGAGCATAGGTGGGTGGAAGTGTAGGATTGAGGAGGGTATTGACGTTGATGGAAAAAGGGCTGTTGGTGTGCAGAGCCTCAAGCACATGTCGCGCCATACCCAGCGTGCGCTCATCCCGACTGGCGGCCTGCTCGACGTTGACGCCCGAACGCCTGGCAACCTCAGCAATAATTTCATGGTTCAGATAAAGCAGCCCGCACTCGTGCGCTACAATGCGCCCAACTTCGGAGCCGCCGCTGCCAAACTGGCTGGCAATGGTCACGATAGTCTTTCCCTCTGCTGGTATACCTTCCGGTAGAGGCTCGTCCTCCAGAATGGTTTCGGGAAGAAGCTGTGTCGTCTGTTGCTGGGAACGTCCGCGGAAAAAGTTGAGCATTCCTATCCTCGAGAGAGCTATCACCGCATCTTTAGTAGCATTATCCTACAATGTGGGAAGCCAGTAGCGCAAGCTCAGCTTATCTGGACGACCAGGGCTTCTCAAAAGTCGAATGAGTGGAGCATGGCATAGGAGAAGCGTCAAGGCGACCGCAAGGGTCGCCTCTACCAGGAACGAGCCTGGCAAGTTGTTTCTTGGTCATAGTAGAGGCGACCCTTGCGGTCGCCTTCCTCCCCATAGCCACTTTTGAGAAGCACTTATCCTCGCAAGAGCGTTCTCAAATTCTCCCATGCACTGCTGCTCGTTTGAAAGGTGAGCGTAGTTCCGTCCTGGCTCAATTGTGTGTCATAGATGCGTAGAGCTTCTATTTTCCAGTGCGTCGCACCCGTTTTCTCGTCGATGCCATACAATACCTGGCGATTGCAGTTGCCCTGGCTGCCAGTATAACAGGCGGTTGCGTAAATCATGCCACGCGCCGTGTAGATGATACGCGACCCCGCGTAAACAAGCCTGGCCTGTGCATCTGGCTGAAACGTCCAGTGTACGAGATTGGTATTTATGTCGAACGCTACCAGCGCCTGCGCATTTGCGCCACCAGCGACTCTATTGAAAACAACGGCATATACCAGCGAACTATCGGGAGAGATCGAGACATTGGAAACAGCCACGAGGTCGCTATGTTTCCACAACACCTTTTGAGCAACGCTATCATAGGCTTCGATGGAGCCGCCGCCATAGAGGATGAACTTGTTACCAGCCGCGATGACGCCTCCCGGCATATGCTGGTCGTCAACTCCCAGTCCGCTCAGTGTCCAGCGCTCGCTTCCGGTCATAAGGTCGAGCGCGTGGTACATATCGCTGCGCCGGATCAACAGGACGCCAGCGCTCGCCGCCATCTGTCTTTCTTCCAGCACAGAAACTCTGGGCGTGACTTCCGCGATAGCATCGCGCCATTCAATTTGACCCGTTTGTGTACTGAGCGCGTACACCGTGTTGTCTACCTGCCAGTAAATGAAGCTGCCCTGCATAAGCACTGCTCCAAAGTCAGGCGCGGCGTTAGCCTGCCCGCGCGGCCCGTACACGCGCCATTCAATCATACCAGTGGACTTATCCAGCGCGATAAGCTGCGCAACCTGGTTATTCTGAAGCGAGCGAGTGGCGATATAGATGAATTGTGAGTCCGCGCCGAGAACGCTGGCATCTTGTAACGCGCCAGCTTGCACAAGCTCATGTTGCCAGAGAACCCGCCCCGTATTGCTATCCAGCAAATAGAGCGCGAAATAATGAGCCAGGAGATTGCTGTAGGCTGGAT
>JBOGTO010000114.1:0-25605 GCA_050695155.1 Ktedonobacteraceae bacterium
CCCCTACAGACACTCGATAGAAATAAGTGTCACATGGTTGAGAAACCGGCAGCGCGGCTGCCTTTTTGTAACCTGATCTTAACCGGATGTTTGCCTTTTCCCGCCTTTTCTGCTGCTACACTTGAAATGGCTGAGTGAGCAAGATGTGCGGACGTGTTTCTTTATAGCATGGCATATCTCAACGTATCGATTTTTAGAGAGTATCGCGGATGGGTGAACATAGTTTATGGGAACAAAGGTTTTAGTGGTTGGGTTCGATGGTGCCGCTCCCGAACTGATGGATCGCCGGGTAGCGGAGAACAAGATGAATGATCGGGATGTGCTGGCGCAGCTTCTCAAGTTGGGCGTTGCCGATGCCAGAGCGCGACATCAAGCGTTAGACCTGGACACCAATGAAGAGCTTCCGCGTTTGATACCGATTCTCTGTGCCAGCTTTTCGCGTGAAGAACTCTCAGAGATGCTTGGGGAACAGATCACCGAGGCGATGCTCGCCATGCACCGCACAGAGGCGCTGCAAAACCTTTTCCTGGAGCATACGCTGCGCGATGTGTTACATGCATTTCACGAGGCGGATATTCCCCTTATGTTGTTCAAAGGGCCAGCCCTGGCCTATCAATTCTACGCGCCGCCACACCTGCGCACCTATCATGATGTCGATGCCTTCGTTCAGCCCGGTGATTTAGAGAAGGCTAGCGAGCTACTGGCACAACGCGGCTTTATCTTCTATGAGGAGTTTCGCTCCAACATAACGGATGCCACAAGGACAGGCTATAACTACATCTTAAAACAGACCGACTCGTGGTTGGAGATGCTGATTGAACTGCATACGGCCCCGCATCCAAGCGATATTGGCGCACAATTCGATGCGAGTGAATTGTGGGAGCGCGCGCGTCGCATCGAACTGCTTGGCGAACCGGTACTGACGATGGATCATATCGATCACTTGCTCTACCTGTGCTGGCATTATCGCTTTCATGGTTTTACGCGACTGCTCTGGTTGTATGACCTGGTTGTGATGCTCCGCGCCCTTCAAGTGGATATGGATTGGTCAATGTTGGTGCGGCGCGCGAGGCGTCAAAATCTTGCCACAACGCTGTACTATTGCCTATCCTGGTGTCGTAGCCTCTTCGCTGTGGAAATTCCCGAAAGCGTTTTGAAGCAGTTGCGCCCGCCCCTGGTGAGCCGCGTGATTGTTGAGCGTTTTGCGATGCCGGACGTTATGAAGGCCCTGGCTTCACAGCGCTGGCAAGCACGGCGCATCATCGCGCGCCGCGCCATGGTTGATAGCACGTCTGATTTGTGGAAAGCTGCTCTGCGCGCGCTCTTTCCCTCGAAGGCTACCATTGGCCGGCGCTATTTGAATAATTCGCGCCTGCCTTTACGCCTCTATGGCATTTTTTATGTGATTCATCCTATCGTTACCCTTGCGAAAGGGGTAGCTTATATTTTCGGGAAGCGGGATAAGTAGCAGACAAGGTGGGGCTTAGCGACAGATTCATTTGCACAACGGAGAGACATTTGTATGACTACTTTAGATGAACGCTTTAAGATTGCTTTCCTTACCGCGCACGATCCAATGGATAGACGCCCCTGGTCAGGCACGATTTACCATATTGGTCAGACCTTGCAGCGGCAATGTGGCGATGTGACCTTTATCGGACCAATTCCTGCCCGGAGGAAGTTGGTTGGTAAAGTAGCACATAAAACGTCGCAAGCTCTGTTTAAGCGTAATTATGCGTATAATCACACCTTTGCGCTTGCGAAACATTACGCGAGCTATACTGAAAAGAAACTGGCGCAACAGCCTTTTGATGCTATTGTGGCTGTGGCGGGAGCGACAGAAATTGCCTGTTTGCGCACTCATATTCCCATTATTCTGATTGAAGATGCCACTTTTGCATTGCTGGAAAACTATCACCAGCACTTTTCGTCGCTGCTGCGTTTTTCGGCGCGTGAAGTGGACGCGCTCGAAGCTCTTGCCATCAAGCAGGCCAGGTTTGCCCTTTATCCCTCACAGTGGGCGGCCCAGTCCGCCGTTGACTATTACCACGCGCAGCCCGAAAAAGTGCGCGTCGTCCCCTTTGGGGCCAACTTTGAACAGAATCCAACCAGCGACATTGCGAATCATCGTCAGAAGTCGGATCATTGCCGCCTGCTGTTTATCGGCACGAACTGGGAGCGTAAGGGTGGCCCCATCGCCTATGAAACGCTGTTGAAGCTGGAAGAGATGGGCATTCAGGCCACATTGACCATTTGTGGCAGTGTGCCGCCCGCGCATATCTCTCATGAACGGATGAAAGTCATTCCGTTTCTGGATAAAAACGACGAGCAGCAGCGCAAAACTTTGGAGCAGCTCTACATCGACGCGGATTTTTTGCTCTTTCCCACGCGCAACGACTGTTACGGTATCGTGGTTTGCGAGGCCAGCGCATATGGTTTACCTGTACTGGCAAGCGATACCGGCGGTGTGCCGGGCGTGGTGCGAGAGGGAGAGAATGGCTTTCTGCTGCCATATGAAGCGGATGGAACCGCCTATGCCAAATTGATCGCTGCGGTCTATGGCGATGACCAGCGTTACATGGAGCTGGTAAGAAGCAGCCGCGCCACATTTGATACATTGCTGAACTGGGATGCCTGGGGCAATTCCGTGAAAAGTCTGATCGCGGAAATGGTAGGGCGGGAAGATACGCAAGCTTCAGACGAGATACCAGCCGTCTCCAGCCGCTAATAGCATGATGAGGTAAAGCAAAGGGATGCGCTGGTTGCAGCAGGCAACCAGCGCATCCCTTTGCTTTACTCTCTAAGATTAGAGGCCAAAGGCGTACATATCGCCGCCCATATCTGCTTGATAGAGAATGCCGTTGGAGATGGTGCCAGGGCCGAGAAAGTTGGTTTTCTGGTGATAGTCGAAAAGTAAGTTGCCCGTTGTCACATCAACGATCCTGATGTCGTTGTCGTCCGCCAGTTCCGCCAGACCGGGTACGGCTGTAACGGGCGCGAAGGCGTCAAAGGGGAGACAATCGCGCCAGAGTGGAGTGCCGGTAGCAGGGTCAAGAGCGCTCAGGCTGCCCGCGCAATTCGCGCCGTTGAGCGTGGTCGTGCCAGCCGATACGTAGAGGTCTGTTCCGTCCCAGGCGCTCGATGAGATGGTAGGACCGGGCGTTGTCGCCAGGCGCATCTCCCATAGCGGCCCGGCGCTGATGTTGCTCCTGTCGAAGGCGTAGTAGATGCCGTTCTTGTTGGCAAGACCGACCATCTGATGCGGCGTCCCGCTAATGGTTGCCTGGAACAGAGTGGGCGAGCTGCCGAAGTCTCCGTCCATGATGATCTCCGATGCCGGTACCTGCCAGGAGCCAAGCAGGGACAGGTTGGCAGCGTTGAGCGCAATCAGCGAGTCCACCATCGTTTCATGCTGCTTACAGGCGGATTTCTCGCCTGTGGAGAAATAGAGGATACCTGTAGATTCATCGATGGTGGGCGAAGTCCAGACGCTCCCTCCCAGACAACCGGTGGGTACCGTATTGAATATATGTTGAATGATGCCCGTTGAGGTATCCAGTTGCACCATCTGCCCCACGACATGCAAGCAATCTTCAGCGGCGGAGACACCTATGTAGACCGAACCGTTATACACCGTTGGCGAACTGTACATGAAGTAGGCTGACGATGATCCCAGCAGCGTTTTCCAGAGTACTGTTCCAGTATTAGCATCCAGCGCATACAGGTTGTTGTCCCCTCCACCGACAAATACCACTGTGGTCGGGTTTCCCTGTATCGTGACGGTGGCTACCGTTGCCGTGCTGAGTACCCCTTGCGTATGCTTGCGACAATCCGTTGTCAGGCCGAGGTTGGCAGTCCATATATCTGCTCCATTGGTGAGGCTTGATGCATGTTCTATTCCATCGTATGATCCCCAGTACAACGTTGAATTGGCGACGATGGGCTGCGTGCTGATCTTTGCGCTGTACTTGTGCCTCCAGTGTATCTTGAGTTTGGAGGCTGTTGAGGGATTGATGATGGTTTCTGCCGCATTATAGCCCGTGTGCGCGTTGTTTCCGAGGTAGGTAGGCCAGTCACCAGACTGGGCGTGAGTCACTGAATGCATAGAGGTAAAAAATGCCACTAATGCCAGCGTAAGTATGACTATCACGCTGCCTGCATATCGCGCCCTCTGCCATCGCCTGGATAGTGTGCTGTTCTTCGTTGACATAATCACCTCTTTATACAAACATTAAAAAATGAGCGCCGCCTCCATCCTGATGAACTTTGCCGACCGAAGCGGGGAATGGAATGCCGCCCCCGTCCTGTAGGGACAAGGGGTGGATGTGGGGCAGGGTGGGGGCCTTGTGCTTGTCCTGCTGGGAATGTGACCATCATGCCTCACGTAACCCAACGAATCACATTGCCAACGAGGACAAGCACAAGGCCCCCTCATCCACCCCACCCCGCACCTTGTCCCTACAGAATTACCTCATTCGGTTGTCAACATTCATTAGGGGCGGGGACCCTTGTGGTCGCCCGCCCCTACAGTGTTACAGGCTGAAAGCGTAGAGGTTGCCGTCGGTGGAACCGCTATAGAGCCAACCATTGACCACAATGGGAGAGGTTAGCGAGGCTCCCTTTGTGCTAAAGGTCCAGAGAATTGAGCCGGTATTTACGTCCAACCCGTAAATTTTGTTGTTGTATGACCCAAAGTAGACGACGCCATTGGCAACGGCGGGCGAGCTATCGACGTGCGCGCCAATAGGCGTCTTCCAGAGGAATGCGCCCGTCGTTGCATTGAATGCGTAGAAGTTCGAGTCCTCCGAGCCAACAAACAACTTGCCATTCGCAACGGCCTGGGATGAAATATTATTCAACCCGGTAGCGCCCTTCCAGGCAACCGTGCCGTTACTTTCGTTAAGAGCGTAGACGAAGCCCGTTTTGGTATCGACGTAGACCAGCCCGTTTCCACCAACTGTAATTTGCGAACTGGCTTCCTGTCCATCCTGGCCGGAGGTGGACAGGACGAATTGCCACACGATAGCTCCCGTTGTGGCATTGAACGCAGCAATCTGGTCGGTCGGGTTGCCGATAAGGGAGAAGACGGTATTCGTATTAACGTCAACTCCTACTGCTCCCCAGACCCCACCAGCGGTGGGATGAACCCAGTTGATATGTCCGCTAAACTCGTCGATGGCGTAGAGCATTGCGGATTGCGCCTCGTGCGACATGCCGAGGTAAATGGTATGGAAAGCGATGGTTGGGAAAGCGAAATCGCTCCAGGGCAGGAGTTCGCTCCACATCAAGGCCCCGGTGGTTGCGTTTAGAGCATAGAACGGCGCGGGAGTATAGGTTTCTTTGAGAGCCAGTGTGCCGAAAAAAACCATGTTATTAGCTATATCGACTACTGGCGTCGAGACATTCCTAAAATTCATGCCCGTGTCGAACTGCCATTTCACTGTACCAGTGGAGGCATCAATGGCGCGCAAGATGCTATTAGCCGTTACCATGTAGATCGTGCCGTTTGCATAGACGGGAGAACTCCACAGACCGGTACCCATTGGCGCTTTCCATCGCAGCTGCAACTGGCTGACGTTGCTGGCCCCTAGCTGATTCTCGTAGGAGTTGTTGCGATCATGGGCCAGGTCGAAACCAAAATCGTTCCAGGGGGTGTCTACACTAACAGGAGTATTGAACGATAGCCCGCTGGTGCTTCCCACCACTATGAGACTGTGACTGCCTGGAATGGTGGCGGAAGGGATGCCAACGGACTGGCTGATATTGCCGTTCACGTCAGCAGTAGCAGTCCCCAATTTGGGGTTGGATTTACTATCCAGGAAAATGTTTACCATCTCTCCTGGCTGGAAGCCGCTGCCCGCCGCCGTAAGATTTGTGCCAGGGGGTAGACTGGATGGATTGGCAAACACGCCAGTACTCACGGTGAATGTATTCTGGGTGACGCTATTGCTGGTTGCGCCAACGGCGGCTACCGTATAGTTACCAGTGGTGGCAGCGGGAACGTTGAAGCTGACGGTGATATTGCCCGCGAAACCCGCAGTAACGCTGGCTACCTGCGTGCCAGTGCCAGGCCCGGTATAGTTCCAGAGCAAGTTGACCGTCTCGCCAGGAGCGTAGCCTTGCCCGGTAACGTATTCACTGGTTCCTACTGGTCCGCTTGCAGTGCGCAGGCTTGAAGCTGGAACAACCACCGTGTAGTTGTTGGTGATGGTCAGGTGGGTTGTTTGTCCGACTGCTTTGACCTGGTAGCTGCCTGGAGCCGTGCCTGCTGGGACAGAAATGGTGGTTGGTCCCATATAGCCATAGTTAGTTGTTTTGACCGTCGCTACCGGAGTAGCGCCGTTATTCCAGTAAACATTGACTTTTTCCAGGCCAGCAAAGCCGTAGGCGCTTACAACCAGGCCAATATTGGCCGAGCCGCTTAGTGGCGCGAGGGCCAGCGTTGGCGGATAGACGATATAGGTAAAGGTGCCGGTGCTATTGCTCGTTTGTCCTACACCGACTACCGGAACAATGACCTGTGGGCTACCTGTAGGAACAGTACTTTTTATCGTGAATGATCCATTGGCATCGCTGTTCGCTGTGGTGAGCAATGTGCCGGTGCCAGGGCCGGTATAGTCCCAGAAGACCTTTACTGACTCACTGGCTCCAAACGCATTGCCAGAGAGAGTCATGCTTGAACCTGCGCCGCCCGCTACGGGAAGAATAGTCAGACCAGAGGACAACTGGAAAGTACCTGTCGCCACTGAACCGGAGGTCTGTCCAACACCGCCGACGGTATATGTACCTGCTGGCGAAGGCGGGATACGGAACGAGGTGTTAAAGGAACCCGAGCCGTCGCTATTCACGGTCTTCACTAAGGTGCCAGTGCCAGGCCCGGTATAGTTCCAATAAATATTGACAGCTTCATTCGCTCCATAGCCAGAGCCTTGTACAGCTATAGGTATCTTCGTAAAGGCTTCCCCTTTGGGTGATACCAGCAAGGTGGCTCCCGCCGCGTGGGCGGATTGACGATAGGTTAGTCCAATAGCGGTGCCTGCAATGACCATTGTAATGGTCAACGCCAGAAAGATGATGCCCCATCTCTTTCGTAACAGGCGCTGACTGAATGTGCCAGATGGCTGCGGTCTTCGGTTCATAAGCTCAGGTTTCCCTCTCAACAAAAATCGTGCAAGGCGCAGTACCAATTTTAATATGAAATCAGGTACATCTATGGATTGTTAGATGCACACAGACGCATACAGACCTAGCATAGACCATAACTGATGAGGTGGAATGGAAATTGGGTAACGAATCAGTGGTTTTTCTAAGTTTATGGTTATAAAATTGCAACATAGGTATAATTACTCACTTGTGTAACGATGAATTAAAGATACAAAGAAGGGTTGATTAAAAGAGAACAGGTGAGGAGTAGATAAATGTTCCTGATGAATTTTACCGGACCGAGTTAGATATGTCATGCTGAGCAAAGCGAAGCATCTCGGCATTGGGTGCGCGAGACCCTTCGCTACGCTCAGGGTGACAACTCATGACCGTTCGTGGCTGGTCATATTTGCCGGGTATAAACTGCCAGGAACATTCATATTTGCAAAAGCCAGTTTATAGGCCGAAGGCGTAGATCGTGCCGTTATTGGCGGCGCAGTATAGCCAGTCGTTGACGATCACGGGCGAGGCATAGGACATCTTGCCCATTGTGAATTTCCACAGCACCGCACCCGTGCTGGCGTTCACCGCGTAGACATTTTTGTCAAACGAGGCGAAATACACCACGCCGTTAGCGATGGCCGGAGAACTATCAATGCCTCCGCCTGTGGGCGTTTTCCATAGCACAGCGCCCGTCGTCGAATTGAGAGCATACAGGTTGTTATCAAGCGAACCGACGTAAAGCGTACCATCCGGTCCAATCGTTGGCGAGGAGACGTTGCCTATATTGGCACGGCCAATAGAAGTAGACCAGGCGAGCGTTCCTGTACTCTCGTTAAGGGCATAGAGAGTTCCATTCTTGCTATCGGCATAGACAAGTCCGTTTGCTATGGTGATGCCGGAACCGACATCATCGTCTCCGCCAGAATTGGGTACCGAGTAGCTCCAGTTCAGCGCGCCCGTGAGAGCATTCAGTGAAAGAATCTGATTGGCGGGATTGCCAACTCCGGTGAAGACGGCGTGTGTACTCGTGTCGGCAGCGATAGCTCCCCAGTCACCGCCGTTCGTGGCATGTTGCCAGATAATATGACCGGTAAATTCATCCAGCGCATTAATCATGGCGTTACCCCCTTCGTGGGAAGCGCCGATGAAGATGGTGTTGAAAGCCAGGCTGGGAAAGCCGAAGTTATTCCAGGGCAGAATAACACTCCATAGAAGTGCGCCAGTTTTCGCGTTCAGGGCATAGAAAGGTGAAGGAATGCCGGAATCTTCAAAGCCCATTGTGCCAACGAAGACCAGCCCGGCCTGCGCATCGAGCAGAGGCGCTGAGGCTATTTCAAACTGCGTGTTCGTGTTGAACACCCATTTCACGGCTCCGGTGCTGGCATTATATGCCGTCAGGATACCGTCGTGAGAACCCATGTAGATGATACCATTGCCATAGACGGGCGAACTGCGCAATCCTGTCGCGCTCGCCGCCGTCCATTTCGATACCAGGTTGGCTACATTGCCCGTGCCAACCCCGAACTCGTTGGGGTTGTAGCGGTGATGCGTGGTATCAAAACCGAAATCTCCCCAACTGGTATCAATGGTCAGGGGTGTGTTAAACGATTGGCCGCTTATTTGTCCGACGCCGATAATCGTATGCGCACCCGGCGTCGTAGAGTTTGGCAGCGCAATGGATGCGGTCACGTTGCCATCGCTGCTGGCTATTGCGCTGGAGAGCGGTGTGCCGGTAGTATTATCCAGAAAAAATTGCGCGGTCTCTCCGGCCTGGTAGCCACTGCCGGAGGCGGTAATAGAGGTACCAGGAGAAGCAGTGGACGGGTCTATCGCCACTCCGCTGTTGATCGTAAAGGCGTGGTGCGTCGCAATATGGCTGGTCGCGCCTACTGCCGCCACAGCATAACCACCCGCAGTGGCCGTAGGAATAAGAAAGCTGGTGGTGAAGGCTCCATCAATGCCCGCTGTCACGGTTGCAACGGTGGTCCCAGTCCCTGGACCTGTGTAGTTCCACTGGGTGTTAATCGTCTCGCCGGGAGTGTAGCCGAAGCCCGAAAGCGTCAGGCGCGAGCCAACCGGGCCGGATGCCGTACTGAAGAGCGTACCCGGCGCTACCACCGAGAAGGTATTGGTAACGACTGTATTGCTTTTGACGCCAACCGCCTTTACAGTGTAATTCGCCGGTGTTGCGCTCGCCGGGACGGTGATCGTGACTGGAGCAAGATAGCCGTTGGCATTCGCGGTGCCAGTGGCGCTGGCAGTGCTTCCATTATTCCAGAAGACATTGACTTTCTCGAATGCCGCAAATCCGTATGCGCTTGTGGTAAGCAAGGTGCCAGGAGCGCCTGAGAGCGGCGCGAGGGCCAGCAGCGGCGGGTAAAGAATAAAGCCAAAAGTGCCGGAAGCGTTGCTCGTCTGGCCGATAGCCACAACAGGGATGGTACCAGGGGGTGTTCCCGCCGGTACTTTAGCAGTTGTCTTAAATGAACCGGTACTGTTGGCAATAACTGTCGTGAGCAGCGTGCCGGTGCCTGGGCCGGTGTAGTTCCAGTAGATGTTGACAGACTCCCCGGCGGCATAGGCATTGCCAAAGAAAAAGATGGTCGTACCCACGCCGGAAGCTCTGGGACTCAGGTACATTTGAGGTAAAATCTGAGTAGTGCCGGTGGCTACCGACCCCGATGTCTGGCCGACGGCGGCAACCGTATAGGTTCCCGTTGGCACAAGCGGCATTGGAAAGTGCGTAGAGAAGGCTCCTGTAGCGCTGGCCGCAACGGTGACTTTCAGCGTGCCTGTGCCTGGGCCGCTATAGTCCCAGAAGACTTTTACCGACTCGTTGGCCGCAAAGCCCGCGCCTGTCAGCCTGATTGATAGCTGGTTAGAGTAAGCGGATGATTTTGGAAGGACTGTAATACTTGCCCCACTTGCGTGTGCAATGAAATTGCCTGGGATAATGATGGCTGCGCCGCCTATTATGAAAGCAAGCGTTACGATCAGTAATGTCAGACATTTTTGTCGTGAAGAGAATTTCGCCGCCCGGCGGACGCGAGACTTTTCCTGCATCTACTAATACCTCTTATACCTGTGAATTGATTGACTTTCCGCCACCCATAAACCTCCACTGTACATAAGAATACTATCAAGCTAAGAGAAATCGATGGGAAAATGGTAGTAGAATGGTTTGGATTATCGTTTCCTGGTTATAAAACGATAACCCGATCTAATCATTCATCAAGCATCTTACATGAGAGAAAGAAACATGGTAGAATATGCTTCGCTTGATGTGATTAGCAGCGCGTGACAGACGTATTAAGCAGTAGTGATGGCTGATGGCTCTGTCAGATAGCATGACCCTGGAAATAGTGACCGAATGACACCGCAAAACCTGGTAACGGCGCTCCTGCAAATGGATGAACGCGCGGGGTACGCTGTGCTGCAAAAGCAAATATCCTCATTGAACGTCGATGACCAGCAGCAATTGATCGAGACGATTAAACGGGAAGCGGATCGACGCTGGGATGATGAGACACATCTCAGCTATCAACTGGCCGGTCATCTGCTGAGCATCGGTGATCTAACTGGCAGCCGTTATGCCCACGCACTGGGATTGATGACGCGGGGTGAGGCGCTGAGGCGTTTGGGGCGCAATGCGGAAGCCATCAAGTTTCTCGACGCTGCCGGAAAAGAGTTTCTCTCCGTCGGCGATGAGGTAGGTTGGGCGCGCACGCGCATTGGCCGCGTCAGCGCCTGTTTGCAGTTGAATCTCACGGCTGACGCTTTGCGTGATGCTGCGGAGGCGCGCGAAGTCTTTATACGCTATAACAATCACAAACGCGCCGGACAGATTGATGTAAACGCCGCTATCATCCATTTTGAACTCGGCCAGTATGAACAATCTGTGCGCCTGTATGATCGCGCTATTGAAACCTATCTATTATTAAATGAGGGAGCTGATCTACTCATCGCGCGGGCGCGCGGCAACAAAGCGATTGCCCTGGCCTCATTGGGCCGGTTCCGCGAAGCCATCGCCCTGCACGAACAGGCGCGCGCCACCTTCGCGGCGCATGAAGATCAGAAAATCTCTGTTGCGCGTGAGGAACTGAATATCGCCGAGATTTTCGCCGCTCAAGGCCACTATAGCCAGGCGTTGCTGCTCTTCAATCGCAGCCGCGAGTATTTTAACAGCCACTCGTTAGAATTGCCCGCCGCCGAGGTAGCGCAACAAATTTGTAACTGCCTGCTGCGCTTGAATCGCTCGCGCGAAGCGTACCAACTGGCAGGCGAACTGGTAGCCTTCTTTCGCCGTTCCCACAGCTACCGAAGCAATATGGCACAGTCCCTTCTCTACCAGGCGGAAGCAGCAATGCTCGTGGGTGATTTGCCCGATGCTCACGAGAAACTGCGCGAGGCCAGGAGCGTTCTGGAGGATATGGGCTTTATGGCGCTGGCCTCCAAAGTGCGTTTGCAGCAGGCGGAACTCTACTTTGTCAGCGGACAGTACGATGATAGCTTGCGCGAAGCCCGCCTCGTGGCCGATGCCTTCGCGGAACAAGAGGCATTGCCACAACTGGCGCGAGCCGCGCTGCTCCAGGCGCGCATACTTGCCAATCTGGGCAATACCGCCTCCGCGCAGGAACTTTGCCAGCAGGCTTTAGACATTGCCCAGGGACAGGGCTTGCTCGATTTGAAATATAGCTGTGATTACATGCTCGGCCAGATTGCCGAGTTTCACCAGAACGCGCAGGCGGCGGCCAGCTATTACGAACGCGCCATCAAGGGCATTGAGGATGTGCAGAGCCACCTTGTGCTGGATGAACGCAGCAGCTTCCTCGAAGATAAGGGCGCGGTATATCAACGCGCGATGATTCTGGCCTTGAGGCAGCAGAGGAAGGAACAGGCCCTTATTTACGTCGAAAAAGCCAAGTCGCGTGTGTTGGGCGACTACCTGCGCAACAATATCGATATTCGCCTGCGCGCGGCGGACAAGGCCAGCGAAGCCATTCTGGAAGACCTGGCGCACCTGCGCGAAGAACAGGCCTGGTACAGTTCGATTGTCTACGACGCGGAGTACGAGGCGAATTTGAGCGATACCGCCGTGCTGCGTATTCGCGCCATGAAACCGGGGCAGGCGCGTCAGGAGATGCGGCAGCGCGAGCGCAGCATCGAACATTTGCTGGAACAGATACAACTGCGCCTGGCGGGAGACCTCGCTTCGCGCTCGCGCTCCAAATGGACGGATAGCATTATCACCTCGATGTGGCAAAAGCTTGAACGTAATACCTTGATGTTGGAATATTACCTCACCGAAAATGATCTGTACATTTTCCAGATGACGCGCGCGGGCGTGGATACGCTGGTTATCCCCGGCATTGTACCCCGGCTGGAACGCTTGCTCTCGCTCTGGCGTGTCAATCTTGACCTGGCAGCGCAGGCCAGCGGAGCGCAAGACCGCTCCTCAGCCCTTGCTGGTTTGCAGGAAAACAGCCTGGGACTCTTGCAGCGTCTGTATGATGTGTTGCTGAAACCGGTAGAAGCGGCCATTGATGCCTGCGAACACCTGACCATCGTTCCCTATGGCCTGCTGCACTATCTGCCATTTCATTGCCTGTTCGATGGCGTGCAGTTTGTCATCGAACGCATCAACGTCTCTTACCTGCCAGCCGCCGCGCTGCACGACATTTGCCGCAAGCGCGGTAAAAGCATTCGCTTGAAAGGGATTCACCTGCAAAACTCGCTGGTGATGGGCCTTTCAGACAATGGGCGGCTGGCATTCGCCCGGCAAGAAGCTGAGGCTGTCGCCAGGCTGCTAGGCGCGCCCTGCGCTCTTAACGACGCGGCTACAAAATCGCTGCTGGAAGAGGTGGGAGCGCATAGTCCCATCGTGCATATCGCGGCGCACGGTATGTTCCGTCTTGACGCCCCCAACTTTTCGCACATCCAGCTTGCGGACAATAAACTGGATGCCATCGATGTCTTTAACCTCGATCTCTCATCCTGTTCGCTGCTGACGTTGAGCGCGTGCGAAACTGGCCGCGCCATTATCAAGGGCGTTGATGAAGTGATCGGACTTGGTCGCGGCTTCCTCTATGCCGGAGCCGCCTCGCTCTTGCCCACGCTGTGGAAGGTCGATGATGCCAGCAGCGCCGAACTGATGGAAATGTTCTATCAGGCCCTGTTGAGCGATTTGCCCAAAGCCGCCGCCCTCGCCGGAGCGCAGCGCGCCTTCCTGGCTCGCTCGCGCACCTCCATCCGCCCTTACCGCGTTCACCCCTACTTCTGGGCGGGCTTCCAGCTTATCGGCGACGCCGGGGCGTTGTAAGTCGATGGTGTGCATAGCAGGATGAGCGTCGATTATGGCCTGACTGTCTGGTAGTGAAGTCCAACTACCCCCGCCTGGAAGGTCTTTGCTTCGAGCAACTTCAGCTTCATCCAGTCCTTGATGTCTTGAAAGAGCGGGATTCCCCCGCCTAAGACAATCGGATTGAGAAAGAGACGGTATTCATCAATCAAGCCCAGATGGATAAACGTATGGGTCAATCTGGGACTACCGAAGATCATGAGGTCGAGGCCAGGCTGTTGTTTGAGTGAGGCGATTTCTTCCGCAATGTGATCTTTCACCAGCCGTGAATTCTTCCATTCCGCACGCGAGAGCGTGGTTGAAAACACGATTTTGGAGACATTCTCGACCCAGTGAGCGTGTGCGAGGTCGCGTGGCGAGGCTTCCGGGTCCGTGAGGACGGTCGGCCAATAACTCTGCATTCCCAGATAGGTGACACGTCCATAGAGAGCCGTGTCCACGTTCCTGAAGAGAGCATCGGCATAGGGGTTCAGTTCTTCATCCACGATAGCCCACTCCAATTCTCCATTTGGTCCTGTCGTGAAGCCATCGAGTGAGACATGCATAAATGAAATGACTTTTCTCATGATATTCTCCTTATTTCGCGTGTGAACGTGCCAGGAGTAAACGTGCAGAATGCAGCAACGCCCGGCCTTTGAGGACACGTTCTGCGACACATATGCCGTGAGTACGAACAGTTTACCATACATTCGCAGAAAAAACTTCTCTGATCATGCTCTTTTTTTGAATGGTCACTCCTCCCCACATACACGCCCCGCTTGACGAATCACAAAACTCATCTCATAATCAGAATCTCAGAAGGTCAGGCGATTGACGGGAAACGTGCGACGGTCAAATGCTATACTCAGAGCGGGATAAAAATGGTTGATCTAACCGCGAAATGAGGAATTGCGATGAAGTATCTCGTGCCAGACTATGTTTATACGCCCGAAGGATTGCAGACCAATAAAGCTATCTCTATCTCTGACGATGGCCGCATTGGGGCTATTGTGCCATATGCGGGAGGACGTTCACTTGCGTCTGTGAGTAATGTAGCTGCCGAAATAGATATTCTTCCCGGTGTAGCCCTCCTGCCCGGCTTCGTCAATACGCATAGCCACGTCTTTCAACGCGCCTTACGCGGGCATACGCATCGCCCTCTTTCGCAACAGGACACCTTCTGGACGTGGCGACGCGCCATGTATGACGAGGCGCAGCGATTGACGCCTGATTTGCTGTACGAGGGAGCGGTGCATACGTACCGCGAGATGCTGGCGGCAGGCTATACAACCGTCGGCGAGTTTCACTACGTGCATCACCAGCCTGACGGCACGCCCTATGCCAGCCCCAATGCCATGTCGGAAGCAGTTTTGCAGGCCGGGCGAGACGCGGGTATACGAGTCGTGCTGCTCATGACAGCTTATGCCCAGAGCGGCTTCAACCAGCCACCAGAAGAGGGGCAACGGCGTTTCTGCGATGCCTCGGTCGAAGCCTATCTGGAACGGGTTGAGTCGCTGCGCGAGAAGGGCGTCCCGGTAGGAGTTGCGCCGCACTCGGTACGCGCCGTGCCGGAAGACTGGTTCCGCGCCATCGCTTCATATAGCCATAAACGCGGCTTGCCTTTGCATGTTCACGCGGATGAGCAGGTGGCAGAGATTGAACAATGCCGGGCAGCATATGGTTGCGCACCCATCGAACTGCTCGAGCGTTTCGAGGCGCTGGGGAATATGACGACGGTAGTTCATGCCACTCATGCCAGCGCTGCCGAGATTGATCTACTCGCACGTTATGGCTGTAGCGTCTGTGTTTGCCCCACCACCGAGGGCGACCTGGGCGATGGCATCGCTCCTTACGCGGATTTGCTGGCGGCGGATATTCCATTGAATACCGGCTCCGATAGTAATACTCGTCTTGATCCCATCGAGGAATTGCGCTGGGCCGAATATAGCGCGCGGATGCGCTATCAACGCCGCCGTGTGCTGGTAGCTGGCGCGATGGGATCACCGGGGCCGTTGCTGCTGGACTATGGCACGCGCAACGGGGCTAAAGCGCTGGGCGTAGAAACAGGTGTGATCGCGCCGGGAATGCTGGCCGATTTTGTGGCGATTGATTTGCAACATCCATCGCTGGCAGGCTGGAATGCCAGCGATGTGCTGGATGTATTGTTTTTCGGGGCATCATCCGAGGTTATTGCGGGAACGTGGGTAAACGGGGTGAGGGTATTATAGGTGTCATTTTACGGGTCGGCCCCTGATGCATCGGTATACTCCAGGCGGAACTGGCGAAATGCGGGTAACAGCCATGTCAGCGCGAGGACGCCAACTATACATGCCATGCCGCCTGTTGCCGCTGATACCTGGGCGTTCGTGATCGCGGCGACAAGTCCAGATTCCACATCTCCCAGGCGCGGCGAACTGTTCGCCTGAGCTAACCAGACCGCTGTAATGCGCCCGCGTAAGTCATCCGGGATCGAGAGTTGCAACATGCTGCTGCGCAAAACCTCTGAGATAGTGTCGGCCCAGCCCGCGAAAGCCAGCATAAGTAGCGCGATGGGAAGCCATGTGCTGAAACCAAAGATGGTGATAGCAATTCCCCACAGTCCAATCATCACCAGCACGGCGCGACCGGGCCGCGAGATGTGTCCCACCCATCCAGAGCCAGCCGCGCCGATGAGCGCACCTGCGGCGGGCGCGGCATAGAGCAGCCCAACAGTCTGCGCTCCTCCCCGCAATACCGTCAGGCCAAAAGCGGGGAAAAGCGCGCGTGGCATCCCGAAGACCATCGCGTTAATATCTGTAAGGAGTACTCCCTGTACGACTGGACGGCCTCGCAGGTAGTGTATGCCTTCACGGAACGATGTCCAGCCAGCAACTCTGCCCCCACCTTTTGGCGGTTGGGGAGGCAGGAGGGCGACAGAGAGCAACGCCGCGCCGTAGGTAGCCGCGTCCAGCCAGTAGGCAACGGACAGGTTGAAACGACTGATAATTAATCCCGCGATGGCAGGGCCGACTACCGCTCCCAACTGGCGCAACAGGGCGTTGAGAGCCGCCGCTGCCGGAAAGAGTTCGCGCCGCACAAGATTGCGCGTCGCGGCTCCGCGTGCTGGCCCATCCACGCCAGCAATACCTGCCAATAATGCCGCCAGAAGGTAGAGGAGCCAGATGGGCGAATGAGAGAACAGGGTCGCTACTGCCAGCGTTATGGTGGTCAGGAGCAGGAGCAATTGCGTAATGAAGAGGACACGCCGCCGGTCTATAGCGTCGGCAAGCGTCCCTCCATAGAGCGTAAAGAGCAGCGTTGGCCCTAATTGAACCAATCCGATGAGACCTACCGCCAGCGAAGAGCGTGTGAGTAAATATATCTGGAAAGGGAGCGCCACGACGGTCAGTTGCGTGCCGAGTAACGAGATAAGCTGGCCCCAGAAGAGTGTGCGATACGGGACAGACTCGCGCAAAGGAGAAAGATCAACCAGCAGACGTGGAACCCGCATACATATTTTCCTTTGTATGTTTTGATAACGTTACGATATTGTAACATATAATACCCCTTGACTTTTGGCATTTTACCAGTTATTATCTAACCAGTTAGTTATTACAACTAACTGGTTAGTTAGATGAGAAATGAAAGGATTATGATGAGTAGTGCTGCTGCCCGGCGCGAGCGAGATGCTGAAGTGGCGCGTCAGGCCATATTAGACGCGGCGGAGAGAATCTTTGCGGAGAACGGATTTGATGGCGCGCGTATCGACGCTATTGCGGCGGCATCGGGGTATAACAAGAGCCTGATTTTTCATTACTTTGAAGATAAGCTGGGGCTTTACGCGGAAGTGGTCAGGCGCGTCGATAACGAATTGAATGTGCTTCAGACCCGATTACTCGCGCCTTTATTAGCAGATGAAGGCATAGCCACAAACGCGCGGGCGTTCAAGGCATTACTCGAATTGATTGTTACGTCAATTTTTGATTACTTTGGAGAGCATCCACTTTTTATGCGTACCATGCTGTGGGAACAGGCGGAAGGCTGGCAGACCTATGCGAAGATCGTGTCAAGATTGAGTACAGATGATGCTCAACCTTTCGAGGTACTCTTTCAAAAGGCGCATCACGCCGGGCTGCTCCGGTCTGATTTCGTACCCTTGATACAACTCACTATGATCTTGCAGATTTGTCTGTCGTATCTCGCCTTTCTTCCCTTGTATCAGATGGTTCCGGTGACTCTTCATCTGGAAGATGATTTATCCTCAGCCGCCGCGCTGGCGCGCGCGCGGGAGTACATTGTTGCTTTTGTCGTCCACGGGATGATGATCGATCTCCCAGAGACGAATTCTTAGAACAGAAAGGAGATGGGCTATGCATCTCTCATACAGATGGCAGGCGACGGCGGTGATTGCGCTGGGCTTGCTGATGGCGATTCTCGATAACACAATTGTCAGTGTTGTGTTGCCCGAAATAGCCCGGGCTTTCCATACCGATTTCCAGACGATTACCTGGGTCGGCACTGGCTACTTCCTGGCGACTGCGGCAGTCATCCCGATTGTGGGTTACCTGAGCGATCGTATCGGGACTAAAACGGTCTTCTTGATAACATTGGCCTTGTTTACCGTCGGTTCCGGGCTGTGCGTAATCGCTCCCAACGAAAAGTTCCTGATCGCCTTTCGCCTTTTACAGGGCATTGGCGGTGGGGCTATGCTGCCGGTCGCTATGGCGATGATCTTTCGCATGTTTGCGCCGACGGAGCGTGCCGGTGCGATTTCAATACTCCTGGTTCCGCTCCTGCTCGGACCCGCCTTTGGCCCGACGCTGGGAGGATACCTGGCTACTAACTTTAGCTGGAACGCGATCTTCACCATCAACCTTCCTATTGGCGTCGTCGCTTTCATCCTGGCATTGATTGTCCTGCGTAACAACAAAGCCGAACATGAAGCGAATGGCGAGGAGCAAGGTGTATCGAAAGGCTTTGATATGCCGGGGCTGATTCTATCGATGGGAGCATTCACCGCTCTTGTCTATGGGATCACTGCGGCAGGCTCGCGCGGCTGGGGCGATGTCCAGGTCGTCTCGTTCATGGTTGCTGGAGCCGTACTGTTGATCGCTTTCGTCATTGTAGAATTGCGGGTGCAAGACCCGGTCATGGATGTGCGGCTTTTCCGCAGCTATACGTTCACGATGGCGAACATTCTGACATGGGCGACAACAGGGGTACTCTTCGGCAGCCTGTTCATCATACCGTTGTTCTTTGAGAGCGTACAGGGCTTAACCGCGCTCTCGACGGGTGAGATTTTGATTACCCAGGGACTGGCGATGGCGGTTGGGTTGGCGATTGGTGGCAAGCTGTACAACAAGGTTGGGCCGCGCGTCCTGGCCGTTGCTGGTCTGGGTGTTGCCACGATTTCGATGATTGGCTTCACGCGCCTGGACATCGGCACAACGGGCGCGTCTCTGCAAATATGGCTGATCTTGCGCGGTCTGGGCCTGGGGCTGGTGGCTCAGCCTTTGCAGACCCTGGCGGTCTCGGTCGTCAGCAACCGGCAGATGGCAAAGGCATCATCGCTCATCAGCTCGACCAAAGTGGTATTCGGCGCGGTGGGTGTTGCCCTGCTCACCACCTACCTGACACAGCAGGGAACTGCCCATGCCAGAGACGCGGCTGCCACTTGCATCCAGCAGGTTGGTCATCAGGCCCAGGCGCTGCAAGCCTGCGTGACACAACACGCCGTGACGATGGGCTTGAACGATACCTTTATGGTGGTACTGATCGGCTGCGCCGTCTGCACTGTACTGGCCTTCTTCATCGGACGCGATCCGGCTATCGAGGCGGCGAAGGCAGCCCACAAGCGCGGCGAGACGCTTGAGCAGCCGCCTGTCCCGATCATGAGCGAGTAAAATCTACTCTGCCTTTGCGAGGTCGCTCGCCCGGTCTGGGTTCCAGCGCGGGTGTCTCCTCGATCATACGCAGGGCTTCGGCGATGGCGCGATCCAGTTGCGGGTCGATGCCGTTGACGAAGTCCTGCGGCGCTATATCGACCTCGATGTCGGGGTCAGTGCCGTAATTTTCCACGTTCCAGCCGACATCTTTGAACCAGAAAGCTGCTTCGGGCTGGGTGGTCGTCGTGCCATCCACCAGTTGGTGACGCGGATTGATGCCGATGACGCCGCCCCAGGTGCGTTTGCCGACCAGTGGGCCAAGCTTCATCAACTTGAATGAGTGGCTGAATATATCACCATCCGAGCCAGAATGTTCATCCGTCAATGCAACCATGGGGCCGCGTGGCGATTCCGCCGGGTAGGGTTCGGGCTGGCTCCAGCGCGCGAAATCATAGCCGATGCGTCGCCGCGCCAGTTTTTCGAGCAACAGGCCGGAGACCATGCCCCCTCCGTTGTGGCGCACGTCGATCAGCAGCGCGGGATAGTCGTATTCGGCAAGGTAGCTGCGGTGAAATTCCGCGAAGCCCCGGTAGCCCATATCGGGAATATGGATGTAGCCGACGCGCTCCTGCGATTGTTCATGCACGTAACGGCGGTTTTGATCGACCCACTCGCGGTAGCGCGCGTTCATCTCGCTGCCCAGCGCCTTGACGGTCACGACGCGCGTTTCGCCGCTGGCCGCGCTCTCGATAGTCAATTGCACTTCGTTGTTAGCCTGGTTGACCAGTAGTTCCGCCGGGCCGTGTTCGGCTGTGACGCGCTGGCCGTTAATCGCCAGTACCGCATCGCCCTCCGCGATGTTCAGGCCAGGGCTTGTCAGTGGCGAGGTGGCTTTGCTATCGGATGGGTCGCCCCACACGATGTGCGCGATACGATAACGCTGCTGCTCTTCGTCGTAATTCCAGTCAACGCCTAAGTAGCCCTGCTGGTAATGCGGCGATTGCCGGTATTCGCCGCCGCCTTCATAGGCATGGGATGTACCCAACTCGCCCTGTAGCTCCCAGAAGAGGTCGGAGAGTTCGCCGCGCGAGGAGACACGCTCGACGAGCGGCGCGTATTGCGCGTAAATCTTGTCCCAATCGACGCCCGCCATGTCCTCGGTCCAGAATTGTTCGCGTTGCAAACGCCAGGCCTCGGCAAACATCTGTTTCCACTCGGCGGCCGGTTGTACCGAGACCTTGACGCGCCCCAGGTCGATCCAACCAGTTTCGCGGCTGTTGCGCTCGCTGTTATCTCCGCGCGGCGCTTTGTCGCCTGCTTTTAAGACACGCAAGCGCGAATGTGAGCGGTAAAGCAGGGTTTTAGCGTCACGCGACAGCTCGAAGCGGCTCACGCCATCCATGAGAAATTCTTGCTTCTGCGTTTCAAACTCAAAGCTGTCGATACGCCCTTTCGGTTCATGTCCGCCAACGAGTGATTGGTTGATAGTGCCTTCGATGGGGAAGGACAGATACAGCGCTTTGCCCTTGATGCCGAGAATGCGCGTGTAGAGTCCTTCTGAGACGGGGAAAGGCACGACGCGCCGCGTGATGCCTTCCAGGTCGATCACGATAGGCGTGGGTTTGTTGTCGTCCGCCTCTTCTTTTTGGGCGTCGTCCTGCTCTTTATCAGCTTCCTCGGCGTTCGCGTCCGCTTTTTCCACCTCTTCCTCTTTACCTTGCTCCTTCTCTTTTTCCTTTTCCTTCTCTTTGTCGCCGGGCGCTTTGGGTTCGGGGATGAAAGGAGATTTCAAGTCGCGCTGCAACATGATGGCGTAAGGCTTGACACCACGCGGGAAGCTCCATTCAAAGTGCAGGTTGTCGGCGACGGGATTGAGGACGCGCTCTCCCAGGAAGTAGAGATATTTGCCTTCGGGATCGAAGGCGGGCGCATAATCTTTAATGATGGGGTCGGTCGCCATAAAGGTTTCGCCGCTTTCCACATTGCAGAGCTTGACAGCTGTTTTGCGCCGCTCGCCTGTAAAGCTGTATGCCAGCCAGCGTCCATCGGGCGACCACGCCGCCCCCCGGATACGGTCATAATCGCTGCGATCAAGCACGCGCGCGCTACCGTCCTCCAGATCCACTACGATCAGTTCGTTGCGATGATTGGTGATGGCGATGGTATCATCGGTGGGCGAAACCAGCAGATCAACAGCGCGGCCAAACTCAATGTCACTATAGATTTTCGGTTCGCTGGCACCTTCGGGGTTGAAGACCACGACGGCTTCGCGCCCGATCTCATCACTGATAACTACCAGGCGCTTGCCGTCGTTGAGCCATTCGAGCAGGCGGTAACGCACACCATCGGGAGCGCCATGCTGGAGGACGGGTCCTTCCCAGTTGCCGAACGAGAAGGCTTTGCCGCGTGTCGTCAAAGCCAGCGCGTAGCCCTGGGGATGCAGTACGGCGCTGTGCAGGTTGCGCCCGGCGTAGACAAATTTGCGGTTGCGCTGTGAGCGTGAGCCGGGCAAGGTAACGTGCAGGTGATGCGAGCGCGACTCGTCGGGATCGAACAGGTACAGGTCCGCGCCAGCATGGTAGACCATGCGCTGCCCATCGCTGGACAGGTTGCGCGCGTAGAAGTCCTGATGTTCGGTATGACGGCGCAGGTCTTCGCCCAGAGGCGTGCAGGAATAGATATTGCCAATCCCCTCATGATCGGAAATGAAGTAGATGCGCTCGCCTACCCAGCAGGGCGCGGCAATGTTGCCATCCAGTTGTAATAGCCTTTGGAAGATGCCGTTGCCCTCGACATCGCACCACAAGTGACCGGCGGTACCGCCGCGATAGCGTTTCCAGCGCGCAGGTTCGCCGATATTGCGACCGATGACCACGCCACCACGCGGCCCATAGGATATGGCGTTGGCCTGCCCAACAGGCAGCTTGCGCGGCTGCCCGCCCTGCTGAGAGAGGGTATAAATATATTCCTGCCCCCACAGCGACTGCCCGGTATTACTGGCATACAGGATGGCATCTCCAGCGGGAGACCAGCCAACAACCTTGCAGGATGCGCCCTGAAAGGTGAGACGCCGCGCGACATCGCCCTCCGACGGCATGACGTAGACTTCGTCCGGGCCTTCGTCTTCTCCCACGAATGCCAGCAGCGTGCCATCCGGCGAAAAGTGCGGTAAACGCACTTCACCCACTCCGGCAGTCAGGCGTTCGGCGCGCCCGCCTTCGCTCGATACAAGCCAGAGATCATCTTCAGCGACGAAGACGATCTTATCCTGGTGGATAGTGGGAAAGCGAATATATCCTTGAGTCGGCATCTTTACTCCTCATATTCTTCTAGCGCATCACGAGTGATAGAGTTATCTACAGTATGTATGTAGAGACATGACTTGTAGTACAGATTTGACGATGGTGGATGGTATTATATCACGAGTATTCTGGAACTGTCGAGCCTTCCAGGGCAATGTAAAAGTTGGGTGAAGGAGGCAAGGCATGGGGAGGCGATAGGGGATGGTGGAGGCGGAAAGGCGACCGCCAGGGTCGCCTCTACTATGACCACGAAACGTCTTGCCACACCCATTCATAGTAGAGGCGACCCTGGCGGTCGCCTTGTTCCACACAGCGACTTTCAAAAAGCTCTGAGACAACTGCGAAGAAAGATGATGGTCTCCTCAAAAACGAGATAAGGGTAAAGTTGCTATCGAGGCTGAAGCGTTGCATAATACTACCATGTTCTGTTGGAGCCTGGGTCACTTACGCCCGACGACTTTCCGGCAGTGGTTTTGGCGCTGTGCTTTTGCATGAAAGGGTTCTGATGATTACATTTCACCTGCCGCCTGCTGCCGTCGAGCGCCTTGCATTTGCCTACTCGCCTGTACTCGAGGCAGTCCTGAGTTTGCATGTGCTGGTCGAACCCAAACATCACCCGGTCCAACACCAGTGGGTACGGCAAATGCAGCGTCTCTCACCCGCGCTCAAACGGGAGATTGCTGCTTTTAGCTTTGCCTACCGTTCCTACTTCCCGGCGTTTCTCTTTCCCGCCGCAACCGGCACCTTTGCAACCTTCGAAAGCGAACTGACACGCCTGCGCGCGCTCGCCATGCAGATGCTCAGTTTCGAGTTTACAGAGGTCTTTTGCTGCGGTATGCTGCCACGCGATTTCGCGCGCGTCGAGGACCCGGTGGCCTGTGATCTCATTCTGAATAATGCCGCCTCTCTGGAGCCAGAAAGCCTCAGCCTCGTCCGGCTGGCACTTGAGGAGCCACTCGCGTTACTCGACCGCTTTCTGAACCTGCTGTCTGCCTACTGGGAGGCCGCCTTTCAGGTGGAGTGGCAGCGTGTGGAGGAACTACTGGCGTCGAATGTGGCTGATGCAGGAACTCACATCGCTGTGCACGGACTCTATGCATTTCTACAGGGCTTGTGGCCGGAGATTCGCATAGATCAAGCGGCGGAACGCTTCTGGCTAGAGCGACCTCATGAACACGAAGTCGTGATTGGATCAGATGATCCGCTCGTGCTGGTACCCAGCTTTTATGTATGGCCGCATATCCGTGTCAATTGCGATCAGCCGTGGGCATCTGCTCTCGTCTTTCCTGTCGCTCAACTCGCGCAAACAACACATCCCCCATTGCCTCCCAGCGCTATGCTGCGCGTCTTACGTGCCTTAGCAGATGATACGCGCTTGCGCGCGCTCCGACTGATCGCTGAGCAACCCAGGAGTACGCAAGAGTTGGCACCGCTGGTCGGCCTCAGCGAAGCCGCCCTCTCCAAACATCTCCGGCTTCTGGCTGAAGCAGGCATTCTTGAAGCACAACGGACAGGCTATTACGTGCTGTATCGCCTGGTGCCTGAACAGATCACGGTCGTGATGGGAAGCATCCAGAGCTATCTAGCAACGCACACTTCCTTAAACTGATGTCAGATATTCCGAATAAGTTGATTACTTGATCCGGTCCGGCTACACTACTCATGTTAGCTCAAGTGGAAAAGTGATTGACTTGAGGAAGGGATTCATCAGCGTAAAGGAAAGATGTTATGTCCGATCTCTCGTTTCAACGTGTGACGACGATGCTTGTCGCCCGCGACCTTACCGAATCGGTGGCCTTTTATCGGGACTGTTTGCAATTTGAAGTAGTTGAAGAGTCTGCATGGATCGTTTTGCTGCGCCAGGGAACGATGTTCTTATACTTGTTCAGCCAGAGTCCTCCTACCCTGGATAAACCAGACGTCACATTGGAGCCTCTGTCCACGCCAGAGCATACGCCTGTGATTCTGGACTTTCAGGTAGCTGATTGCTGGGCAACCTATCGCACGTTAGCGGCCAAAGGGGTCGTGTTCATGACCGAGCCACATGCTCCTCCCTGGGGGGGATGGCGTTGCTTTGCCCGCGATCCAAATGACTACCTGATCGAAATTGAGCAACACTAGTTTTCAGGAGACTCTTTCCT
Source organism: Ktedonobacteraceae bacterium (assembly GCA_050695155.1). GTDB lineage: Bacteria > Chloroflexota > Ktedonobacteria > Ktedonobacterales > Ktedonobacteraceae > CF-113. The sequence goes on from JBOGTO010000114.1 coordinate 24,791, forward strand.
AATTACCCCTTGCCAGATTGCCCCGGTAATGGTACTCTCTTTTTGCTATTCTTTAACATGACTATGCTATTTCCAGGGAGATGCTATTCTTATGACGCAAACTATGAATGGGAACAAGAATACAGGCAATTCGCAGAAATTGCGCAATCCGGGGCAACGCCAGCAAAATCGCTTGCAACGCCAGGCGCGCCGCCGTCGTCGCCAGCGTATATGGCTGAGCAGCATTGTTAGCGTGGCAATCATCATTCTGGCTGTGCTGGGAGTACTCGAATATCAGAACTACACTTCTGCCCAACAGGCAAAGCAAGCGGCCAGCGCCCACGCCGCCGCTACAAGAGCAGCCAGTTTGCACGCCACCGCGACAGCTGCTGCCATGAATGCCTGTCTCTCTAAGCTCAATTTACCGCCAACGGCAACAGCCGGACCCGCCAAACCGCCAACTGTGAGCGGCACGCCCGTCACACTGGCCGATGGACTGCAATATATTGATCTTCAGGTCGGCTGTGGGCCTGCCGCGAAGAGTGGCAATGGCGTCTCGGTTGAGTATACCGGCTGGTTGCAAAGCAGTGGTAAGAAATTCGATAGCTCCTATGACCGCAGTGGCAATCCACTCAGTTTACAGCTTGGTCAGGGCCAGGTTATAAAAGGCTTTGATGAAGGACTGGTTGGAATGCAACAGGGCGGTATTCGCCGCCTCATCATTCCGGCAGCGCTCGCCTATGGCTCGGCAGGCAGCCCTCCCACCATTCCGCCCAATTCCGTTCTCATCTTCGACGTGCAGATGATTCAGGTCAAGCAGTAGAGTGTACCAACAC
>JBOGTO010000115.1:0-7302 GCA_050695155.1 Ktedonobacteraceae bacterium
AGGCGACCGCAAGGGTCGCCTTCTCTCTCTCCCGACTTTACATCGCCCTGCTTGTGATATACTGATGATATTCTTCTCAACACTATTGCTACATCATTCAGAAAGGTACGTTGCTATACATGAGTGATCAGGTAAGTTTGCCCCCCAATTATTTCTATCATCGCCTCTCCAATGGCATAGAAATGATTGGTCAATATATGCCCAGTCTCAGTTCTATCACCTTTGGCTTCCAGTTTGACGCGGCAGTCATCCACGAGCCGGAGGAGAAAGAGGGGCTGGCGCATCTGTTTGAATACATGCTTTTCCAGGGAACAAAAACGAAGGACGCGCGCGCGTTAAACGAAGCTTTCGAGTCGCTCGGCGCGCGCAAATCCGCCAGCACGGGTCTGGAGTCGGCGCAGGTGTGGGCGCAGATCGTCAATACGAAATTCGATGCCACCCTGCAACTGGTCAATGAATTGTTGCTGACCTCGACCTTCCCCAGGAGCGAACTGGATCAGATGCGCAATCTCGTGCTACAAGAGATTCGCCGCCGCGACGATGAGCCGATGAGCCGCATCGGTGAACTGATCCGCAAGAATTTCTATCAGGGAACCGCTTTGAGCCGCCCACTGCTCGGCACGACGGAAAGCGTGCAGGCTCTGAAACAGCAAGATTTGCGCGAATTTTGGAAGGCGCGTTACCGTCCCGACCAGGCTCTTTTCGCCATCGCGGGCAAGTTTGACTGGGATCACGTAGTCGAGCGCGTGGAAACCCTGTTTGGCGCATGGCAAGGGCAGGCCGCACCCTCCCCGGAGCAGCATCCCACGCCCGTCACGCGCATTACTATAGAACACGAGGAACGCCAGCAGGAACATCTGGCGATGATGTGTCCTTTCCCCGGCTATACCGACCCTGATTTCTACGCGGCCCAGATCATCGCCGAAGTGTTGGGCGGTAATATGGCCTCGCGCTTGTTCGTTGAAGTGCGCGAGAAGCGCGGGCTTGTCTACAGCGTCAATGCCGGTTTGAGCAGCAACAAAACAAGCGGCGCATTGCGTATCTATGCAGGAACTACCCCCGAACAGGGCCACGAGTGCATGGAGGTCATCGTCAACGAACTGCGCAAGCTACAGCAGGACGGCCTGACCGACGACGAACTGGAACGCGCCAAAGTGCAACTGAAGAGCGAAACCGTCATGCGCAGTGAAGGCTCTGGCGCGCGTATGTCGGCCATTTCCCGTTCCTGGTGGTACGAGCGCAAGATTCGCACCATACAGGAGATCAAAGATGCCATCGATGGTGTCACCCACGAGCAGGTATTGCGCACCCTCAATCGCTTCTCGCCGCTCAACCCCCTGGCCGTTTCGGCCATCGGCCCGTTGTCGCAAGATGAACTGGTAGGCGATATGCTAGCATAGGGATGCATGTAAAATGGCAAAAGCATACAGGCAAGCAGCCAGATGGCTGCTTGCCTGTATGCTTTTGCCATTTTACATTGGAATGCTCCACTGCGCCAGCCATTGGCGGGCGCGATGGTCGCGCGCGCCGATCATGATCTGTGAACGATAGACATGCACAGCGAACGAAACCAGCACGTCGGGATCATCGGGGTAGTATTCCAGGCTCAGGCGGTCCGCGCTTAGACGAGGGCCGCGATGCCTGCCTGTGTACCAGGGACTCATCAGGTTCAGGTGCGTCACGGCGTGGTCGCCCAATCTTTCCGTCAGCGCCAGGTTGGGCGATCCCCAGCCGGAGTGGGTATGCCCGCTGATATAAAGCGCGGCATTGGCATGACGCGCCAGAATAGCCCGTACTTCGTGCGAATTTTCCACGTAGAAGAATGGATCGAGCGAATCGTCATCGAGGTTGTTTTCCGGGTCGCGGTCCAATACAGTGTTATGCAGTGGGCAGTGGGCAAAGATGATGGCTCTATTCAGCGCGTGTTCGGCCAGCGTCGCATCAAGAAATTCTAGCTCATCGGGCGGGAAGATGACTTTGACGTTTTCGCGCTGCGGGTCGGGCCGGTAGGGATCGGGCTGATCGAGCATAATGCACAGGATGTCGCCCGCCATCCAGGCATAACGCGCGGGCTTTTTCCAGGCGGCGCAATACTCTTCGATGGTATGGGTGGTATCATCCCTACGCTCGCGGTGATATTCGTGGTTGCCAATGCCGGGATAGATGGGAATGTTGCCCAATTGCGCCGCCAGGTCTTTCTTCGCCAGCGTGTAATTCTCCGGCGCGCCCGTGTCCGCAATATCACCCGGTGCGACACAGAACGCCGGCGCGCCCTCGTCCAGCCACAACACGCGCGTATCCTCAAACATAGGTGCGAGCCGCCGCGAATGCATGGCGTGCCACTCGTCACGCGCCCGGTAATGCAAATCTCCAAATGCCCAGAAGTACAACAACTCCTCACCTTGCGGGTGTTCCAACATATTTCTTTATGATGCTCCTTCTTATTGTTTGTCATATTGTAACGCAGGAGTGTTAAGGGGATGTGAATAGGAAGATGTGTATTTTTTTCCATCAATTTCATAGGCGGGCCAGTTAACTTACTGTGTTTGCAGCCTGGCGTGAGAAGCCTCAAAAGCAAGATTACGAAGATTCTTTAGTTGTATATGACCCCAAAAACTTAACGCCATTAAAGTGGATCAGGTGATCTGGCGTTTCAGCAATCCATACCTCAGTTTCCCATGCTATATCTTTTATCCAACTACGAAATTTCGCCCGGTCTAAAAAGGCCGTGATAAAAACAATATCAGCGGTGCAGTCTTTTGTAAGCCGCTTTAACTCAAGTGAGCGATTTTCAGATATTGGGCCAAAACTATGAACAGCTTCAATTAAGTATAGCCAATTCTTTGCTTCAGAATAGGCGACAATGTCGGGCAGTTCGCCATGACTTAGCTCAAAAAAGTTTAGCTCTTTTAGTTTGTCTACATTCAGAAATAAAAACTTATCCGCTGTATCTCCAACGTATAACACATCTGCTCCATGCCCATATCTAGGCAACAATTCTTCAATAATAGCCTTTTGTAGTTCATTGTGTTCACCGGGAGATAGGTTTAATTCAAAACCACCTGGTAGGATTACAGGTATTTGCTGGATTTGCCTTGTTGTCTTTAACTTTTCGGTAGCTGTTGTAATCCTCGAAGTAGCTTCTTGTAATCTATCTTTCCATCCTTCTTTGCCTACACTCCGTAAGCTTGCTGTAATTGCAGGGTTAATAGCATAGCCACGAGTAGAATCGTTTCTTGCAAGATTTTCGTTTGTTCTTAAAACTACTTCACCTGTTACCAGTAATATCAAATCTTTTCTTCTGATATCGTCATATGAACCTGGTGAGATATTCTCTTCAAAAAATTCATTATTGTACTGGATGATATCGCGAGTCTTCATATTTACGCCATCATTCAAATCTTTTATGTTTTCCCATCCATTAGCAGTATTGACCTGACCTGTTGCCAGGAATGCCATCGCAATTCTTTCAATTCGTCGCCAGGTAAGACCATTAAATGGAATACCGAGGATAGACAATACATCTATAGCCTCAATGATCAAGCGTTGTACTTGTTCATCTTTTGATCTAAATTCAGTCGTCGGTTCCACCAAATCGTTTATCCAATCAAACTCATTTGAACATAAGACATATCAGGCATTCGTTCCTCGGCATCAGTTTTATCTAAGTAACTAATGAAGGATTGAGCAAGCGCATAGGCAAAAAGCGGCGGTACTGCATTTCCAATTTGATAAAACTGGCTAGTTTCAGAACCGGTGAATTCAAACCAATCAGGAAAACTTTGCAATCTTGTAGCTTCACGAACGGTCAACTGTCTGCGCCGGCCCTCTGCTAGTTTCACTCTATGCATATCGCTTGTGGGGGCAGCAATGTTACGACAGGTCAGGGTTCGCGCAGGTCTATCTAAGTGTAGATCACGCGGTGTAATGCAATGAGAAGCAGCTTCATACCTGGCAATATATTCATCCATACTCACTGTCAGGAATCTTGGATTAGTTACTTCTTGATTGATCAGGTCACCAACTGCTTCACCAGCAGTACGAACCACCTTACTACGATTAGGAAACTGGTAATGATTCTTGCGTGTCCCAACTGCTACAACGCGTTCACGGGTTTGAGGGACCCCGTGATGTGAAGTATTTAATAGTCTATGTGTGACATAATAACCAAGACTTGCTAATTGGCTTAATACCTGATCAAAGTAAGATTTATTTTTATACATTAAGCCCCGAACATTCTCAAACATCCAAATTTCAGGTTGAGCTTTTTCCACAGCAGCCATAAATGCAGGAAACCCATTGCGTGTATCATTTAGTCCATCCTGCCGCCCGCGAACGCTAAACGGCTGGCAAGGCGGCCCTCCGATAATTATATCTACCTTCGGATATTCAGTATGGATATTAAGTAACCGTTGTTCTACCCTACCAATTAAGTTATTGGAATAAGTGGCAACACAATCCTTATCCATTTCAAATCCGAGAGTTTCAAACCCAGCAGATTCAAATCCCAAAGCTAACCCACCGGCACCTGCGAATAGATCAAGTACCAATTCTTCTCTAGCCTTTCGCGGCTGAAGTATTGAGTTCATATGTTCTATGTAATTCATAAGTTTATTCTATCAGTTCCTTGTATATGTAGGCAAATAAGTCTCCATATTGGCTTATATTATAGGCATTGTTTGCTATCAGAATAACCATGACAGGTTTTACTGATACATCATTCTCTGGAATGAACCACATACACAGACCATTTTACAGCTTCACATAAGGCGCGGTAATCATTAACACACCCATGTTATAATACACAATACCTCTATAATGAGAGGTATTTCGCGGCTACAGTATGCATGAGGAGATAAAGACATGGCGCAGGATTCGGCCAGGCGCGAGGCGATCCTGGCAACGCTGGAGGCGGAAAAGGTTCGCTTCGTCAATCTGGAATTTACGGATGTGGTGGGCATGGCGAAATGTGTCACCATTCCGGTTGAGCAGTTTCCCGATTGCCTGGAACATGGCAAGTGGTTCGATGGCTCCGCTCTGGAGGGCTTTGCGCGCGTGGCCGAAAGCGATATGTACCTTGTGCCTGATCTGAGTACCTTCGCGGTTTTGCCGGTGGGGGTGCGCCCACAGGCTCAGGGGCAAGGTGCGCGTTTTGATGCTGGCGAGCCGGTGACAGGGGATGACGTGGTTGCGCGGGTCATCTGCCATGTGCGCGCGCCGGGCGGCGAGCCTTTTGACGATGATCCACGCGCTGCCCTCATTCGCGCCTTAGAGGTAGGGCAGTCACTGGGCTACGATTTTCTGGTGGCTCCCGAACTGGAATTTTTCTTGTTGCAGCTCGATGGAAGGACGCCCGCGCCGCTCCCGCATGATCGCGGCGGCTATTTCGATCTCTCAACCGACCTGGCAGCGGCGGTACGTCGCCAGATGGCGCTGGCTTTGCAGGGCATGGGCATTCAGGTGGAGGCCAGCCATCATGAAGTGGCGGCGGGACAGCACGAACTCGACTTCGTGATGCGCGACGCGCTGCCTGTGGCCGACGCCTTAATGACGGCCAAGTACGTGCTGAAAGGCATTGCCGCGCAGCATGACCTGTACGCCACCTTTTTGCCCAAGCCTTTCTTCGGCGTCAATGGCTCCGGTATGCACACGCACCAGCAGCTTATCAATCACGCGACCGGCAAGAATGCCTTTGTTGATGAGCATGGCGAGTTTGGACTATCAGATATTGGGCGCTACTTTATAGCCGGTCAACTGGCACATGCCTCGGCTATGTGCGCCATTATCGCGCCCCTCGTCAATTCTTATAAACGCCTGGTGTCAGGTTACGAAGCGCCTGTTTATATCAACTGGGGGCGCGTCAACCGCGAAGCTTTGATTCGCGTCCCGCGTCCGGGCGCGGACCGCAACGCGACGGCGCGTATCGAACTACGCGCCTGCGATCCCAGTTGCAACCCATATCTTGCCCTGGCGGTCATGTTACGCGCCGGACTGGATGGCATCACGCGCAAGCTGTCGCTGCCACCCGCTATGGATGAAAGCCTCTTCCTGCGCGACGAGGGCGAACGCCAGCGCCATCCCTCGCGCCTGCTGCCCGCCACACTGGGAGAAGCTCTCGATGCCATGCGCGAGGATAGCCTGATACGCGACACCCTGGGAGATTCCCTTTACGAAGGCTTTATTGAGGCCAAAACCATCGAATGGACGGAGTACCGCAAACAGGTACACGCCTGGGAGCTAGAGCGATACCTGCCCGTTTTCTGAACTATTACTTATATACCATCATCTTACGAGGTTATTACGAAAGAGAGAAGCCAAAACGATGCCTACCGATCTACCGAAAGACCCGAACGACTATATCATGGACGCCGAAAGCGCGACCGAAATGGCGCGTCTGATGAATCAAGACCGCGCTATGACAAAGGGTATGGGAGGAGTAATACCCGAACGCAACAACAGTTTCGAAGGCTTTGACAACATCCTTGATATTGGCTGCGGACCCGGTAGCTGGGTGCTTGAAGCCGCGCAAAGCGATGAAGAGAAACGAGTCGTTGGCATCGACATCAGCCGCCAGATGATCCAGTATGCGCGCGCCCAGGCATTTTCGCGGCGGTTAAGTAATGCCGAGTTCGAGATTGCGAATGCGCTGGAACCCATGCCCTTTGACGATAACTCGTTTGATCTGGTGAATGCGCGGTTTATCGTAGGATTTACCCCGACAGGGAAATGGCCTTCCTTCTTGAAAGAATGTATGCGTATCCTGCGCCCCGGCGGCGTGATTCGCCTGACGGAGGGCGATCTCGGCACCAGCACTTCGCCCAGCTTCGATGAAATCGGGGTAATGCTGGCGAAACTGCTCAAGATGGCCGGGTTCAGCTTCTCGCATGATGAGAAAAGTATCGGCATTATCATTGCCATGCGTCGCCTCTTGACCGGGGCGGGTTTTGAGCATGTGCAGAAGATGGCGCATCTCTTCGAGACGCGGCCCGGCGATGAAGGGTATGGCATGTGGATGGATAACTTCAAGGTGACATATTCGTCGCTGCTTCCCACTTTTATCCATGCTCGCATCACTACGCAAGAGAAGTTCGACGAATTGTACGCGCAAGCCCTGCGCGATATTATCGCCGGTGATTTCTGCACCCTGTCTTACTTCGTGACCATGTGGGCAACGAAACCATAGAGGGACGAGGGCGACCGCAAGGGTCCCCTCCCCGCATCCACTCCTCCCCCGCCCTTACAATGACTACGACAAAAACATGCCACGTTCATTGTAGGGGAGGGGACCCTTGCGGTCGCCCT
>JBOGTO010000116.1:0-5673 GCA_050695155.1 Ktedonobacteraceae bacterium
CTCTCTGCCTGGTTCGACCTTTACACCGTCCTGATAAAGAGGTAACTGTAAGATACTATAAGGAAGTTGGGAATCCACAATTTAGAAGAGAAAGGGAACAAACATGCGACTCGCTATCATTTCTGATATTCATGGCAACTGTTACGCATTTGACCAGGTGCTTGCGGATATTCGCCAGCAGGGCATCGAGCAGATTGTATGCCTGGGAGACGCGATTCAAGGAGGCGCACAACCAGCCGAGACGGTTGCGCGGCTGCGCGAGGTGGGCTGTCCGATTGTCATGGGCAACGCCGATGCCTGGCTACTGACAGGTCTGGAAACCTCTCCTCACGAACAGACCAGTGAGCAGCAGCTTGCGGTACGCGCCTGGTCATTGGCACAACTCTCCAAAGACGATAGAGCTTTTATCCAGCAGTTCCAGCCAACTATTGAAATAGTGCTGGAAGCGGGAAAGAAACTGCTCTGTTTTCATGGCTCTCCTCACTCGTTCGACGATCTTATTCTGCCCAATACCCCGGAGGATACCCTGAGCCAGTTGCTAAGCGGGTTCGATGCGGCATTGCTGACAGGAGGACATACCCATACACAGCAGTGGCGACGCCTGGGGAAAGGAGATGCCTGGTATATCAATCCCGGTAGCGTGGGCTTTGCCTACAACTGGCAACTTCCACCAGAGCAGTTTCGCGCAGACTCCTGGGCAGAGTATGCCATCCTGACGTGCGAAGGGGAAAGCATCGCCATCACCTTTCGTCATATTCCTTTTGACGTTGACGAATTGGCACGCATTATACGTGCCAGCGGCAAACCTTATGCTGATGAGGCCATCGCCATGTATCAATAGGAGATTTGAAAAAGGCAACCTACACAAGGGGCGCAAAGATTGCGCCCCGCAATAGCATTCTGTTCTGACTTATCCACCATCTTTTACTTCATGTAATATTTTTCCTCAACCCGTAACCTCATTCGGTGTTAAACAGAGCGGCATCACAGTAAGATGCAGACAACTTTCTAATCAGGAACAAAAATTGGATGACCTCAAGGTACAGTTTGGCAAGCGGCTCAGAACATTAAGAGAGCATAAACAACTGATACAAGAAAAGCTTGCCGAGGCTGCTCATATCTCCGTAGATTTCCTGAGCTTAATTGAACGAGGCAGGAATGCGCCATCTTTCGGCGTTCTTGAAAAACTAGCCAAAGCTCTTGAAGTGACAGTAAAAGAGTTATTCGATTTCGCTAACGATAAAGATGGTTGAGAGGCGTGGATGAGAGAGAAAGAGACTATTCTTGAACATTGGCATCTTACTGCTGATGAATTAACCCAAATTGTTGATCTTAATCCCAGCCTGCGGGGATTTATGCTTGGCTACGTAGCAGAGTTCCAGGTACGCAAACTGCTCCTCGATGATATACGAACATCAAATATCCATAAATTTGACGATCATGACCGAACTCACGGCAAGAAAAACGACTTATGTGTTACCTACAAGGGTTATGAATTTACTATAGAGGTCAAGTCATTGCAAACGGCTTCTGTAAGACAAAATGGAGACATATATACGGGGAATTTTCAGTGCGACGCGAGTGATAGCAGAACCATTCCGTTACCGAATGGTGAGAAGATTAAAACAACGTGTTTAGAAGTGGGAGGGTTTGATATTGTCGCGGTAAATCTTTTTGCTTTCAGGCATCAATGGCAATTCGGTTTCGCATTAAACACGGATTTGCCTCGCTCAAGACACAAAGGATATACCTCAGAGCAGCAACAGTATTTACTTGCTACATCCATGCAAATAAGCTTACCTCTGCAACCTCCCTTTGTCAGTGACCCCTTTATTCTTCTTGACCAGTTAGTGAGTGAGAAAACAGGCTTATAAATCAAGTTCCGGCTGCCCGGCTTGCCACATAATGGGGCGGTCGCGCCAATGAACGGTCCCTTTTGTGAGAACTAAGCAGCGATCTATAAGCACGCTGCTTTTCGCCACATGTTCATCTACGCCGTAGTCCCATTTTAACGAGTTAAATACCAGCATACTCCGATTATTAAGCGCATAGGTATCATTGATTAAAGTATCAATACCAAAACCGACACGTTGCGCTTCTTCCCATATGAGCAGCGCCGAATTTAGCACCTCAATTTTTGTTCCTGTTCCTGTTTTCACATCCCCAACTACAATGACTGCTGCCGAATCAGGACGAAGCACACGGTACATTTCAGCCAGTGTATTTCTCATGAAAGGACGGTAAAGATCTTCTCTCCGCGTGAGAGTGAGGTTAGCACGTTCTTCTTTTCTGTCGCGCCCCAACCACCATACACGAAGCCAGTTATTCCAGGTGTAGTCTAACACCGCCAGGTATGGCGGTGAGGTAACGATCAAATCGACACTGCCAGAGGCCACATGCTCCAGGTTTCGTGAGTCAGCAAGATACACTTGCCCATGATTCTTAGGGAGAGGTGTTTTTAAGCATCGTTGCGCTTTATTTATAGCGCATTCATAAATATCACGATCAGGAGGGGTAAGGTTATGCTCTTGAGAATAACGTTCCACGTAGCGCGGGGTAGACGAAACAGTGTCTTTCTGTGGTAAGGAGAGGAACATTTTCGATGGCCCATGTAAAACGCCACAGATTATTCCTTTAGTGAATACTGCCTCCTGACCCTCATCATCTTGTAATACGGTACGCAAGCGAACTATCTGTTCAAGGGTGGATGGTGAATAGGACGCCAGCAGGTCGCGGTTATGTAACTCAGCAGTATCAATACATATTGTTTGAGATTCCTCAATTTTTTCTTTAAGATAGCATCGGAATTGATGGAGCGTCATCGGGTGGGCTTTCGCGCGTGAAAGAATATACGCATAATAAAAGGCGTCTGAAGCAATCGCTTTACGATTCGTCATCAGCGATTCTAATACCGTCGTACCACCACCGCTGAACGGGTCAAGGACAACTTGTTCCTCATCAGATAATTTCTGGATAAAATAATGAGCTAAACTTGGTGGGTACGCCCCGATATACTGTGACAACTTGTGCAGCGGATGACCCCATCCCCGGCCAGCACTCTTCCATGTATAGGGCAGTTCACCGCTCGTTACAACGGGTATGTCTACAGCGGGCGCTATTTCAATCATCAGGCACTTCCTCTACGCGAACAATCAGTAATATGTTGGTTGTATTCTGTACGCTGATTATACCATGCATATCACGACAAATCTGTATCGCGGTACTTACGGGAGTCATATGCCTCTAGCGCAATTTGCACCCCGGCAACATCGTCCTGACTATAGTGGCAACCGGTGAGCCGGTTGAAGGCATTAAGGACCGCGTCAAATTCCTGCTGTGTGACCGGATAGCCACAGAAGGCATAGACGACCTGGAGATAGGGAATGCCTGGAGCCTCAATCATGGCCGCGTTCTGGATTTCAGGATGCCTCAGCCACAGGTCTTGCATGGTCGGCTTCGCTTCCCCGCTACTTTCTCTAGCCTGCTGCTCGGTTTCCTCCAATGGCTTCATAGCTTCCTCCCGGCTTGCGATGCCTGGGTCATGAACAGAATCTCGGCGGGGATGACCGGGATGAGCGCCGTATAGGAGACGCCAGTGAGATGATGCAGACCACTTCGCACGGCCTGGGCATGTTCTGTGCGGATGGGCAGACCCTGCTCGATCTTCCACACCGTCAGCAGGCGCACTCGCGCCGCCACTGCCACATCCACCAGAGATAACTCGAAGTGTTGGAGATAGGCGCGAAATGCGGCGCTCGATTCTGCTCCCTGGTCATAACTCATTGCGCAGCCTCTTTCTCTGCCGGAGCCTCGTTCCCAGCCTGTTCCAATGCCTGCGCCAGGGCTTTGGTCGCCTCTCGCTCGCCCACCAGCGTGACCAATTGTTCGTGACAGCGACCCATGTGTTCCATACGAGCGGTAATGAACTCGTGTTTCGCCGCGCCAACAGCAAAGCCATACATGGCCCGTTGTGCCGCTTCGTACTCTAGTTCGATCTGGCGTTTGATGCGCGCCACTTCGCTTTTCGATTCTGAACTATCCATATTCTCGTTTCCTTTCCCGTAACCATCCTGTCTCTATATATATTGATTTTTCAAAGAACCAGAGAAAGCATATGCGAATTAAGTAGACTTTTGAACTATGTATCGGGACTTTTATGGACATTTTGTGCTATACTGAAAACGTACTTTTTGTCACAAAAGGAGTAGCAATGGGCAATGAACGCTTACGCAATGCTATGATTACGGCGCATATGGATGTCGAAGCCTTGACTCGATTGATGAATGTGGACCCCAAAACAGTTCAACGCTGGTTGAAAGGGCGTGTACCACATCCACGCCATCGTTGGGAAGTAGCAAATTTACTCAAAGAGCGCGAAGAATTTCTCTGGCCTGCCGATGAGAATCCCACGACTTCTACCGCGCAGACTCCAGAAATTGTAGCGGCCTATGCCCATCGTTCTGATTTGCCTCCTTCTGCATGGTGGCAACTTTTTTTACAGGCACAGAAACAGATTGATCTGCTGGGGTATGCCATGCAGTTCTTACCTGAACAACATTCACAATTAGAGACCTTGCTACGGGAGAAGGCTACAAATGGGTGTAAAATCAGAATTGCCTTAGCTGATCCTATGAGCTTCCTGGTGCAGATGCGCGACGATGAAGAGCAATTAGGAGGAACATTACGCGCACGCATTCAAACGACGCTCTATCATTTTCGCGGCTTCTATAACTATGAGGGTATAGAGATGCGTCATCATATAACGGTCATGTACAATTCAGTGTTCCGGTTTGATAATGAGATGTTTGTGACGCCGCATCTTTACGGGCTGCACGGTTCAAAAGCACCTTTGTTACACTTACGCTGTTTAGGAGCAAGTGGTCTGTTTGCGAACTTTTTAGCCCATTTTGAGGCTGTTTGGAACACAGCCAAACCTCTCACTTAACCAAAACTATTTACAAGAGTAGCTACATGACTCGCATTTCACTAGAGAAAGGGCAAATCATGACTCGTACCGATTACTATGATGACCCCCACGCTCCAAAGGCCAATCGTATTGTTCCGGCAGCTTCGGCAGTCGTCGTGAACGATGAGGGAAAAATCCTTTTGCAACGGCGTAGCGATAACGACCTGTGGGCTTTACCTGGGGGAACCATGGAAATTGGTGAGAGCATCGGGGAAACGGTGGTACGCGAAGTAAAAGAAGAAACTGGTTTCGATGTGCAACCAGAATCTATCGTAGGTATCTATAGCAATCCGAAGCATATCATAGCGTTTTCTGATGGCGAAGTGCGACAGCAATTTTCCATTTGTTTTGCTTGCAGCATCGTTGGTGGTCGATTACAGGGAAGCGATGAATCCTCTGAGGTCAATTTTTTCTTCCCGCAAGAAATTGAGCAGTTACATATGCATCCGTCTATCTATCAGCGGATCAAGGATTATCTGGAATACAGACTGCAACCTGTGATTAGCTGATCTTACCGACTATTATTGTTTTTGATTGTTACATTTCATGTGGGGAACAATCGTGATATTGCCCCCTAAACAATGCGTTCCGAATGCGTGTACACGTTCATGGCGTGGTCGCGCAGGAAGCCGATGAGGGTGATACCGCTGGTGTCGGCCAGTTCGACAGCCAGGCTGGAGGGAGCGGAGATGGCGGCGATACAGGGG
>JBOGTO010000117.1:0-6781 GCA_050695155.1 Ktedonobacteraceae bacterium
ATATTCTGTAGGGACGCTTGCGTTGCCCTCCGTAGCCCGTTAATGACACATTTCGTTAGCATTCGAGGGAGACGCGGGCGACGCAAGCGTCCCCTCTCCTACGGATACATCCATACTTGACAGCACCCGTTTGTCTCCTTTACAATCAAACAGACGAAGAAAAAACTTTTCACCAGACAAAGTGGTCATGAACATGGAAGAACTGAGTCCAGAACAAGAGTTGGTGCAGGATCTCATCACCATCACCCATGGTTTTCGTTCACGATTGGATGGATTGCGCACCTCCCGCAAAGCCTTGAAGAAAGTCATCGTCGATGATCAAAGCGCACAAGATCAGGCTGAACCCCACGCCTGAACAAGCGAACTACTTTGCGCGTGCTGCCGGCACTGCCCGCTTTACGTTTAACTGGGCGGTGGCAGAATGGCAACGACAATATGAAGCAGGCGGCAAGCCGTCGGCACTGGCCTTGCGCACGCAATTCAATGCGATCAAGAAAGAGCAGTTTCCCTGGGTGTATGAGGTCACCAAATGTGCGGTTGAGGGCGCGTTCATGGATGTGGCAGTGGCTTTCAAGCATTTCTTTGAGGGCATTAAGGTTGGACGCAAGATCGGCTATCCCAAATTCAAGAGCAAAAAACGCTCACGAGCCTCATTTTACCTGGCGAATGACAAATTCACCGTTGGCGACCACTGGATCGATGTGCCAAAGTTGGGGCGAGTCAATATGGCCGAGAAGTTGCGCTTCTCCGGCAAGCTTCTCTCTGCCCGCATCTCAAAAACGGCGGCATGGTGGTTTGTCTCGATGACGGTGGAAATGCCCGACGAAATCCCTTTGAACGCTCATTCCCCGGTCGGCGTTGACGTGGGACTCAACCGACTCGCAACCCTCTCTGATGGCAGGCAGTACGAAAACCAAAGACCGCTTGCCCATCAGTTGAAGAAGTTGCGCCGCTTGAACAAAGAACTCGCACGACGCACCAAAGGTGGCAAAAACTGGCTCAAGACGAAAGACCAGTTGAGCCGCGCTCACTACGAGATCGCCTGCATCCGGCTCGATTGGCTACACAAACTCACGACCGAGATCGCCACGACCAGCGGGATGGTCGCGGTAGAAGACCTGCATGTCAAAGGCTTGATCCGCAATCGTTGCCTCTCGCGCTCGTTCTCCGATGCGGCACTGGGCAAACTCCTGCACCTGTTAGAGAGCAAAGTCGTGGCTCAGGGCAGGATGCTGCTCAAAGTTGATCGCTTTTTTCCATCCAGCCAACTTTGTCACTGTTGTGGGGCGCGCAAAGCCGATTTGCAACTGGCTGATCGTGTCTTTGTCTGTCCCGATCCTGACTGTGGGTACATCGGGGATCGAGATGGGAACGCCAGTCGCAACATCGTACTAGAGGCTCTTCGCATGTTCGGCCTCAACCAGAACATGCCGTCGGCGATAGTGGCTATGGCGCGACGGAAAACGGCCTGGGGACCTGGAGTCAGACCAAAATCCTTCCGGGGATGAGGCATCTGGGGACGAACCAGGAACAACAAAAAGTGTATGAGTAATCACTTACGAGTATGTTTGATGTAGCAGAAAACGGAATGCTTTTTGTACGCAATCTTTCTAAGGCTTTTGGCGCAATTACTGTCCTCGAAGACATCTCTTTCGTTATCAACGCTGGCGACCGCGTGGGCGTTGTCGGCTCAAATGGCGTGGGCAAAACCACTCTGCTGAGCATCCTGGTAGGTCAGGAAAGCATGGATGCTGGCTCGTTCTCATTCGCGCCCTCTACCGAAATCGGCTATCTGCCGCAAACCACTCCTGAATTTTATGGCCGCACCATGCAGGAACTGATTTTAGAATCTCTGGGCAATCTGCGCCAGCTCGAGGAGCGGATGCGCGCGCTGGAAAGCGCCATGAGCGCCGCCGCCGGAGAACAGCTTGCCAGCTTGATGGAAGAATATGATCTCGTCTCTACCCGCTTTCAAGATCGCGGGGGCTATGATATAGACTATCGAATCGATGCCATCCTGGATGGGCTGCGCATCTCCTATATCGCGCGCGACCGCGAGATGCAGACGCTTTCGGGCGGCGAAAAGGCGCGCGTGGGACTGGCAACACTGCTCCTGCGCTCGCCAGACCTGCTCTTACTGGATGAGCCAACCAACCATCTGGATGTTGCCAGCCTGGAATGGCTCGAAAGCTACCTGGCGCGCTATAAGGGCGCGGTACTTCTGGTCTCGCATGACCGCCAGTTTCTCAATCGCGCCGTCAACCAGATTTTCGAGATTGACGAACATAGCCATCATCTCAAAAAGTACGAGGGCAACTACGACGCTTATGTGCTGGCAAAGGCGGCGGAACGCGCGAAATGGGAAGAGGAATACGAGCGGCAGCAGGAAGAGATCAAGGAACTGCGCAAACGCATACGCGAAACCGGGCGCAACGTAGCGCACAACCGCGCACCGCGCGATGGCGATAAGATAGCTTACGATTTCTTTGGTGGGCGCGTACAGAACACCATCTCGCGCAATGTGCGAGCCGCCGAGGAACAACTGCGCCGCATCGAAGAAGACCCTGTAGCTAAGCCGCCTTCGCTAATGCAGGTGAGCGCTTTCTTCAATACGCATCCCCTGCAATCGGAGACCGTCATCAACGTGAACCATCTCACCAAATGCTGGGGAGCACAATGCGTACTGCGCGATGTGAGTCTCACCGTAAGCTCTCATGCGCGTATCCTGCTCTTTGCCCCCAATGGCGCAGGCAAAACCACCTTGCTCAAAATCATCATGGGATTCGAACAACCCGACGAGGGTTCAATCAGCATCGTGGAAAGCGCGCGTATCGGCTACCTGCCCCAGGACCCACAGCTTGATATGAAGAAAAGCGTCATCGATAGCTACCGTTATGGGCAGGTGGGATACGAGGGCGAGTTCATAGGGCGTCTAATCGGCTATGGTCTCTTCCGACTCGAGGATATGCAGAAGAAGGTGGGACAATTGAGTCTCGGCCAGCGCCGCAAGCTGGAAATCGCGCGCCTGATGGCGGCAGGTCCCAACGCGCTTTTGCTCGATGAGCCAACCAACTACATCAGCCTGGATGTGCTGGAGGCTTTTGAAAGCGCTATGCTCGACTTTCCAGGGCCAATCATCGCCGTTTCGCACGATCGCTGGTTCATCCAACGCTTCGCCGGAACCCTGTGGACACTGGTAGATGGAAAAATAGTGCAGCAATAAAAACAATACGACCGCGAAGGTATGCCTTCGCGGTCGTATTGTTTTTATTGCTGCAACTGGAAACTACATCATGCCGCCCATTCCACCCATGCCGCCCATGCCAGCAGGCATTCCGCCGCCGGCCTCTTCCTCTGGCGAGTCGGTGATGAGCGCATCGGTAGAGAGGAACATGCCCGCGATGCTGGCGGCGTTCTGCAAGGCAGAGCGCGTGACCTTCACCGGGTCAACGATACCAGCCTGGAACATGTCTACATACTCACCCTTGAGGGCGTCGAAGCCGTAGTTGCGCTCGCTGCGAATTACATCGGAGACCACTACAGCCCCATCACGGCCCGCGTTAAAAGCGATCTGGCGCAATGGCTCTTCGAGGGCGCGGCGCAGGATGTTCACGCCTGTCTGCTCGTCGCCAGCCTCGACCTTTACATCGTTCAGGACGTGAATGGCATGAACCAGCACGGAACCACCGCCGGAGACGATGCCCTCTTCGATGGCGGCGCGTGTCGCGGACAGCGCATCCTCGACGCGGTGCTTCTTCTCTTTGAGTTCCACTTCGGTCGCCGCGCCAACTTTGATAACGGCCACGCCGCCAGCCAGTTTCGCCAGCCGCTCTTGCAGCTTCTCACGGTCGTAGTCGCTGGTGGTTTCGGCGATCTGAGCGCGAATCTGGCGCACGCGCGCTTCGATGGCTTCCTGTTGGCCCGCGCCCTCAACGATAGTGGTGGTGTCCTTGTTAGCGATCACGGTGCGCGCGCGGCCAAGATCATGCAGCGTAGCGTTCTCAATTTTGAGGCCCGCCTTCTCCGTCAGCACCTTCGCGCCGGTCAGAATAGCAATGTCTTCGAGCATGGCCTCGCGGCGATCACCAAAGCCGGGAGCCTTGACTGCCAGCACATTGAATGTGCCACGCAGTTTGTTGACCACCAGGGTCGCCAGCGCCTCGCCGTCCACATCCTCGGCGATAATCACCATATCTTTGCGCCCGGTCTGCAGGACGCGCTCCAGCACCGGCAGGATGTCGGCGATGGCGCTGATCTTCTTATCGGTGATGAGGATGTACGGGCTGGACATCTCTGCTTCCATGCGATCCATATTGGTCGCCATGTAGGCGGAGATGTAGCCGCGATCAAACTGCATACCCTCGGTATACTCTTTTTCCATCGCCAGGCCGCGCCCCTCTTCAACGGTTATCACACCGTCTTTACCGACCTTGCCCATCACTTCGGCGATCAATTCGCCAATTTCGGCATCGGCGGCGGAAATGGAGGCTACCTGGGCGATCTGCTCCTGCGTCTCTACCGGCAGGCTCATCGTTTTGATCTCTTCGATGACCGCCTCGGTGCCGCGTTCCAGGCCCTTGCGCAGGATCATGGGGTTTGCCCCTGCCGCCAGGTTCTTCAGCCCTTCGGTGATAATGGCCTGCGCCAGGACCGTCGCCGTAGTCGTGCCGTCGCCAGCGATGTCGTTAGTTTTGGTGGCGACCTCTTTGAGCAACTGCGCGCCCATGTTTTCAAAGGGATCGGGCAGGTCAATGTCACGCGCAATGGTCACGCCATCATTGGTGATGGTGGGCGCGCCATACTTCTTATCCAGTACCACGTTGCGGCCCTTTGGCCCCAACGTCACTTTTACAGCTCCGGCCAGCACGTCCATGCCCCTTTTCAGGGAATGCCGCGCCTGCTCGTCAAATTGCAATCGTTTTGCCACGAAATTTACTCCTAAATGTACATTCCTATCATGCGCCTGAGCCGCAGGCTAGACGCGCAGCGTCGTTGGCACATGTCTTTCAAATGTACTTCAACTTACTCGACGATACCCATAATGTCGCTTTCGCGCAGAATCAAATACTCCTCGCCATCCTGCTTAAATTCGGTTCCAGCATACTTTGCGAAAAGCACCTTTTGCCCGGCACTCACTTCCAGCGCAGGACGTTTGCCATTGTCCAGTATCTTGCCGGGACCAACCGCCAGGATTTCACCCTCCTGTGGCTTCTCTTTCGCTGTATCCGGCAGCACGATGCCGCTCTTCGTGACGGTCTCGCGCGATAATGGCTTGACTAGCACCCGGTCACCCAGCGGTCGAATCTTGACGCTAACGGTAGTCATGACCAATCCTCTCAAATGTAATAGAGGGACGCTATAAAGTGCGCCCATTCATCGTCTTTTTAGCACTCTCAGCGCGAGAGTGCGAACCTGCTTTATAATACACCATAGGGGGCGGGTTCGCAAGGGGGGATTTTAATGAAACACACACGGCAGAGAATACTGTAAAAAATATGAGGTATCCGCTGCTATGTGTGTTTCATCAAAATCGGTCAGGTATATTTATTTAGCGCATACCAGGTCCCTTAAATTGGCTCAGACGAGTAAATTGGGATGAAACAACGGCTTGTTTTGCCTTAGCCTTTGCTCTGGGAACTAAAACGAACCAGTAGAGCAGGCTGCCGACTATCAAAAGTAGGACAAGTCCCGCGCCCATCAAAATGAATGGCGATAGTCCAGATATGCTTCCATTAAAAAGTCCCGGAGTGACCTGAGTTTTATTGGAGGTGAAGACCTGCGCAAGTTGTTGCTGCGTAATGGTGAAGCTTGCATTATAGTGCAGCACCTTCCCACTTCCATAGGTCAGAGTCAAAGCGGCCTGGTAATTACCGGCTCCAAGAGCCTGACCGGCAATATTGACTGGATAGGTAATGGATGTCTGCGGCAGGAAGGTATCGAGCTTGAGTGTTATATTCTTCACGACCTGGCCCTGGGCATTGCTCACTTGCAGGCTGCCGAAAGGCTTGAGCATCATATTACCGCTATTGTTTAGCCCCACCAGGATTCTCTGGTAGCCATTATCGCCACCAGACTGGATGCTTGTGGCTGCCAACTGCTCAACCGGAGTGCCGGGAAGATTGACCTGGATAGCAACAATTGTCAAGGTCTTTACCTTGACCTGGAATGTATTGTTATTCTTGGTCGAGGTACTGGTTTGTTGCGCGGCATTCTCAGCGACAATACCGCCCAGGTGCTGTCCTGAACGGGCATTGCCGGGAATAGCAAGCTGAAATGAGACAATCTGACTCTGTCCAGGGTTAAGCGTAACTTGTTGTACTGCAAGTGTGGCCCATGCCCCCACGTCATTACGAGGACTATTCTTACTGAGGTAGACCGCGCCGCTTGTCTGAGCAGTAGTCGCATCCACTGTATAAAGGTTAGCGGTGCCAGGTATATTACCAGTATTGGTCACTCGTATGCTATTCTTCTCGACAATTCCTGGCCTACCGTCGAAGATAAAGTACGATTTGGTAAGTATATTAGAGGGATTGTATACAACAGGTTGCATACTAAAGCTGGCCTGACCGCCGGCAGCATGAGCAACTGTGAAACCGAATGCTATACTCAATATTCCTGATGCTAAGAGAGCGAGTAGCACTGTTCCTATGACCAACCGGGAGAAATGACTCGAAAATGGGAGGGAAAACGAATTTTGCATGAAACACATCCTTCTATGTAGCGACTGTATTTGAAGTAACTTTCTACTAACCTGATTGCTTATTTAATGAGAGGAGACAAA
>JBOGTO010000118.1:0-5029 GCA_050695155.1 Ktedonobacteraceae bacterium
GTATTTTGGCGTTAGCAGGCAAGTTAAATAAGGCTACGGTAATGGGTGTTAAAAAGATTTGCACAGCCAGGCCCCAGTCAAAGGCGACGGCCATGCCGATACCCTGCGGCGCTGGCAATTCTTCAACAGCCGTTTCGATCACGTCAGCTTGTGGTGTTTCTCTCAAAGCAGTTTTCCTTCTTCATTTCTGGGGAGGGGCGACTTGACATGTAGTGACGCCCCTTGCGGGCGTCAGGCCCCAGACCCATCTTGACAGAGCAAAGCACAAAGTGACGCGGAGATATTCCCCGCGCCATCTCTCGTAAAGGTTGTTGCCCTAACGGTCTACTCCTCTGAGACAATTGAGGACAACTACATGGATATACGCTTAGACGTTTCTAACCAGCACTCTGACTGCCTGCACGATATGGTGCGCGCTGATACCGGCCTCTTCCATCAGTTCGGCGGGTGTGCCGGAGCCGGGCATGGATTGCACGGCCATCTTCACGACCCTCGGCATGGCTGCGTCACGCTGCGTGAAAGCTTCCAGCACAGCTTCGCCAAGTCCGCCCTCCGGCCAGTGATCTTCGACCGTGACAATGAGGTTGCCTGCTTCATCAGCAGCCGCGAAGAGTGTTTCTTCGTCGATGGGCTTGACGGTATAGGCATCGATGACGCGCGCATTGATGCCCTGGCTCTTGAGCTGGTCGCAGGCGTCGAGGGCATTGTGCAGCGTGATACCCGCCGCCACAATCGTCACCTCGTCCTTCTCCGAAGAACGCACCACTTTGCTACCGCCGATGCTAAATTGCTCATCGGGGCTGTACAATACGGGAGTCTTCTCGCGCGTAGTGCGCATATAGACGATGCCATCGGTATCCGCCATCTGCACCACAAGTTGCGCGGTCTGGTTGGGATCGCTGGGGTATAGTACTGTGCTGCCAAACACGGCTCGCATCATCGCCAGGTCTTCCAGCGCCATCTGCGACGGGCCATCTTCGCCAATCGAGACGCCCGCGTGCGAACCGCATAAGCGGATATTGGCGCGCGAAATGGCCGCCATGCGAATGAAATCATAGGCGCGCGAGTAGAACGCCGCGAAGGTCGAAGCGAATGGTATCTTATGGCGCACACTCATACCAACGGCCGCTGCCACAAGTTGCTGCTCCGCGATATACATCTCGAAGAACCTGTCAGGGAAGGCTTTGGCAAACTCCTCTGCATAGGTGGAGTTGCTGACCTCGCCATCCAGCCCGACCACGTTGGGGTTGGCCGCGCCCAACGCCTTGAGCGCATCACCATAAGCTTTGCGCGTTGCGACCGCCTCTTTGCCATCATATTTCGGCAACTCTATAGCCTTTTTCGCGGCTTCCGGGGCAGGTTGGAGGTCTTCCGGCTTCTGCACGGGGAAGGTTTTGCTGCGCACCGATTGCAGTTCGCTCAGAGCCTGTTCCTCCTGCTGCTGGTTGAGAGCCTTGCCATGCCAGCCATTTTTATTCTCCACGAACGAGACGCCCTTGCCCTTGATCGTCTTAGCGATAATCACGGTCGGCGAGCCGTTGGGCTGTATAGCCTGTGCGAAGGCCGAGTTGATTTCGTCGTAGTTATGTCCGTCAATGACGATGGCGTTCCAGCCAAAGCCTTTGGCGCGCGCCTCATACGCAGCAGTATCCCAGCCTAGCTCGGTTTCGCCGCGCTGCCCCAGGCGGTTGCAGTCGAGGATCGCTACCATATTATCCAGTTTATAATGCGTGGCATGATCGAAAGCTTCCCAGATGGAACCCTCCGCCATTTCACTATCGCCCAGCAAAACCCAGATATGATAGGGCAATTTGTCCAGGTATTTACCAGCCAATGCTATGCCCACGCCAATCGGCAGACCCTGCCCCAACGAACCGGTCGCAACATCCACCCAGGGTAAAACCGGCGTGGGGTGTCCCTCGAGGCGGCTGCCGAATTTGCGCAGCGTCATCAGTTCCTCGTCGCTGATCGCGCCCGCCGCCTTAAACATCGAGTAGAGCAGGGGCGAGGCATGGCCTTTAGAGAAAATCAGGTGATCGTTATTGGGAAGTTTCGGGTTGTCGAAGTCGTAATGTAGATAGCTGCTCATCAGCACGGCCATCAGGTCAGCCGCCGACATCGACGACGTGGGATGCCCTGATCCTGCGGTAGTCGTGCAGCGAATACTATCTACCCGCAACTGTTGGGCAAGGTCTGTCCACTGTTGCACCTGTGTATTGGTTTCGGTTGTTGTCATATTTTTCTCCTCATTCTTGTTGAAGCTCATCAGTGTCAATGCGTGTTCCATTCTTTAATCTTAACACGTTTGTGTTGTCTTGTAAGACGCAAAGGCCGCTACAACATATTACGAGCATCCGCAAAGGGACGCCAACGCAACTTCATTATACATCAATTGAACGAATGGGATACAATGCCATAGAGAAAGCACATAGCTACAAGAAAGGGAACCTCCAGCATGTCACCATTGCTTGCATTGCCAGCCGTTGATGGGGTTGAGATTACTACCATCATGGATAACAGCTTTGACTTACTGATGGCATCGACACCGGTAGCGCAACGTTTTCCATTGCGGCAAGATTATTTTGAGCGTCCCCAGTTGCGTGCTGAACATGGCTCCTCAACGTTAATCACCGTCATCAACCAGGGCAAACGCGAAACTATTTTATTCGATACCGGCGTATCGCCCGATGGCGCATTGCATAACACTGATGTGCTGGGCATCCATCTTGACGAGATACAGGCCATCGTACTCAGTCATGGTCATACCGACCATACTCAGGGGCTGGATGGCTTCCTTGACCGTCTCGGCAAACGGCGTTTGCCCATCCTGCTACACCCCGATGCTTTTCTCAAACGCCGCCTCGTCATCAATGATGACAAAGTTGTGGACTTGCCACCGCCTTCGCTGCGCGATCTGGAGCGCGAGGGCATCGAACTGCTTGTGGAGCGCGGCCCCTCCTTCCTGGTCAACGGCAACGTGCTGGTAACAGGGCAGGTCGAACGCACCACCGATTTCGAGACGGGCATGAAGAATCAGCAGGCGGAAATCGATGGGCAGTGGCAGCCCGACCCCTGGGTCTACGATGACCAGGCCATGATTATCAACGTGCGCGACAAAGGGCTGGTAGTGATAACGGGCTGCGGTCATGCGGGAGTCGTCAACATCCTACGCCACGCGAGCGCGCAAACCGGCATCGAGCAAATCTACGCCATCATCGGCGGCTTCCACCTCTCCGGCGCGGCCTTTGAGCCAATCATTCCACAGACCATCGCGGCATTGCAGCAGTTCAATCCCGCCGTCGTGGTTCCCGCGCACTGCACCGGCTGGCGCGCCACGCACGGTATCGCCCGCGCCATGCCTGAGGCATTCATCCCCAATGCCGTAGGCACCACCTTCGTGTTGATGAGCGAATGAGTATATCAAGATATTGATGAGCATAGATGTATGCTCATCAATATCTTGATATACTTATTCAGCAGTAAATAATTAGCTCATCTACTATCTTAACAAAAACCTTTCTTTTTGGAAAAATGGCATGAGTTATTTGTACACTTTTTACTTCTGTCATACGTGTCAAATGAATGAAGGGATTTTCGGGAACATCGCGTCAAGTGAATATATGCGTCACTTTACAGGTGTTCCTTGAGGAATGGCCTCGATGAAAATGCTTTCCAGCTTCATAGTTGAACTAGAAGACATTGCTGTGATGCTTGAGATAAGCCACGGCCCAGGAGTTTGGTTATGAAAAAGCGTATAGTACCTTTACTCGTCCTTCTTACACTTATCTTAGCGGCCTGCGGCAGTGGAGGCGGGTCTAGCTCAAACAATAATGGAGGTGTTTCACAGCAAGGTCTCTCCGGCGGAAATAGCTACATTAATTGTCCCAGCAGCACCAATACCACCGCTGCGGCTCCGTCAAGTGGCCCGGTCACGCTTACCGTCTCCGGCTTCTCTTCGACCCCTGCCGAAGATGCGCTCGTACAGCAAAACCTGAATAACTTCTCGAAGTTACATCCGAACATCCACATCAACTGGTCGCCCATCCCTGGCGATTACCCCACCAAGATGCGCGCCAACGTTGCCAGTGGAACCGTACCCGATGTCTTCTACCTCACACCGGATATGTCCAGCGAGTATATCAGCTCTGGCAAATTGCTCAATCTGTCTCCCTATATGGCGAAAGATAATGTCAAGGCCGACGATTACTACTCTGCCCTGATTAATCCTTTCACCTGCACCAGTGGTCAGGTATACGGACTGCCTAAAGACTGGAACAGCCTGGGTGTCTTTTATAACAAGACAATGTTCCAGGCCGCCAACCTGCCTTTCCCGTCCGCGAACTGGACGTGGGACGACTTGAAGAACGACGCGGCAAAGCTCACAAAAAATCCCGGGACGCCCAATTCGGTCTATGGCATCTCCCTATCCGCCGATCTATCGCGCTGGGGCGCTTTCTTGCTGGCGAATGGCGGCACAGTCCTCAACAAGGATGGGACGCAGGCCACCTTCAATAGCCAGACCGGCATAGACACACTGCAATACTATACCAGCTTTCTGAAGAATAACACCGGTACGCTTCCTACAAGCGTTGGCGCGCCGTGGAATGGCGACGCTTTCGGTAAGCAGCGAGCAGCTATGGCGATCGAGGGAGGCTGGCTCATCCCCTATATGGCTTCTACCTACCCGAACGTCCAATATGACATCGCGCCTCTGCCCATGGCCCCCAACGGCCAGCGCTCGAACCTGACCTTCA
The DNA here is from genome assembly GCA_050695155.1 of Ktedonobacteraceae bacterium. GTDB lineage: Bacteria > Chloroflexota > Ktedonobacteria > Ktedonobacterales > Ktedonobacteraceae > CF-113. The sequence continues at coordinate 4,755 of JBOGTO010000118.1, forward strand.
CGAATGCATGGTCGGCATATTCGGGTACGAAGAACCCCGAAGCGGCCTGGGAACTGGTCAAGTATATGACAGGATCGGCCGTCCAGGAAAGCCAGCTCAATGCCGGCTTCGCGTTGCCCACACTGAAGAGTCTGGCAAACGCCGGCTACTTTGCATCGCATCCAGGCTTTAAGACACTCTTCGACGCCGCAAGCTATAGCCACGCCGACTACTACGGCCCCCAGGATACTGCCATTCATACCGACGTGGCAAACGCCATACAGGCGGTCATGCTG
>JBOGTO010000119.1:0-19070 GCA_050695155.1 Ktedonobacteraceae bacterium
CCCTTGCGGTCGCCATGTCAGGTCGCTTGAGAGCTTTACCGGCAAAACTCTTGCGCTACTTCGGTCAGTATGTCGGCGCATTGTTCCACCTGGGCGAGATCAGACCATTCTACTACCGCGTGCGCCCCTTCGCCGCCAGGGCCGAAGATGACGGTGGGGATACCAGCCGCCGCGAGCAGTGCCGAATCCATCCAGCCTGTGCCGCCAACTTCTTCTACCTCGTGCCTAAGCAGGCGCTGTGCGTGCTGTAGGACGGTTTGTACGATGGGTTCTTGCAGCGAGACTTCAAATGATTCGCGTGTCAGGCCGGTTTTGACGGTGGCCTGAAAGGTTGGATCATGCGCGGCTATGCGCGAGAGGATGGTAGGGAGTTCAGCCTCGACTTGCTGCATTGTTTCGCCGGGGATGGTACGTCTTTCGATGCTCAGGATGCAGCGTTCGGGGTAACTCGAAAGTTCCTGCCCGCCTTCGATCAGCGAAGCATGGACGGAGCCACTTCCGACCAGGCGGTGAGCGGCTGCCGAGCGCAAGCGAAGATCGAGTTCTTCTAAGGCCACGAGTACTTTGCCCATCTTTACGATGGCATCGACTCCCACGTCTGGCAGTGAGCCATGCGCCGCGATACCCTTTGTCTCGACGCTAAACCAGGCGAAGCCTTTATGCGCCGTGCATATATGCAGTTCAGTGGGTTCTGTTACAATGGCCGCGTCCGCCTTCCAGCGTTTGACGATGGAGGCGGTGCCGATGCTGGCGTATTCTTCGTCCACAACGGCGGTAACGATCACATCGCCGCGCAACCCGCGCTGTTTAGCAGCCGCGCCCGCCGCCATGATCGCTGCCAGGCCACCTTTCATATCAAACGCGCCGCGCCCATACAGGCGGTTATTCTCAATATAGGGATCGTGCGGGCGTTCCATACCCGCGACTCCAACGGTGTCCATATGCGCATTGAGCAGCAGCGAGCGGCCAGCGCCGCTGCCGTGCGCGATGCCGACCACATTGGGGCGTCCGGGCGCGGCCTCATCCAGGACAACTTCCAGCCCTGCGCGCTCAAACCATTCCGCTACGAAACGCGCGATATTCCCTTCGCCCGCGCCTCCCGGCACAAGATCAGGATTGACGGAATCAATAGCTACCAGTTGTCGCAACAGCTCGGTGGTTTCGCTCATGTCGGTGTCTCCTTATAGTGAATATTCTATGCAGACAGTTAAACACTACCTACAAAGCCGACGAAATAGTAGGGGCAATAGTGATATGTTTTGGTTGAGTAGTATGGTTGTATATTATAAAACTGCTATGTAACTTCATCCTGTAATTAGAGTAGAGAAGCTGCGCTATTCTGCAAGGCATTGATGAGGTATTCACGATAGTACTATTCTCAGGTAGAATTGCCCCGCTTCTGGTATACTCACCTCTGATTGAGAGTACCGTTATTCGTTCTAGTGGTGATACGTGCTGTTTGCGATGAAATGACCCACGAGAATGCTAAAGTGAGCATCCAGGTTGATGCACCAGGTTTTTTGTGTAGAGGAGAGAAGAATGGAAAGCTTACTTTCAAGCTACCAACAACATATCATTATGAAACAGATGCTGCATGAAGCGCGTCACCTGACAAAAGAAGGAATGCCTCAAGCGCAGGTCAAGGCAAGCATCGGTCATTTGCGAGATCACCTGGTGGAACAGGCTCTTACCGATCTACGTCTTCGCTGCCAGCGAGGGCATCTCAGATAACATCATTATCCAATTCATGACTCTGTCGCTTTGCTGTCATCTTGAGCGCAGTGAAGGAACTCTCTGTCTTCTAGCAAGTATGATGGCGTCTGCATGGTGCGTGTGCTATACTTAGACAGTGCCAGCAGGGGCCTTACCTGCATTAGAACAGAAGGAGTTTTACGTATATGACCGTTGCGGAAACCTTCGAGACAATGGTGACGCTATTTAACCCGGCGGCAGCTTTAAACATGAACAAAACGTTGCAGTGGAACATCACTGGCGAAGAGGCTGGCGTCTATGCCCTTAAAATTGCTGATGGGACCTGCCAGTTGATTAAAGGTGGCGTCGAGAAGTCCGACGTGACCTTCAATCTCTCCGATCAGAACTGGCTGAAGATGGCGGAAGGTAAACTTGACCCCCAGAGCGCCTTCTTCAGCGGCACGCTCAAAGTTACGGGCGACATCGGCCTGGCCTTGAAAGTACCCCAACTCTTCCCAACCCAGCGCTAAATCATCTGCAAGAGGGGCTAGCAGTAGATGCCCGTTCGTGAATGAACATCTACTGCTAGCCCCTCTTGTAATAGTTATTTGTTCTAAAAAATTGGGCTTGCCAATCTTCTCTATTGTATGGTATACTCACCATGACTACGTGTGTCTTTTGCGCAATTACGGCATTCCGTAGAAAGGCGTTTGAAATGGCTCTCAGGAGCGATGAACTACATTATAATTTACAACACCTCAATGGTATGCTGACCACCCATGAAGCGGCCAAACAACTTGATCTGAGTTACTGGCATTTTATGCATCTTGTGGAAGCCGGACGCATACCGGGCGTGCGCGTTGTAGACCGGTGGCTCTTCTCTCCCGATGACCTCGACGATTATAGACGCAGCAAGTATGGCGAACTCGAAGACATGGCAAGAACTGCCCTTGATCATCCAGCTATTGACCTGACGGAGAAGCAAGAAACCATTTGCCGTTTCCTCGCCAGTAGTGAAAGACCATCCGACATCGCCCGTAAGCTGAAGCAATCTCGCCAGGCAGTCCACTCACAAATAACCCTGATTAAAGAAAAAGTCTCGCGTATCCAGCCTCAAAAACCTCTCTCATCCTCTCCACCAGAAGTTCCATCGCGGCCATCACGCATCAGAAAAGCTCCTATTCCATTACGTCCACCTAAAAAGTAAGTATCATGCATCTCATTTAATGAGCTACTACATCAGCATCATCAAAAGAGCTGTGACGGAAGCCCATCGCGTAAAGTGAGGCATACGCGCCGTTTTGCTGTAGCAGCTCGGAGTGTGTTCCCTGTTCGATAATGCGGCCTCCCTGTAGCACGACGATATTGTCTGCCCCTTTGATGGTTGACAGGCGGTGGGCAATTACCAGGGCGGTGCGCCCATCCAACAGGCGTTTTAAGCCCTGCTGTACGATAAGTTCGGTGAAGGTATCGATACTGGCGGTGGCTTCGTCGAGGATCAGAATGCGTGGATCGGCCAGCAGGGCGCGCGCGAATGAAATAAGCTGGCGCTGACCTACGCTGAGATTGCGCCCGCGTTCGCGGATGGGCGTATCGTAGCCGCCGGGTAAATGCGTTATCAGGTCGTGCGCGCCTACAGCGCGGGCGGCTTCCTCGATCTCCGCATCACTCGCGTCGAGGCGACCGTAGCGGATGTTGTCGCGGATGGTACCTGTGAACAGGAAGGGTTCTTGCAGCACGACGCCAATCTGGCTGCGCAGCGACTGCTGGGTCACGTCGCGCACGTCATGCCCGTCGATCAGCACTGCGCCATCCTGTATATCGTAGAAACGCGCCAGCAGGCCGGCAATGGTGCTTTTGCCCGCGCCCGTCGGTCCCACGATAGCGACGGTCTGACCGGCTTGAATGCGTAGATTGAAGTTGCGCAACACGGGCAGATCGCGGCTATAGCCGAAGGTCACGTTGCGGAACTCCACCTCGCCCTGAATCTGCGGCAGCTCTGGCGCATCGTCTTTATCAACGATGTCAATGGGCATTTCCAGAATCTGGAAGATGCGCTCTGCCGCCACACCGGCGCGTTGCAGTTGCGAGTACTGCTGGCTGATGTCACGAATGGGATCGAAGAAGCGATTGATGTACAGGGTGAAGGCCACCAGCACACCAACGGTCAACGTGCCGCGCGAAACCTGCACGCCGCCATACAGGATAGCGATGGCGATAGCGATGGCCGCGACCACCTCGACGAGTGGCAGGATGAGCGCGGCGATGCGGCTGGCCTCGTTATTGGTATCGCGGTTGTAGGCGTTCAGTTCGTCGAACTCGTCGCGGTTGCGTTCCTCGCGCACCAGGCTTTGAATGACACGCATTCCTGAAATGTTCTCTTGCAGCGTGGCGTTGACCACCGAGATGGCCGCGCGTGTGCGCCGGAAAGAGCGCGTGGCGTGCTTCTGCCAGAATGCCGTGATAACAAACATGATGGGCATGACGGTGAGCGAGAGCAGCGCAAGCGACACGTTCATTATCAGCATGGCTATGATGATGCCCACCAGCGAAATCAGCGAGCCAAGCATAGAGAGCAGCCCTGAACTCAACATCGACTCAAACACATCGATATCGGTCTGTAGTCTTGACATAACGCGGCCAATTTGCGTGCGGTCATAGAAACCGAGCGAAAGCTGCTGTAGATGTGTGAACATATCGGTGCTGATATGGTAGAGTATTTGCTGCCCCGCCCACGACATCGTCCACACCTGCCAGTATTGCGCCTGCCACATCAGCACATTTATCACGATCAGCACGACGCTAATGATCGCCAGCCCTTTCAGGTCGCCATGACTGATGAACTGGTCGATAGCCACGCCAATCAGGTAGGGGTTTGCCAGACTGAACACGATGTAGAGCAGCATCAGCCCGATACTGGCAAGCGTCCAGCCTTTATAACGGGCGAGGTACGGTCCAAATTTGCGAATGAGTTGCCAGTCAAATTTTCTTGAAACGTTCTCATCCGAACGTTCCAGGCTATTTTCGCGCCAGTATTGTTTGCGCTGTTTATCGTCTTTTTGCTCAGTATGCAGGGTGTGAGAGGTTGCTTTCATGACGCCTGCCTCTCTTCCGCGCTGGATGTAGAAGCCACCATGCGCTCCTCAAACTCTTCCTGCTCGCGCAGTTGCAAATCGTATAAGCGGGTGTAAGCGCCACCCTGCGCCAGCAGCGTCTTATGGGTGCCGCGCTCGACGATGCGGCCCTGATCGAGTACCAGAATCTGATCGGCGCTCTTGATGGTGCGCAGGCGCGAGGCGACCACAAAGGTCGTGCGCCCCCGCATGACCACGTCCAGCGCCTGCTGGATGAGGTACTCCGTCTCCATATCGACGCTGGAGGTCGAGTCGTCGAGAATGAGGATGCGCGGATTAAGCAGCAAAGTGCGCGCGATAGCCACGCGCTGTTTTTGGCCGCCGGAGAGCGTCACGCCGCGCTCGCCTACCCAGGTATCGTAGCCATCCGGCAGGGTTAAGGCAAATTCATGGATGCGCGCGGCTTTTGCTGCCGCGAGGATCTGTTCCTCCGTCGCGCCCGCTACGCCGTAAGCAATATTGTCGCGCAAAGTTGCATTGAAGAGGAAGACATCCTGCAAGACCAGCCCCACGCAGCGCCGCAGCGATGCAAGCGTCACCTCGCGCACGTCTTTGCCATCGATCAGCACGCGCCCCTCCGTCACATCGTAGAAGCGCGGCAAGAGATGCAATATGGTGCTTTTGCCGCTGCCGGTTGCGCCGAGGATGGCGATAATCTGACCCGGCTGCGCATCGATGTTAATATCACGCAGCACCTCGCGCCCGTTGCCATAATCAAAAGACACATCTTCAAACTGCACATGCCCTTCGACGCGCTTTAATTTCACCGCGTTGGGCGCGTCCGCGATGGCGGATGGTGTATCCAGCACGCTGAAGATGCGTATGCCGCCAGAGAGTCCGCGCAAAAACCATGTCACCATGTAGCCGAAGCTGCGCACGGGAGTAGCCAGCAGCAGCATATACTGACTGACAGCTACCAGCACGCCCAGGCTGAGTTGATGCCCGATCACGGCGATGCCGCCCAGCCATACTACCAGCACCGTAATCACATTCAGTACGAGTACCATCAAAGGCTGATTCCACGCTGAAAGGCGCATGGCGCTCATGTTGAGTTCGCGCACCTCCAGATTTTTGGCATCATACTGGGAAATGGCGAATTTTTCGCGCGCGAAGGCTTTCACCACGCGCATCCCGCTCAGGTTCTCCTGCATGATGGTGCCGAGCGCGCCCGTTTCATTCTGCACATTGAGCCAGAGCGGGCGCAAACGGCGGCTCACCTGTGTAGAAAGCATGATGAGCAGTGGCACGCACAGCATCGTCACCAGCGCCAATCGCCAGTCGAGCCGGAACAGGATCACGCTAATGGCGGTGAATGTCACCAGCGCCAGCAGTCCGCGCAGCAGTCCCAGCGGGATGAAGTTGCGCACCGCCTCAATGTCAACGGTCATGCGCGACATTAACTGGCCTGTCTCCGATTCGTCGTGAAATGAGAAGCTGAGGTTTTGCAGGTGGTCATACAGGATGTTGCGCAAATCATACGCGACATAGTTGGAAACTGCCTGTGAAAGATAACCCTGCCCATAGGCGCAAAGTCCGCGCAGAGAGCTGGTAACAAGAATGGCTCCAGTGGATAGAAGTAATATACTGAATTGCCCGTGTCGCAGTCCCGTATCAATGACCAATGCCAGCAGCCAGGGGACAATCAGCGCGAAGCCAGTAGAAAATCCCAGGCAGACGAGAGCGCCGATTGCCGGTTTCCAGTGAGGACGAAGCAGCTTGAATATGCGTACATAAATACTAAGATTGTCTTTCCACGAATCGAGATACAGAGCGTTAATCGACTGATCCTTTTTAGGAGGAATCACACAAACATCCTTTCATCAATGCACACAGAGCTATGGTAGAGGATGAATCTCCTGCTCAAATGCAATCGTGGGAGTATCCGCTCATGAAGAAGAGTGGCTTTATTTTAATGGTGCTTTAATTATACCACAAGCTTGCGCCAGACGTGGCAGAGTTGTTCACATAATTTGGCTTGACAATGTATTTATTTTTGAGTATAATTATATCGTAACACGATGTAATAACTTATGAAAGAATGAAGTGTTATGGGTCAAATATGCATCCTGGAACTGCCAGATGCCAGTTTGACCGGAACAAAGGAGCTAAGATATGTCAAAGCTGACATCAATGGTGAAAAGCGGCAAGCGCATGATTATCCAAACGAGAACAGGTTTTAGAACCACAACGAAGACCGCTCTGGGTCTGCCTGACCGGGGAGTATCGCAAGACCCCCTACGACCAGAACATGAAGCGCTGCTTGCGAGTAACATGACCTCGTTAGGTCTACCTGACCAGGGAGTATCACAGGACCCCCTGCGGCCACAAGATGATACGCCGAGTTCAAGTAACATGACTGCTCTGGGACGATCCGACCAGAAAGTAGCGCATGACGCTATGGAGCCTCAAGACGATACTGGGACCAGAGCTTAGGCCGCTAATGTTACAGCAATGCGGCTTCGATCCCGGCTGCTATGGTTGGGTAGCGATTTGCGAAGGCGCGTAATAAGCCGAAACAGCCAGCCAGCATCATATCGCCATGTGGCGTAGCCTCGTATGGCTTGAGAGTCGAGCCACGCAGCATTTCGCGGCGCGGACCCGTCACAGCCAGAAAGGGGAAAGTCGTGCCGTTGGATTCGTCATCTCCGAGGATCAAGGCTCCATGTCCGCTTGTATCGAAAACCTCGGCATTAGTCAGTGTGCCGTCGGCGAGCTTGACCAGCATTTGCTCCAGTTGGTTGCGGTCAATCTCTCCGGTGTGATGCTCGAAAATGCCCACAATTTTCCCCTGCACCAGATGAAATGCCAGCGTGTGGAAGTTGCCGATGTTGCATAGTATGCTTTCTGGCTGCGCTCTCACTATGGGGTCTTCCAGTGCGCCCAGCACGGCTGCCGAGCCGGTATCCATCAGCAGCAATGGCGTGTCAGACGATACACCGCTCAATTGCAGGTAGCGCGCGCTGCTCTTCGCAATGGAGTGCAGGCGCGTCAGTTCGGCGGGCGTATCTTGCGCGGGATAAGCGAAAGCGCTGGGAATGGGCTGCTTGCGCACCGTCTGCTCGATGAAGTCGAAGCGAAAGCGGCGGTCGCTGATGCCCGGCGGCGCAGCTCCGTGATCGAAGGCCGCGATAGCCAGCCCATCCACGGATGGATCGAGGTCAAAGGCACGTAGCGCGGCGATGATGGCGCGCGCGTCAAAATCCTGCAACTCGATGTGCTGCCAGTCGGGGCGTTCCACGCGCCGTGCTGCCTCCTCGTCCTCGATAATCTCGAAACCCATACGCTCAACCTGTGTCAGATCGTCGTCAAATGTGCGCCCGGCCTCCTGGGTCACGGCCACCGCATATCCGGCCAGTGCGTGATCGCGCGCGGCCCAGTGCGAGGGGCCGCCGCCCATCGTCACGCCCGTCAACAGGATGGCTCGCCCGCGTTCCGTGGCGCGTTTGATGCGTTCCGCCACGATGACCGTTGGCGACGGCATGACCAGTTTGAAATTGTTCTCTATCGTTTTGCCGCTCTCAAAGAGCAATATGTCCTGTGTGCCTGTGCCGACATCAGCAGCTAAGATACGCATAAATATACTCCCAGATGATATTTTCTTGCGAACCGCGAAGCGGTTCTAAATCCTGGCATCATTGTAACAGATTGATGATCAGTTCGTTATCACTATTGTAATCTCTTCAACATATATATAGAATGGATACCAGTAAAATCAGCATTGCGGAAGGGAACACGACTATGGCAGAAGAATCAAAGAAGCAAGATGTCCCTCAATCATCATCCCCCTATCAACCTATCGAGGATTACGCCATTATTGGCGACTTGCACACCGTCGCGCTGGTGGGCAAGAATGGCTCAATCGACTGGTGTTGCATCCCGTGTTTTGATTCGCCGAGCGTTTTTGGCGCGTTACTGGACGCGAGAAAGGGCGGCTTCTTCCGCATCGCGCCGCCCTATACGCCGGGCATGGGTCGTAAGCAGCTCTATTTGCCGGAAACCAATGTTCTCATTACTCGTTTTCTCACAGTGGATGGGGTGGCCGAGATCACCGATTTTATGCCGGTGAAGCGCGAAGGAACCGCCCATCACCAGCATCATATTATCCGCTCTGTAAAGATGGTACGCGGCTCGCTTTCTTTCGAGATGGTTTGCCGGCCTGCATTTAATTTTGCGCGCGATGACCATAAAGTCTACCTTTCAAAGGATGGCGCTATCTTTAATAGCAAAAGTTTGTGTTTGGGACTGGCGGCCAGTGTTCCTCTCGAGGAAGATGGAGAGGGTGGAGTGCGCGCAACATTTACACTTCATACCAATCAATCTGCTTATTTTATCCTGGAGAGCGCGAAGGATAATGACCTGGCTCCGGCGCGTCTCTCACATGCTCAATATCATGACGCATTTCAAAGAACTATTAATTACTGGCATAGATGGATGGCGCAGTGTACGTATCGGGGGCGCTGGCGAGAAACGGTGCAGCGTTCGGCGCTTGCTTTGAAACTGCTGACTTATGCCCCCACCGGAGCGATTGTGGCTGCCGCGACCACCAGCTTGCCGGAGACGATTGGCGGCGCTCGCAACTGGGATTATCGCTATACATGGTTGCGCGACTCCGCATTCTCACTCTACAGCCTGCTAACGCTTGGTTTTACCGATGAAGCCCGGGCATTTATGGGCTGGCTAGATGCGCGATGTCACGAGCTGGGTGAGAGCGGTACGCTGCAGCCAATGTATGGCATTCATGGCGAACACGATCTGACAGAATTTACGCTCGATCATCTTGAGGGCTACCGGCAAAGCAGCCCCGTGCGCATCGGCAATGGCGCGTATTCACAAAAACAGCTTGACATCTATGGCGAACTGATGGACGCCATATATATCTACAACCGCTACGACACCATCACCTATGATCTCTGGCAGAACCTGCGTCGCCTGCTCGAATGGCTGGGCGAACACTGGCAAGAACCTGATGAAGGCATCTGGGAGGTACGCGGCGGTCCCAAACGCTTTGTGCATTCACGCCTGATGAGCTGGGTCGCCTTTGACCGCGCTCTACGATTAACGCGCCGTCGCGGGCTACCCGCTCCGATAGGCGACTGGATGCAGAAAAGCGCGGAAGTGTACGAGCAAATTATGAACGCGGGCTGGGATGCGAAAAAGCAGAGCTTTGTGCAATATTATGGAAGTGATGCCGTCGATGCCAGCGCGTTGTTGATGGTGATAACTAATTTCGCAGGCCCGACCGACCCGCGCATTCTGAGTACTATTGAGCGCATTCAAAAAGAACTGACCAGGGATTCGCTTGTGCATCGCTACGACCCAAAGAGAGCAGCCGATGATGGCCTGGGCAGTGCCGAAGGCACGTTTAGCGCATGTAGCTTCTGGCTGGCCGAATCGCTGGCGCGCGCCGGTCGCCTGGACGAGGCGCGCCTGATGCTGGAAAAGATGCTCTCCTACAGCAACCATGTGGGCCTCTATGCCGAGGAAATTGGCCCAACGGGTGAGGCGCTGGGCAATTTCCCGCAGGCATTCACGCATCTCTCGTTGATTACCGCCTGCGTCAACGTCGATGCGGCATTGAACAAAGGGACGGCGAGCTAACTATCCGTTTTTTCTTTCGTTTGATGTCTCAAATAGTATCACGGACAGGGAAAAGAAAAGGAAACTCAATGGTCTTCCTGACGAGTGCTAAATGTCATAAAACTTGACGTAATCGCAAAGAGGGGATACAATGTGAGGTGAGATCATCGGTAAATAATCATTTAATTCGCCGGGCGACTCTAGCCGTCCGGTTTTCTTATGCCTTTGGAGAGTGATTCATAAAAAGTATGCAGGTAATTGATACAATGACCCGGACAGAACAGTTAGTGAGGCGGGAAGATATCCGCAATGTTGCCATTATAGCCCACGTCGATCATGGGAAGACTACGCTGGTAGATGGTCTGCTCAAGCAGAGCCACATCTTCCGCGAAAATCAGCAGGTGGGCGAATTGATTATGGACACCAATGACCAGGAGCGCGAGCGCGGCATCACCATCCTGGCGAAGAATACCGCCATCATCTATCGCGGCATCAAAATTAATATCATCGATACGCCCGGACATGCCGACTTTGGCGGCGAAGTCGAGCGCGTACTCAATATGGCCGATGGTTGTATTCTGCTGATCGACGCTGTCGAAGGTCCTATGCCACAGACACGCTTCGTCCTGCAAAAGGCATTAGAATTGAACCTCAAACCGATTGTGGTTATCAATAAGATTGATCGCCGCGATGCGCGTATCGAGCAGGTCTACGAGTGGACGCAAGACCTGTTTCTTGAACTGGCTACGACCGATGCGCACCTCGATTTTTCCGTGCTGTATGCCATTGGACGCGATGGCGTGGCAATGTATCGTCCCGACGACGAGCGGGTCAACCTTGAGCCGCTTTTTGAGACGATTATCAATACCATTCCGGCTCCCGTAGTTGATGTAGATGGTCCTCTGCAAATGCTGGTGGCAGCCCTCGACTATGATGACTACAAGGGCAAGTACGCGATTGGGCGCATTGTGCGCGGGCGCGTCACCAGCAATAGCTTTGTGGCGCACATCAACCGCGATGGCGTGATTGCGCGTCAGAAAATCAACCTGGTCTTTACCTACAAGGGCCTCCAGCGCGTCGAGGTGCAGGAAGCGCTGGCCGGCGATATTGTGGCCCTGACGGGCATCGCCAACGCCAACATCGGCGAAACCATCGCCGACGTAGATACTCCCGAAGCCCTGCCCACCATCGCTATCACGGAACCTACGCTGAAGATGACCTTTGGCGTCAATAGCAGCCCATTCGCGGGCAGAGAAGGCAAGTATCCCACCTCGCGCCAGTTGCGCGCGCGGCTGTACCGCGAACTGGAAACCAACGTGAGCCTGCGCGTAGTGGACGGCAATACGCCCGATGAATTTGTCGTCTCCGGGCGCGGCGAACTGCACCTTTCCGTGTTGATCGAAACCATGCGCCGCGAGGGATACGAGTTCCAGGTCTCGCGTCCAGAAGTGATTACGCGCGAGGAAGACGGTCATCTTGTCGAGCCGATTGAACAACTGGTGATCGATACGAAGGATAGCTACATCGGCATATTGACGGAGACGCTGGCAGCGCGTAAGGCGCAACTGACCAATATGACCAACGATGGTTCGGGCAATGTGCGCCTGGAATACCATATTCCCACGCGCGGCCTGATCGGGTTTCGCAACGCTTTTCTGACGCTGACACAGGGCAATGGCGCTATGAGCAGCTTGCTGATCGGCTATCAACCCTGGATGGGCAAGATCGGTACGACACGCATGGGCGCGTTGATCGCCTCGGAGATGGGCATGGCCGTAACTTATGGCCTGAACAATGCGCAGCAGCGTGGGGACACCTTCATCGAGCCGGGGACGCCCGTTTATCAGGGTATGATTGTTGGGCTGAATGTACGCCCGATGGATATGGTAGTCAATGTCTGCAAAGAGAAACAGAAAACCAATATCCGCTCCTCCACGTCGGACATCATGGTACGCCTGACGCCGCCCATCATCATGAGCCTCGAGCAATCACTCGACTTCATCAATAACGATGAACTGGTCGAGGTTACGCCGCAAAACATTCGCCTGCGCAAGAGGTATCTCACGCAGAACGAACGCGCGCGCGCGCGTGATCTGGATTAAATTTCCTCTTCTTCCAGGATGGAGATCTGTTCCAGCGCCAGGTATTGCGCGTGGCAGGCAACGCAATGACCCAGGTGGAGCGCGACCTCGGCCAACTCGGTTTCAGGCATAGTGGCGAGTGGATAGTCTGGATGAGTTGCTTCATAGTAGGTGGGGAAACGCGCGCGGCACTGCTCGCAGGTCAGATTATCTCGAATCAGCATCTTAGAAAGTTGGACGAGACCGTGCGCGCAGGTTGGGCAGGCATGAACATGTGTAGAGATAAGGTTATACGCGATATCTCTATCTTCTTCCATCCAGTAGATGTTAAGTAGACGATAAAGCTCATCACATCGCATGGTTGTTCGCTCCATCCAATCTGGGACGGCCATGCGCGTTTAGCTACCGCAGCCAGGGTCGTAGAGCTTCTACCACTTTTCGATTGCTGCGGAGAGCCTTTAATGCTCTGTGCCGCCAGAGATAGACTTCCTGTACCTGCACACCTAAAAGCGTGGCTAGTTCACGCTCGTCCATACCGGCAAGGAAGGTGCCAAAGAGGACTTGCCGGTAGCGCTTATTGCTTAATGATAGAATAGCATTACTCAGCGTTTGTTGCAATTCCTGCAAGTCAAATCTGGCTTCCGGGTCATTATTGCATCGATCTTCCAGCTCCTCTATATATACTTCGTATTGAGCATCCAGTGAACTCACAGATTCTTGCTCGGCTTTTGTCACAAAGGCATACGTTTGACGATTCAGGATCGTCAGCGACCATTTCAAAAAGGCTGCCGGGTCATCTGGCCCGGTGGGAGGATGCGATGCGCACGCTTTTTGCACAATCGCCAGCGCCATTTGTAGCACGTCTTCGGCAGCGTCTTCGTGCTGCATGAGCGACGAGGCATAAGGGGAATTTTGTAATGATTTTGCAAGGTAGCGACGAAGGTTTTCAAAGGCGCAATTGTGCGTCTCTTCATACGAGGAACAACACGCCTGGTACAATGTACGACTACAATAACGTAATGCCATGCGGTTCAGGAGCTGTTGAGTAGTTTGATTTTCCTGAAGTGCCAGTGCCTCCCACTCTTCCCTGATCCGCGCCGAAAGCGTTTCAACTGTGAGTAACCCCTGCGCGCAGCGCCGGATCGCCAGTCCAGCGGCGTTGCGTATGCAATGTGCGAGATCACCGCACGGCTCGGTCATATTTCTTCCTTTGACCTTTCCAGTGTCTACCTACATCGATAGACTACGAGAACAATATCTCCCTCTCTACTGCCCACTGAAAAGTATCTCTTCCATAGTAATTGACGTAGATTTGCTGCAAAACACAAAGCCAATCCATACAAAAAAAGGCGCTTGTGAAAAAAAAAGATGCTACTATTGCAAGTTTTTTTACTCCTCCTCACACCTGAATAATGGAGAGGCAAAATGCAGCCCTCCATGTGAAAGTTCGTAGCGCGAGGAGCGCGCAGGAAGAGAAGGAGTATTTCATGGTTGTCTCGATGAAGAAGACGGTTGTAATGGTCATTCTAGCGTTGGTGTTGTTGGCCGGGCTATTTGGTTGGATGATGCTGCGTGTGGAAGCATCGCCGTCCATCCAATTCCATACGGGCGTGCAAAGCGGCCATGTACTGGCTGATGGCGGTCCCAACGTTAGCTGTCCGCCGCCGCCGAAAAACTGCTAAGACATCGGCAGGGGCGCGAACGTTTGCGCCCTTGTGAACCTGATAGCGACACCCCTGGCGGGTGTTGCTATTTTTTTGTAACGCTATGACGTAACAGCATGTGGGGGAAATGCCTCTCTTGTTGCATAGTTTCAGGCTGCTATGGGTTATGCTGTTATGATAGAATTGTAATAATGACATATCGTGTTGAAGGGAAGTAATAGCTGTGACGAGACCTGAAGAACCGAAGCCAACACTGGTGACTTTTTATACAAAAGCTGGCTGCCATCTGTGCGAGGAGGCGCGGGATATGCTCGAAGATATCGCCGCCCTCACAAATTTTGAACTGACTGAGATCGATATTCGCAGTAATCCGACCACCTTTGAAAAATACCGTTATCGTATTCCGGTCATTATCGTTGATAACGAAGAGCATATACTGGAGGGACGCATCGAGTTCCGCGATTTAGCAAAGGCATTTCACCTGCGTTAATCTCACTTCACTGGAAAAAAGGTGTTCATGGCTCTACAATATACGCAACAGGATGCGCGCGCCAATGGGAAAATGCGCGGGATGAAGGCGGCATGGCAGCGCACCGGCTCATTTTTCTATAATCACTGGGCCACGCTTATCATGTGCGTTCTGGGTCTGGTAGTTTTCTCCTCTTTTAGCGTGCCGGTGCTGGCCTATTTCGGGTTCGACCACCTCTCAAAACAGATTTACAATGTCATGCATTATATTTGCGGGCAAATTCCTTCGCATTCGCCTTTTATTTGTGGTCATCAATGCGGCCTGTGCTTCCGCTGTACCGCCATCTACAGCACATTGTTCCTGACGAGCGCAGTCTACGTTTTTACGAAGAAACGCATACAGGGTATTTCCTGGTGGATGCTGGGCTTGCTGACACTGCCTATGGCCTGGGATGGTATAACGCAATTGTTCGGCCTGCGCGAAAGCACAACGGCGCTGCGCCTCATTACTGGCGCGCTTTTTGGCCTGGGCTGCGCTCTGTACGCCTTTCCCCTTGTACAAAAGACTTTGCTCGAATCTCATGTGCCACTGGTCCAGCCCTACAATGCTAATGGCCGGTCGTTGATAGAGAAGGATGCGACCGGACAGGGTGAGAATACGTGATAATTTGATGCGTTGACCAGGCTGGGGGCCAGCCCCCATAGGCGTTAATGTAAGGGTGCCTGTCATTCTGAGCGCAGCGAAGAATCTCGATGTGGCTGCTTGTCATTCTGAGCGCAGCGAAGAATCTCGATGTGGCTGCTTGTCATTCTGAGCGCAGCGAAGAATCTCGATGTGGCGAGGGAGATTCTTCGCTGCGCTCAGAATGACAGGCATAGTGGTCCTGGAATGGGTAAGTTGATGCCCGTGGGGCCAGCCCCTACTGGTCAACGCACCCTATTGATTATGCACTGTTGCCAGAATGCGTTATAATCATCCTGTTAAATCATTGTATTCTCGAATCGAAGTAGAATAAACACATGAGCGATCAATCGACAACAACGCCGACTTTCGCGGTTGCCACGCTGGGCTGCAAGGTCAACCAGGCCGATAGCGAAGCTATTGGTGAGCAGATGTGCGCGGCAGGCTTTGCGCAGCGCGACTTCAGCGACGCCGCTGACATTTATATCGTGAATACCTGCACCGTCACGCACCTGGGCGATCGCAGTTCGCGCAATATGATCTCACAGGCGCGCCGCCGTCATCCGGGCGCGCTGCTGGTAGTAACGGGCTGTTACGCGGAACTCAACCCGCAGGCCGTCGCGGCTCTCCCCGGTGTCAGCCTGGTGGTAGGCAATAGTGCAAAAGACTCGCTAGTCGAGGAGATTGAAGCAAAGTGGCGCGAAGAGAGCGCGGCCACGCTTCAACCCGCGCCAGAAAACATTACAGCCACGCCCGTTAAGCCAGCCAGAATGCTGCCCGTCTTGCCTCTCGACACGCAACATATCGGCAGCGACATCGACCTTGCAAGCATCGGCACAGACGAGGAGCCTCAACCAGATAATGTATCCCCCTCCGTATTTTCTATTGACGCAACAAATGGGGCGCCCAGCGCCCAGACGCCGCTGTATTCACGCACGCGCGTGCAGATGAAAGTGCAGGATGGTTGCGATAATCGCTGCACCTATTGCATCGTGCCTTATGTGCGCGGTGGCTCGCGCAGTCGCAGCATCGCCTCTGTCGTCGAGCATGTGCAGCGCAAAACGCGCGCGGGCTTTAAGGAAGTGGTGTTGACCGGTATTCACCTGGGCGACTACCATCCCGATGACAACGAGCAGCAAGACCTGGGCGACCTGATCGCGGCCCTGTTGCGCGAAACCGAGATGCCGCGTATCCGCGTCTCATCGCTCGAACCGGAGGATTTCCGCCTGCAATGGCTGGAACTGTGGCAGAATCCGCGTATGTGCCGTCACTTGCACCTGCCCATGCAGAGCGGTTCGGACGCCATTTTGCGCCGTATGGCCCGTCGCTACAATAGCGCGCGCTATCGCAGCATCGTCACGACCGCTAAACAACTGGTGCCTGGTATGGCGATCAGCACCGACATCATCACCGGCTTTCCTGGCGAGAGCGACGACGATTTCGAGCTGACCTACCAGCTTGCGACTGAATTGCAGTTTGCCAAAGCGCACGTCTTTCGTTTCTCGCCCCGCCAGGGAACCCCGGCGGCGCGTATGAAGGGGCAGATCAAAGACGAGGTCAAGAAGGCGCGTAGCGAGCGTCTATTGACTCTCAACGAGCAAGATATGCGGGGTTTTCGCGAAAAGTTCGTGGGCGAAACGCTCGAAGTACTCATTGAAGGCGTCAAGCATGGGCATTGGGAAGGGCTGACGGATAACTACCTGCGCGTGGAGTTGGAAGGACTGCCCGCTCCTGCCAGACGCGACTGGCAAAATACATTAGTAAAGGCGCGTCTTTTGCAAGCGGTAGATGATGGTGTGCTGGGGGTGTATGTTGGATGATAGCGGCCAGGGCAGTGATAAGTCACATAGGGGTTAATGTAACATTCAAGGCAAGTGAGCCTGTAGCCCTGTCATTCTGAGCGCAGCGAAGAATCTCTCACTGCCGACGAGAGATTCTTCGCTGCGCTCAGAATGACAAGACGAAGTGAAGAATGACAGGTTAATAGGGAAAGTAGTGAATGGTCACGATTCGAGAAGCGCGCATTGGGGATGCCGCAGGTATGGCAAAGGTGCATGTTGATAGCTGGCGCGCCACCTATGCTGGCATTGTGCCAGACGCTTACCTTGCAAATTTATCGTATGCCAGGCGTGAAAACCTCTGGCGTGATATTCTTGGCAATACATCAGAAAATAAATATCGCTTTGTGGCCGTGAATGGCGAGGGACGAATTGTTGGTTTCGTTTCCGGCGGGCCAAAACGCAATGGCGATCCCCTGTATCAGGCGGAATTGTATTCAATATATATATTACAAAAGTATCAAGGTCAGGGTATCGGGCGTCAACTTACGCGCAGACTTGTTGAGAGATTCCTGCAAGTGGGTATACGATCAATGTTGCTGTGGGTATTCGTGGACAATCCTTCGTGTCGTTTCTACGAAGCGCTGGGAGGGCAGCGCTTGCGGGTAGAACAGGCTGATTTTGACGGAGTACTGGTAGATGAAGTGGCCTATGGATGGCCGGACATCAGTGTGATATTACAGGAAAAAAGATGATATGAAACGTTTGTATGGACTGCTTTTGCTGACCTTGCTGGTACTTCTGGCCGCATGTGGTGACGCTTTCACTCCTACTTCACCTGTTGGCCCGATTGACTCGCCTACAGCAAGCTCTCACCCAACGACCACGCCGTCTATGCTGGCAAGCGGGAAATTTCAGGAATTTGCGCTGCCGCAGGATAATAGCGGCATGATGCGCCCGGTCATTGACCACGAGGGGCGTATCTGGTTTGGCGAAATGAATCGCAACTTCCTCGCCATGTTTGACCCCCATACGGGCGCATTTATGCAGATCACGCCCTTGCATGGTGCCAACGGCATTATGGGTATCGCCGTTGGCGCGGATGATACTATCTGGTACGCTGAACAGTATAGCAACTATATCGGGCATTATTTCCCGGCGACGCGGCAGTTTCACCTTTACCAGCTTCCCAATGTGACTGCTCCCGACCCAGGCAACGCGGGCAAGACGCTTACGCTGCCATCCGCGCCCAATGACCTGGCTATTGACAGTTCTGGCAACATCTGGTTTACCGAACTCAACGCCAATGCGATTGGCAGGCTTGACCCGCGCAACGGCTCCATACGGCAATACCCGCTGACAACCTCAAAGGATGCTCAGGCATTAGACCCCTATGGCATCACCATTGACCCACAGGGAAACATCTGGTTCACCGAAGCCTCCGTTAGCCACCTGGGTCGCCTGAATCCGGCCAGCGGTGCTATCCGCTACTATCCTGTGACGGGCATCAATACCGCGCTGATGGAACTTGCCAGCGATGCGCACGGCACGATCTGGGCGACAGCATTCACCTCCGGCCTGCTGGTCAGCCTCAACCCTGCAACGGGTGCCGTGACGAAATACTATGCCCCATCCGCGAATAGCAACACCGGCGGATTGTATGGTGTCACCATCTCGCCAACGGGCGAGGTCTGGGTAACGGTCTCAGCCAGCGGCATCATCGCGCGCCTGGACGTTGCCGCTAACCAGTTTGTGTACTATAAAATACCAACCGATGGTAGCCTGCCGCTAGGCGTCGTGATGGGCGCAAATCATACGTTATGGTTTACAGAGGCTGGCAGCAATAAAATTGGCATGTTGCAACCGTAAGAAATCACCTTTCTATAAAGCGGGCAGGGCGATTTACAAGTTGCACTAGAGAGTTTGAGGAAGGCGACCGCCAGGGTCGCCTCTACTAGAACGAGCGAGGCCAGTCTTGTTTCATGGTCCTAGTA
>JBOGTO010000120.1:0-1776 GCA_050695155.1 Ktedonobacteraceae bacterium
CAACTACCCGCCGCCTTTTCGCCAGATGGAACTCTACAACTACCGTCATGCTCGCGCAGCCCTGGCCGGCAAGCGTGAAGCAGCGGACATCCTGAAACGCAAGGGCTATCGCGGCCCCATTCATATCATCCCGCAATTCGGCTTCGACACTGACATTTACAAACGCGGCGAACCACGCTCGCCACGCATCCCCGGCTCGCCTTTCACGCTGGGTTTTCTGGGGCGGCTCGTCGAAGACAAGGGCCTGCCCACCATCATCGAAGCTCTAACCATGCTGCCCGATTACTGCCGCGCCATCTTCACCGGCAACGGCCCCATGAAAAGCGTGCTGGAAGAGCAGGCGGCGCGCCTGGGCGTCTCCGGGCGCGTCACCTTCAAAAGCGGCGTGCCGACATACGAGGCTCCCCAGATTTTGCAAGATATGGATGTACTTGTGCTACCATCCCTGACGCGCCCCAACTGGAAAGAGCAATTCGGGCGCGTGCTGGCCGAAGCCATGGCCTGCGAAACGCCCGTCATCGGCTCCGACTCTGGCGAAATCCCCTACGTCATCGCCGACGCCGGCCTGACCTTCCCTGAAGGCAATGCCCACGAACTAAGCCAGCGCGTCCAGCAACTATTAGACGACCCGGCATTGTATGCCACACTTGCTCGCAAAGGCAGACAGCGCGTGCTGGAAAACTACACACAGGAGCAGATTGCGAAACAGACGTATGAAGTGTATAAGGAGATGATGAATGGATAGCATATGTAGGGGCGGGGGTGGATGTGGATGAGGGGAGGGGACGCTTGCGTCGCCCTCGTACCCATTCCTCACATCCAGCGAACCTGATCGTTTCCTGATGAACATTGACAATCCAGATCAGTCAGTCCCTGTCATCCTTCGCTGCGCTCAGGATGACAGGACAAGCATTATATTTAACACGCCATCCCAGCAGGCGCGTCAACCTTTGTCACGCTCACCAGCGATTTCAATTGTGACAGCCAGGTCGTCGCGTTGAAAGTTGTGGTGGCTAGCAACAATGTATGCGCCGGTCCAAAAACATTTTCCTGTCCCGATGTATTCCAGGTTGGTTTATCGCCGCGCGAGCGCGCCTGCTCGTAACAGGGATTTGCCAGCCGGAAGCCCAGGTTGTTGATTGATACGAGCGCGGCATCATAAGCGGTGCTATTAGAAAACGTTGCTCTGACATAGGTAACAGGCGCATCAAGCGGCAAGCGGTTGAGAGCATTGGGGTTATATTCCATATTAGGGCAGCTGTGCGGACCGCTTGCCTGTATCTCTGTTACTTCCGGCATGGCCTGTAAGCGATTAAACCAGAGCGGGGCAGAGTTTACCGTCGCAATTGCAACCAGCCAGGGGTCCGTTGAAAAGTCTGTGCCGCTGCCTTGCGGCTTCCACTGTATTGCACATTGAGCAACCGTCTGCAATCCAAGATTGGTAAGCAGGTGTATCGCCTGCTGGAAAGATACGGCATTGGCAAAATGCACATAAGCGCCGTAGATCGGGTCGGTTGGCACCGCAAGTTCTTGAATGACGTACTGCCAGAGCGTATGCCCGTCACTGCCACTCAATGCCTGCACCGTGCCATTGGTTGTAGCTACATAGACGATGCCATTATCTACTACCTCTGGCGTATCATTGCTGGAGAGTATGTTGTGAAAGCTTGTCGAACGCCTCCACAATACCGTGCCATCTCTGGAGCTTATGGCTAAAACAGTATCTCCGCTACTGAGTTGCACCCGGCCATCCGCCACAAAAACGGGGCTATAGAT
>JBOGTO010000121.1:0-2169 GCA_050695155.1 Ktedonobacteraceae bacterium
TGCGGTCGCCATGCGCTAGGATGCGGTCGCCATGCGCTAGGATGCGGTCGCCATGCTTTTTGGCTTGACATGCAAAGAATATATTACAATTCGTCCTCGATGGCTGTTTCGCTCAGGCTCAGGACGAGGCGGCAGAAGTGCAGCAGGGATGTAGCGGATTCTAAATAAGCCTCATCGCTCACTGTTGCCTTTGAGGTGACTGCGGCGCGCCTGCGCAGCGCGCGTAACACGACCATCACATCTTCTTTGAGGGACCTGTCCAGGTCGCCACGCTGCATCAATGAAATAACCTGGCGCACAATGGAGTCAACTTCGAGGCGCATCTGGCTAATATCGGTCTCCCAGGGTTCCGCATAGCTATCAGAGGCGGCAGAAATATGATCTAAGAAGGCATCCGCGTATGGCTCGCGCGCGCGCATCCGGCGTTTGAAATCATTACGTGCCACTTTACCTTTAGACCGGGGTTGAGCATTGGATTCTTCCTGCGTGACCCCTAGCCCACGTAGCAGCTCGGCGAGTTCTTCTTGCCAGCCAGCCATGGAACGACCTCCTTGTGAGATAACCGCGATCTTGAAACGAATCCCATTAACTCTCCCCTTATCCTCACTTCAACCCCCACCCCTTGCTCGAAGTGTAACACAGTGTGTCATGGTTGTAAATGGGCCAATTGTGCTAAAATTCAGGATAGTACTTGTTGTAGCGCTATTTCTGCATGGCGGCGCGAACTAAAAAGGAAGTCTCAGCATGGCAAAAATAATGACGGCGGTTGCGAAACTTGAAACAGGGATGCGCTTTGACGCACAGGCCACCTCGGGCTATCATGTGACGCTCGACTCAAGCGAACTGGGCGGCGGGCAAGGCGCGGGCTTTAGCCCTATGGAGATGCTGCTGGTTGGCCTGGCCGGTTGCACAGGTATGGATGTCATCTCTATCCTGCGGAAGAAACGCCAGGACGTGATCGGCTACGAGGTGCGTGTGCAGGGCATACGCGCCGACGAACATCCAAAGGTGTTCGTCGAGATCAGTATCGAACATGTTGTTACCGGCCATGACATCCAACCCGCAGCCGTCGCGCGAGCTATCGAGCTTTCTGAGACGCGCTATTGCGGCGCGGAAGCCATGCTTGGCAAGGTCGCACACATAACCAACACCTATCGCATCGTCGAGATATAAAGCCTTGCAATAGTATAGCCCATAGTTTATAATGATGTTAGTTACTAACTTTGTGTTAGTAAAGGGCAAAGAGGAGTTAAGACTATGGATCAAAATATTGTCACCGGGCAGGAAGTTACCGGATTAAAAGATAAAGAAGTTTCGTTGGAAGAAACGGCGCAGAGCTGGCCTTTACGCCGGGTCGGTTTGCGCGTGCAGGACCTCGCGGCGTGCGTCAACTATTATACGCAATTGGGCTTTGCCATCGTCAGGGATGAACGCGATGAGCAGGGCGGCAGCAGTGTTGGATTGGGTGTGGGTAAGCGAGAAATACTCTCGTTACGCGCCTTTCCAGGTGGGCATCCCCGCCAACGGCGCACGGCTGGCCTGTTCCATTTCGCGCTGCTGGTGGGCGATGAAGTAGAGCTTGGCTCTTTCCTCAAACATCGCCTCGATCGTCAGCTACCCATTGATGGGGCATCCGATCACCTGGTAAGCCAGGCGCTCTACTTGAGTGATCCTGAAGGCAACGGCATCGAAGTCTATGCTGATCGACCGCGTGAAACATGGCAGTTCATGCCTGATGGTCAACTGCAAATGGACACCATACGACTGAACGCGCCCGCGCTGTTGCAAAAAGCGCAGCCATTTGAGGGCTTTTCAAACAGCTTGCGGCTCGGTCATATGCATCTCAACGTGGGAAACCTCGAACGCAGCCAGACCTTTTACCGGACTCTGGGCATGAACTTGATGGTAGGTATACCTGGTCAGGCCGATTTCCTCTCGTGGGATGGCTACCATCACCACCTGGGCATCAATCTGTGGGCCGGTCGCAACGTACCCCCGGTCGCGCCCGACGCATTCGGCATCGATTTCTATGAGATAAAGCGCGAAGGCTTAACGCCTGGAACAGTGCAAGACCCCGATGGCGTGACGGTGCTTGTGCGATAATATGCCTGGCGATTACCGATAAGTGTCTGGAGATTCTTCGCTGCGCTCAGAATGACAATTTCCAAG
>JBOGTO010000122.1:0-8269 GCA_050695155.1 Ktedonobacteraceae bacterium
GAATGATCCGTAGGGGCGGGGGTGGATGATGATGTGGGGAGGGGACCCTTGTGGTCGCCCGCGTCCCTGTTCTGTCTTTCATAATGCGGACTCACCTCTGCATCCAGGCGGGCGACCACAAGAGTCCCCTCCCCTAATGAATTGTGACGACCGAATACGGGAAGGCGCGTCCTGTAGGGACAAGGGGCGGGGTTGGGTGGATGCGGGGGCCTCGTGCTTGTCCTGCTGCGAGTGCGACCATCATGCCTTACGCAACCCAGAGGAATCGCGGCTGCCACAAGGACAAGCACAAGGCCCCCACCCGTCCCCGCATCCGCCCCTTGTCCCTACAGGACGGAGACGGCATTCCATTACTCGATTCGGTTGTCAAAAATCATCAGAATGCGCCTGCTTGTTGCTTACCTTGCTGTTTTCTCGCATTGACACCTCCATACCATCATGGTATAGTTGTTTTCAAGCAATAATACAAAATGGCTGTGATGGGAATAGAGTGAGAAGTTTGCGGGCGATCAGAGAGCGGCATAGTTGCTGGGAATGCCGCCGCCAGCTTTTCCATAGACACCCCTGAGCCAACCGGTGAATTATGTTGTCCAGGGAGACAGCGAAGACTAGCCGGTTTCGGGACGCGCCCGTTCCAGCGCGACGGTTTATTCATGCGGTGAATTGAACCGGTAAAGGCCCCGCATGGGGCAAATGGTGGTGGCACCACGACAGGCAAGTGTATATCACAGGCCCTCGTCCTCCTAGATTAGAAGGACGAGGGCTTTTTTTGTTCAAATTTGAAAGGAGTTTTGCTATGCAACGTATTGGTACGCGCGAAGTGCGCGCGCATGTGGGCGAACGCGCGCGTGTAGAGGGCTGGCTGCAATCGCTGCGCCAGATGGGCGGCATCAATTTTCTAGTGTTGCGCGATGGTTGGGGAACGCTGCAAGCAGTCGCTGAAAACGAGGCGGAAAGTGCGCCATTAGCGGAGAGCGCGGCAGGCGTCGAAAGCGTCATCGCTATCGAGGGCGATGTTGTAGAAATGCCGCAGGCTCCAGGAGGCGTCGAACTGCATAACCTGCGTATCGAGGTGATTACGCCGGTAACGGAGGCCTTGCCCGTATCGCTGAACAAGCGCAAGATTGCTGCCAACCTTACTACGCTGCTCGATCATGCCGTTGTCACGAACCGCAATCCTGAGCGACGCGCCATGCTGCGACTTGGCGCAGGCGTGATGGCTGGTTTTCGCGCTGTGTTGGCGGCGCGCGATTTCACGGAGATACAGACGCCCAAGATTGTAGCTTCCGCCACCGAAAGCGGCGCGAACGTCTTCAAGCTCGACTACTTTGGACGCCCCGCGTACCTGGCGCAAAGCCCGCAGTTCTACAAGCAGATCATGGTGGGCGTTTTTGAGCGCGTCTTCGAGGTTGGCCCGGTCTTTCGCGCCGAGCCGCACGACACCACTCGCCATATCAACGAGTACGTCAGCCTGGACGCCGAGTTCGGCTTTATCGAGAACCACTTCACGGTCATGGCGCTGCTACGCGACGTGATCGCGGGCATCATCGCGCATCTCAGGGAAAACTATGCAACCGAACTGGAACTGTTGCGCGTCGTGATGCCAGTCGTCCCGCAAGACATACCGCATATCCACTTCTCAGACGCGCAAGAACTGATCTTGCGGCGTCACGGCGTGGACGTGCGCGGCGAACCCGACCTGTCGCCGCAGGATGAACGCTGGCTGGGCGAATGGGTCAAAGAGGAGTTCGGCAGCGATTTCCTGTTCGTGACAGGCTATCCCATGCGCAAACGCCCATTTTACACGCATCCCGACCCTGAGCGGCCTGAGTATTCCAACTCGTTCGACCTGCTCTTCCGGGGAACCGAACTGGTGACAGGCGGCCAAAGGTTGCATCGCTACGCGGACTACCTGGCCGCGCTTGAGAAGGCGCAGTTGCCTGTCAAGCCCTTTGAAAGCTACCTGGAAGCCTTCCGCTATGGAATGCCGCCGCATGGTGGGTTTGCTATCGGCACGGAACGTTTGATTATGCAGCTTACAGGCATTCCAAATGTGCGGTTAGCGACCACGTTTCCGAGAGACCTGAACAGGCTGACGCCCTAAGTTTGTGGGGTAGAATGATCCTGATACCTCAATCTCAGTCAGCTAAAAAAGGCCCAGGCTGGCGATCATTTTCGCCAGCCTGGGCCTTCGTATATGCCTGTCGTACTTTACGTTCTATTTGGTTGCCAGGAAACCATCGGTGTTTCCAGCACCATCGACATAGAAGCCGACCAGTTGGCCGTTGTCGTTGAGGCCGTTGACGGTGGTGGTGCCGACGCCGTTGGGGTCGTCGATGGACTGCCATTTGGCATGGTTCAACGGGCTGGACAGGAGGAAGCCGTGCATGTTACCCGCAGCATCGACATAGGAGCCGACGATCTGATCAGTCTTGTTGATGCCAAAGGGCATCGTGTTGGTCCCGTTGGGGAAGGCGAACTCGGTGTAGGTTGTGCCTTTCAGCAGGAACCCGACTACGTTGCCATCCGATGCCGTCAGGAAGCCGGTGATGTCGCCGTTGTCATTGATACCTGTAGCGGTCGCGCTGCTCGCGCCGGGAGGAAGGATGGCGGTGAAGTGGCCGTTGTTTTGATTGAGTTTGTAGGCATGGTTGACGCCGTTGCCGTCCGTGTAGAAGCCTACAGCGAAGCCTTTATCGTTGATGCCCAGCAACTGGTTGACCGTGCCTGTACCCGTGTGCGGGTCCTTGTAGGAGGTGAAGACGCCATTCCATGAGATGAAGCCGAAGTTGTTGCCGTTCGCATCAACCCAGAAACCGGCTGTGTTGCCGATGTTGTCGATGGCAGTGACCTGGGTCTGCACCGAACCAGGGAAGTTCTCGTTGTGGTAGTTGCCTTGCCCATATGGGCTGGAGAGCGTGTAACCCTTGTTGGGATGACCGGCGGCACCGCTGCCGAAGTAGCCGGCGATCTTGCCGTGATCGTTGATACCGAGTAACTGGTTGAAGGTGGGGTCGGCGTTGTCATTGAGGGTCTTGAACGTGTAGCCTGATCCCGACTGGGAGCGGCTCAACTGCTGTGGGCTGGCGGCAAACGCGGACAGGGAGAGCGCCAGGATGCCCAACATAGCTATTACGGTAGCCAGTGTGAAACGACGGAAAAGTGTCTTAAACATGTTTTTGTACTCCTTTTTTTTATTCATTTGAAGAATTTTTCTTCTGAGCCAAGTATGCTAGAAAACGCCTGACAGGACAATGGCATGGAGATGACAACTACATGACACTTTCTGAGAGCTAATCCGGGTGATCGGCGTATGATATATATCTGAGGATGACATTTACACAAACGAGTTCATACACGGAGAAGGCCGGTGAAATTTAACCCGCTCCACTTCCAGTTGCTTGCGCTCCCAGAGATGAGCCGCCATATCCCCGGTCCCGCGCGTATAACGGATACGCTGAAACGACTGGAACCGCTCGCGCCAGGTGTTGCCAGTTGCGATATGGATCATCTTCCAGTGTATGCGTTGAAGTATATCGAGCGGTATCAGGACGATGTGCCGCAACTGGAAACGGGGTGGGAAGCGCTTTACGCGGCGCTGGCCTGTGCCTGGGAGCGCAAAGACTATGCCAGCGTCGTAGCCCTGGTCGCGGGAATGGCGCGACCTGCTGGCCGTATCTGCTCTCTGGCGGAGGCGGAACATCTCCTCTGGATGGGCATTGAAGCCAGTCGCTGCGTACAGGATAATCAGCGCTGCGCCTATTTCTTGAACCGGCTGGGCGGCCTGTTGTTTACCCATGCAAGCTACTGGTTCGGGAGACAGATTTGGAGCGCCAGCCTGCAACTGGCTGCGTCCTCCACTGTGACGTTCGGCCTGTGGCAGCCGCTCGCCAGCTTCGCGCATATTGCCGATATTCTCGGCAGTTACAGCTATGCGAAGCAGTTTGTGGAGGCTATATTGAACGCCCGCCATGTCGATGAGCCTGACAGCCTGGCCGTTGCCCTCTTTGTAAGAGGCTTTTACGCGCGTCTTTTGCAAGATTTCGACGATGCCCGCGAAGATTTGCGCTGCTGCCTGCAAATTCTTTCTGATCGATTAACTGCTAACACTGCGTCACCTGACCGGCGGCTTTTTACGCTGGTGGTTCAAACAGAACTGGCGCGCGCGGAGGGCGACTATGCCCACGCGCACGCCTGCGCGGAAGCCGCCCTTGCACTGGCACAGGTCTACAGCGATCACCATACCATTGCAGCCCTGCTTTTTGACCAGGGGCTTTACGCCCACGTACAGGGACGCTTTGCCGATATTCCTCCCATCTTCCTGCGCCTGCGCGATATGGCGCGGCAGATGAACACGCCCCATATCCATAGCTGCTGCCAATTCCTGGGGCAGTACGCCATCGAACATACGCACGTAACTCACCCCGCCCTTGCACTGGCACCCTCTACAGTGACGATGGCGCGGCGCGAGCTATTGAGCGAACGAGAACGAGAGGTACTTAACTTTGTGGCTGCCGGCTTCACCAACCGGGAAATTGCCGCGCGATTGGTGATTGAGCGGGCAACGGTGAAAAAGCACCTGGAACACATCTTCATCAAACTGGATGTTCACAACCGCACATCTGCTATCGCCAGGGGCAGGACGTTCAAGATTATTCAGTAAGCCTTTTCAGAAAAATGCGTCTTTTGGCGAATGGTGTGTCCTCATCTCCCATGTTATGCTGAATCCAGCGCATGGCGCACTTCACAAGCACAACATAGAGGAGAACAAGAACAATGTTATTTCACACTCCAGGTAAAAAATTAGTCTTCCGCTACAGGCTTCTACCATTTGTTCTTCGCTTGCTCTGCTGTGGCTTGTTCTTCCTGCTCGCCGCGTGTGCCTCGTCTAGCGGGTCAACGCAAGGCGGTCAATCTACCGCGACGGTACCTGCTACTACACCCACACAGGCCGTTACCCCGGCACTAACGCCAACACCAACTACTCCCACATGCACATCTAATGGCACTCCAACACCTTCTACTTTGCAGGTGGCGTACTGCGGACATGCCGGTCCTGCCATTGAAGTGGCATGGTCGCCGGATGGAAAAGGCCTGGCCTCCTGCGGTAACGATGGGACGGTACAGGTCTGGAATGCCCAAACAGGACAGCAGCTCTGGCAGGCATCAATTGCGCGTTTTGTCTTCGCGGTCGCGTGGTCGCCGGATGGCAAAAAAGTGGCGGCGGGCGGCTCCGATGGTTCCATCGCTATCTTGAATGCGATGAGCGGGCAGTCTATAACCACATATGCGAGCCAGACAGCTTTTATTGAAGGGCTGGCCTGGTCGCCGGATAGCAGGTATATTGCTTCGGGCAGCCAGGACAACAGCGTAAAGGTCTGGGATACACAGACCGGTAAAGCGATTGTCACCTATACGGGGCATACCGATGGCGTTGAACGGGTAGCCTGGTCGCCGGATGGAACGCGCCTTGCTTCGGCCAGTCACGACGGGACAGTGCAGGTCTGGGAAGCTCTCACCGGCAAGCACCTGTTGACCTACAAGGGTCACATGGCCCCCGTGTGGGAAGTTGCCTGGTCGCCAGATAGCAAGCGCATCGTCTCAGGAACAGGAGCAGCAGGAAGCTATAATCCCGTTACCTCGAATAATTCGGTGAAGGTCTGGGATGCTACAACGGGCCAGACCCTGCTGACCTACACAGGGTCTAGCGGCCAGATATATGCGCTCGCGTGGTCGCCCGATGGCAAGCGCATTGCTTCGGCGGGTGAGGACTCGATCACGCATATCTGGAATGCGGCGACGGGGCAAACGCTGGCGCAATATCACGGCCAGACCGGTATTATCTTCGATGTCGCCTGGTCGCCAGCTGGCAGCTTGATCGCCTCGGCAAGCGCCGACGGCAGCGTGCATGTGTGGCGACCATAAGTGTAAAGAGGTCTCTCGGATGAATGCAAGACCCCAGTTTCGACTAAGGGGCAGGGCCATTGAAAAGTTGTGCCAGAGAGGTTGAGCAAGGCGACCGCAAGGGTCGCCTCTACTATGAACGGGCGTGGCAATCCGCATCGTGGTCCTAGTAGAGGCGACCCTTGCGGTCGCCTTCCCTCTTTCCTCGCCTTTTCAATCACCTGGATTAAGAGGTAATTGACTTGACTTTCTGACCAAATCAGTTATACTTTATTTGAGACCGAACGGTCTCAAATCTTTGCGAATAAAACAGACCAATCGGTTTGTTAGTATAGCTGCTATGAGAGGAACGCATAATGACCGATGTTCAGACGAGTCGCACGCGCGTAATTAGCTGGGAAGACCCGACGGCGGCGATTCAATTGGGAAAGACCATTAGCGGTATAGAGTATTTGCGAGCAATGCTATGCGAGAAGATTCCACCGCCGCCTTTCGCTGTTTTGATGGGGATCAGGATAGCAGAGGTGAGCGAGGGGCGTGTCGTATTTGCTGGTGAGCCGGCGGAGTATCATTATAACCCGCTTGGTACTGTGCATGGAGGAGTGATGGCGACGCTGCTGGACTCGGCGCTCGGTTGCGCTGTGCAATCTCTGCTGCCTGCCGGGACGAGCTATACCACGATTGAACTCAAGGTCAACTACCTGCGACCCGTCACGACGAAGACGGGAACGGTCTATGCCGAAGGGAAGATTATTCACCTGGGAGGACGTATCGCCACCGCCGAGGCGCGCCTGACCGACGCGGCAGGCAAACTGTATGCGCACGGGACGACCACATGCATCATTTTGCGTCCCGCGCCTTCTCCCGCGCAGGGGTAAAGATCATTTTCTGCTGTACTGGCTAACCATAATGAAATGTAATGAGCAAGATCGATCAGATATTGTCACCCTGAGCGCAGCGAAGGGTCTGGCGCGATGGGGCGTGAGATGCTTCGCTGCGCTCAGCATGACAATACCGGGTTTGGTTGTTAATATTCATCAAGGAGACGACGGCTATGCTGAAAGAAAGAGCGTTTCATGTAGAAGATTCAGAGGAATCTGGTAGCAAGCGCATTTCTCGTGTAAAAACGTATAAGACGGAGATGGGGCCGTTGTTCCTGCGCAGTTGTTGCTCACCTTCAATTGTAGAGGGTTTGCGAGCGGATGAAGGATTGCGTGCCTTCGCCCGTCTTCCCGAACGCGAGCATCAACTGCTGCTCTCGCTTGCTCGCAGGCCAGAAAACAGGTTGACACTGGCCTATACTGCTGCGGGCATTATTGTTGGTCAGGCGACCCTGGCGCCTCTGGATGATTGGTGGCAGGGCATTGGGAACGCTTATGAGATCGCGGTTGAGGTCAGCCCGGATTGGCGCAAACAGGGCGTTGCGCATCAATTGCTCTCTCTGGCGCTTGAGTTTGAGTCACTGGAAGAGTATCTTATCGTAGGTCTGGGTCTCTCCTGGCACTGGGATTACGAGGGGTTGGGCATGTCTCGTTTTCACTATCGAGAGATGATCGCCCGCCTCTTCGCGGCGCATGGTTTTGCCGAGTACCTGACCTCCGAACCAAATATTGGTATGGACCCGGCGAATATCCTGGTAGCGCGTCTTGGTAGGCGACTTAAAGAGGAAAATATGACCCGGTTTTTTGAGCGATTGCTCCATTCGGAGACGTTGCCGGGGCTTTAGGTTAGAAAGGAACATGTTGAGGGATGAGTAAGGGAGAAGAGACGCGCGCAAGAATACTGGCGCGGTCGGCTCAGCTTTTTAATCGCCAGGGATACGCCGGAGCATCGCTTTCCGATATTATGCGCGAAACCGGACTGGAGAAAGGAGGCATCTATAACCACTTCTCCAGCAAGGAGCAACTGTCTCTGGAATCGTTCGATTACGCTTATACACTGGTGCAGCAGCGCGTGCGCCAGGCGCTGGCGGGCAAGTTTAACGCCATAGAGCGTCTGCTTGCCATTGTCTCTGTATTCCAGAGTGAGGCCGATGATCCTCCCGTTGCCGGAGGATGCCCGATTATGAATGCAGCGATTGAGGCGGATGATGCCAACGAGATGCTGCGAGACCGCGCGCGCTCCGCGATGGATGATTGGCGCGCCACCATCCATCGTATTATATACAAAGGCATAGAGCGCCAGGAGATTCGCCCGGCGACAGATGCGGATGAGGTAGCATCTATCTTCATTGCCACCCTTGAAGGCGCACTTATGCTGAGCAACCTCTACAAAGACCCTGTCCACATGCAACGTGCCGCCGCTCATATGGTGCGTTATATCGAAACACTAAAACTACCTTAACAGTTTGTTGAGATACAGAAGC
>JBOGTO010000123.1:0-9000 GCA_050695155.1 Ktedonobacteraceae bacterium
ATACTTGCCAGTTTGGGATTGATGAAACGCCAGCCCAGCGTGGTATCTTGCAGGTTCATACTGCGGCTGAACGCGCTATCGGTTTTGCCAAGCACAAAGGGCGCGCGCGTCATACTCTCAACGCCGCCAGCCACGAAAGTATCGCCTGAACCGGTCTGGATGGCCTGGGCCGCGCTATTGACGGCCTGCAAGCCCGACCCGCATAAGCGATTGATGGTCTGTCCGGCCACTTCTACCGGCAAACCCGCCAGCAACAGGGCCATGCGCGCCACGTTGCGATTATCCTCCCCGGACTGATTGGCGCAGCCGAGAAGCACATCTTCAATACTCGCTGGATCAATATTCGCGCGTCGCACCGCTTCCGCAATGACCAGCGCGGCCAGGTCGTCGGGGCGCGCGTCCTTCAAACTACCCGCGTAACGCCCGATGGGTGTGCGTACTGCTGAGAGGATGACTGCTTCTTGCATGATAGTGTCCCCTGTGATGGTTTTGTACCGGACACCCGATAAGGCGTCCAGTCGAGCCAGACACCCACAAGGGGTGTCCCTACATATATTATTTCCCCTTAAAGTCGGCTTTACGCTTCTCGATGAAGGCTTGCATCCCCTCGCGCATATCTTCGGTGGCGAAGAGCAGGAAAAAGTTCTTGCGTTCAATATCCAGCCCTTCCTCAAGCGAGGTTTCAAAGGCCGCGTTGACCGCTTCTTTCGCCAGGCGTATAGCGATGGGTGCCTGTTCCGCCACCCTTTTCGCCAGCTTGAGGGCTTCTATCAGGTGTTCACCCTTTGGTACGACGCGATTGACCAGCCCGTGATCCGCCATTTCTTGCGCGGAAATCTGCGCCCCTGTCAATACCATCTCCATAGC
Source organism: Ktedonobacteraceae bacterium (assembly GCA_050695155.1). GTDB lineage: Bacteria > Chloroflexota > Ktedonobacteria > Ktedonobacterales > Ktedonobacteraceae > CF-113. The sequence goes on from JBOGTO010000123.1 coordinate 868, forward strand.
GCGGAACTTGCCCAGCGTGCGCGCCAATCGCTGTGTGCCACCCGCGCCAGGGATGACGCCCAGCAGGATTTCAGGCTGCCCAAAACGCGCGTTCTCGGATGCCACGATCATATCGCAGTGCAGAGCAAGCTCGCAGCCGCCTCCCAGCGCATAGCCGCCAACAGCAGCGATCATGGGTTTGCGCAGGCGTTTGATACGCTGCCACGCCTCGAAACCGCCCATCATCATATCAATGGGCGACTTATCCGACATTTCCTTGATATCCGCTCCGGCAGCAAACGCCTTATCACCCGCGCCCGTAATCACCATGCAGCGAATGACGTTATCGCGGTCAAACTCTGCCAGTGCCTCGGCCAGTTCGTTCACCAGCTCAAAGTTGAGCGCGTTCAGCGCGTGTGGACGATTAAGCGTTACAATACCGACGTTTTCATCGCGTTCAACTAAAATATGCTGGTAGCTCTCAACCATGTTGCTCCTCAAAAATATGCTGGATTGGAATGCGCAAATTCATACTATAGTATACCACCAGACGTGATAGTATGGCTAAATCATTAAGCTTCTGGCCTTTGCGATTTGCCCTTTATCGTGTTCCCAGTCTTCTTTGTTCTGTTCGTCGGTTTTGATGGGGGTTTCGAGAATTACGGCGGCGTGTGACAGGCGAGGGTCGCTCAAAATTGCGCGAATGCCAGCTTCGCCGATGATGCCTTCGCCCAGGCGCGCGTGAACGTCGCGGTGACTGCCCAGAGCCTTCTCGGTGTCATTGAGGTGAATGACTTTCAAACGCTGTAGCCCGATGGCCTGGTCGATCTCTTCAAGCACCAGTTGCGCGGAGGGTGCCGTTGCAATATCGTGTCCCGCGCCCCATAAATGGGCCGTGTCGATGCACACTCCCAGGCGTTCGTCGTAATCGGGAAGCAGGGCGAGCGTTGCGCCCAGTTGTACAAAGCTATGTCCAAGCGAAGCGCCCGCGCCCACATCATTCTCTAATAACAGCATGACTTCCGGTGGTGTCTCCGGCAGGATACGCGCGATGGCCTGCGCGATACGCGCGATACCAACCTCCACGCCGGAACCGCGATGGCTGCCGGTGTGAAAGACGACGTACTCTGCGCCCAGTGGCAAGCCGCGCTGCAATGTCCATTGTAACAGGCTAATGGATTTCTCCCAGATAACTTCATCGGGCGAAGCGAGATTAATCAGATAGGGAGCATGAATGACGACGGGTTGAAGATCATATTCGCGGGCAGCGCTGGCAAAGGCTACTGCGCTTGCGTCATTACTCCCAGGCGGACGCCAGGCGGTGGGGTTGCTGGCGAAAATTTGGATGGCATCGCAGCCGATGTTGCGCGCAGTTTGTACCGCTTTGAGCGCGTTCGCGTTCAGGGGCATATGCCTGCCGAGACGCATGATCTATGCTCCTTCTCGCGGTGGGTTGTCCAGTAGCCCTGATCGCGGCAATTCATCCAGGCTGGTCAGGCCAAATTGCTGGAGAAATTCGGGTGTGGTCGAAAAGAGCGCAGGCCGTCCAACCGTCTGCGCGCGTCCAATCTCCATCACCAGTCCATGCTGTATGAGGCTGGCGAGGGCGCGATCGCTGTTGACGCCGCGTACCGCTTCGATCTGCGCGCGTGTAATCGGCTGGCGATACCCGATCACGGCCAGCGTCTCCATAGCAGCAGTAGTCAGCCTGGCGGTCATGGGCAGTCCGAGCAGCGCGGCGATATAACGCGCGTTCTCCGGCGCGGTCACGAGTTGCACCTGAGTTCCGAGGCGTTGCAGGCGTATGCCGCGCTCGTAGCTCGCCAGTTGATGCGCCAGCGCCTCTAAACCATCATCCAGCATGGTTGCGTCAATATCAAGCAACTTGCGCAGCTCGTCATATTCTAAAGGGCGGCCAGAGACAAACAGGACACTCTCAATGGCCGCCGCGATATTTGTGATAGTTGGCTTTTCCTGTAATTGAGTCATACACTCCACATAACGTAGTTATTCGCCAGTTTCTGCTGTGCTGGCATCAATGATGGCCTGTTTGGCTTCCTCTGGGGTCTGCACGGTGAATAATTTGTTGAGCAGAGTATGTAGCACATTTGTGTCTTTGATACTTTCAACGTATGGCTCTGCGAAATCAATAACATCAGGGAAGCGACTATGCACAAAATTTAGCAACGTTTCATGCTGCTCTCGAAGCCAGTACTGGCGTTCCTTTTCACGGCCCTTATTTATAATCTCCTGGTACGTCCATGACTCCTCAAGAATTTCATCGAGCATGGTAGAACTCCTTATGATTAACAATGTATGATGCTACATTGTTCTTATCGAGAGTGTAACATAACGGGTAAAGGCTGTCGAGTACTTTGATTGCTATAGGTGAGCATTACATTTTCGCATCAAGTGCGAGCGACCTGGATACCAATACTTTGATAGCACCGCGCTCAAACTTCCTTGCGTTGACATACTCAACATGCTATACTGAGGACAGAAAAATAACACTTCCTGATGAATTTTAACGACCGAATAGGGGAATGAGGAAAGGGGATGTATCTCCGTCTTGTGGGGAAGGGTGGGGGCCTTGTGCTTGTCCTGCTGGCAGCGTAATACGCCTGGGTGACGTGAGGCATGACGGTCGTATTCCGACGAGGACAAGCACAAGGCCCCCTCATCCACCCTGCCCCGCCCCTTGTCCCTACAGGACGGGGAACGAGCGATTCGTCATATTACCGTTTTTGATTGTTATTGTTCATCAGGTGGGAGATATTATATGAAGCCTGAACAATTTACTGAAAAGGCGCTTGAGGCCATCAGTGAAGCCAATGCATTAGCTAAACAATCCAATCATAGTCAGATAGATGTGGAACACCTGCTGAGCGTGCTGCTGGCGCAGGAGGGTGGCATTGTGCCGCAAATTATGCAGAAGGCGGGTAGCGATGTGAAGGCGGCGCAGCGTATACTCAGCGCGGACCTGGAACGACTGCCGCGTGTGTATGGCGGGAGCAATCCGCATCTCTCGCCGCGCATGGAAAGGCTGCTTGAGCAGGCGCGGCAGGAGATGCAAAACTTCAAAGACGATTTTATTAGCGTCGAACACCTGCTGCTCGCTATGTTTGATATTGGCGATGGCGCGGCGCAGCGTGTCCTCAAAGCGGCTAAACTGAACCGCGATGCTGTATTGAAGGCACTGACCTCCATTCGCGGGGCGCAGCGCGTGACCGACCAGAACCCGGAGGGCAAGTACCAGGCGCTGGAGAAATATGGACGCAACCTGACTCGTTTAGCCGCGCAGGAAAAACTTGACCCTGTGATCGGACGTGATGAAGAGATCCGGCGCGTCATCCAGGTACTCAGCCGCCGCACCAAAAACAATCCCGTACTGATTGGTGAGCCGGGCGTGGGCAAGACCGCCATCGTCGAGGGGCTGGCACAGCGTATCGTCAATAACGATGTGCCAAAGTCACTTGCTAACAAGCAGGTGGTGACGCTTGATCTGGGTTCGCTGGTAGCGGGCGCGAAGTTTCGCGGCGAGTTCGAGGAACGCTTGAAAGCCGTTCTCAAAGAAGTCACGAGCGCCGAGGGCAGCATTATCCTCTTCATCGACGAGTTGCATACGCTGGTGGGAGCGGGAGCGGCGGAAGGCGCAATGGACGCCTCCAACATGCTCAAGCCCATGCTGGCGCGCGGCGAACTGCATTGCATCGGCGCGACCACGCTGGACGAGTACCGCAAGCATATCGAGAAAGACGCCGCGCTCGAACGCCGCTTCCAGCCGGTAATCGTCGATCAGCCTACAGTTGAGGATACCATCAGTATTTTGCGCGGCCTGAAACAGCGTTACGAAGTGCATCACGGTGTCAGTATTCAGGATAGCGCGTTAGTTGCCGCCGCCATGCTTTCCAATCGCTACATCACGGATCGCTTCCTGCCCGATAAAGCTATTGACCTGATTGACGAGGCCGCTAGTCGCCGCCGCGTGGAACTCGATAGCACTCCCGGCCAGATCGACGCACTGGACCGCCGTATCCTGCAATTAAAAATGGAGCAGGAGGCGCTGAAAAAGGAAAAGGACGCCGCCAGCCGCGAACGCCTGGCAAAAGTGGAGCAAGAGATCGCCAACCTGAACGAACACCTGCGCCCGCTCAAAATGGCGCTGGATAGCGAGCGCACACTGGTAGAATCGCTGGCTACTCTAAAGAAAGAGTTGGAGCAGAAGCGGGGCGAGGCCGAGAGAATCCGGCGTGAAATCGAACTTGAATATGCTGAACGCGGCAATGCCAACTTTGAGAAGGCCAACCTGCTACGATCAAGCATCGAACAGTTGGAGCAGCGCGTCGCGGAGATGGAGGCGAAGTCGGCCAACCTCAAAAGCGAGCGTATGCTGCGCGAAGAGGTGACAGCTGAGGATGTTGCCGAGGTCGTCTCGAAGTGGACGCATATTCCCGTTGCGCGTTTGATGCAGGGCGAAATCCAGAAATTGCTCACGATGGAAGATCACCTGCGCGAGCGTGTCGTGGGCCAGGATCACGCTTTGCAGGTTGTGGCCGATGCCATCCGCCGTTCGCGCGCTGGATTACAGGACCCCAACCGGCCACTGGCTAGCTTCATTTTCCTGGGGCCGACCGGCGTGGGCAAAACCGAACTGGCGCGCGCGCTGGCGGAGTTCCTGTTTGATGATGAGCAGGCGATGGTACGCATCGACATGTCGGAGTACATGGAGAAGCACAGCGTCTCGCGCTTGATCGGCGCGCCTCCCGGCTATGTTGGCTACGACGAGGGTGGTCAATTGACGGAGATTGTGCGCCGCCGCCCCTATTGCGTAGTCCTCTTTGATGAAATCGAGAAGGCCGCGCCGGAAGTCTTTAACGTGCTGCTGCAAATGCTCGATGATGGTCGCCTGACCGATGGACAGGGCCGCACCGTTGATTTCAAGAACAGCGTGATTATCATGACCAGCAACGTCGGCGTGGCATGGCTGGGCGAATTCGAGGGCATGGGCGAAGACGAAGTGCAGCGCCTGGTGCGCGTGCGCCTGCGCGAAGAGGGTTTCCGGCCAGAGTTTATCAACCGCATCGACGAAGTGGTGGTCTTCCATCAAATTAAACACAGCCAGATGATGAGTATTGTGGACATTCAGATCAATCTGCTGCGCAAGCGCCTGGCCGAGCGCCATATCACCCTGCGCCTGAGCGATGAGGCCAGAGCCATGCTGGCGGATATGGGCTATGACCCGCAATTCGGAGCGCGCCCTCTCAAGCGTGTCATCCAGCGCGAAGTACAAAACAGGATTGCCCTTGCCATCCTCGAAGGCCGTGTGCAGGATGGCGCGACCGTTGAGTTTGATGTGAGAGATGGCGAATTGATGCTAGAAGTGATGCAAAATGTAGTGTGACATAATAAAGAGGGTGTTGGCGGGACAGGAATCCGGGTTGTCCGTAGGGGCGGGGGCCTTTAGGGCCGCCCGTCGGAGTCGGAAATGGGAAGGTTTTCCAGCATTGTGAACACAGGGAATGGGGACGCGGGCGGCCCTAAAGGCCCCCACCCATCCACATCACCACCCCCGCCCCTACGGACCATTCTGGCCTATTCGTGAAATTGATGCCTAATACACTATCAGGGAGTTTCCCTCATGCAAACGATAAATACATCCGAATCGCAGCAAAGCGATCATACGCAACTCATCCGCGAACTGAGCGCGATGTTGGCGCAACTGAGCGTGTTGCAAAGCGTCGCGCGACCGGACGCCACCGGGGCGCTTTCGCAAGCTGATCTGGCAACGCTGCGCGCGGGGCTGACGACGCTGGAACAGATGGCGCGCGAAATGCTCTATGAAGCGAGTTCATCTGAAGATGCGCACACTCTCGCAAGTTTGCCTGATGTACCACTGGCAGAGGCGCTGGCGCGCGCTGTCGATGAGACCGCCGAAGCGATGCAGCTTTCCAGCCGCGTTGTTTTTTCGGGCGAGGAACGTTCACTGAATAGCGAGGTCGAGGGATTGCTCTATCATATTGCGCTGGCTGCACTCTTCCAGGTACGCCAGCATAACGGGGCGCGCAAACTACGCTTCACACTGCATTATGAGAGCGACGGGATAGTCATGAGCGTTGAAGATGACGGTGTGCCAGCAGCGCGTGCCGTCCCTGGCCTGTTTGCCAGTGATGAGCAATCTATGCCGGTTCCACCATTCACGATAAAAGAAGATACATATGGTCCCGACTCCGATGATGCCTTGCTCGCTCGATTGCGCAATCGCGTGGAAATGCTTGGTGGTTCCCTCGAAGTGATTATCAGTATCGAACATGGCACACAGGTACAAGCTCGTATCCCCTATAAACAACATCCGCAGCTACGGGGGGAACGGGTGATGGAGGCTGTTAAAAGCGCTCCGACCAACCCGCTGCGCATCCTGGTAGTTGATAGTCTGGCCGTGACGCGGGCTGGCCTGCGTCGTCTGCTAGAAAGTTATAGTGATTTGCTGGTGATAGGCGAAGCGACTGATAGCGTGCAGGCTGTCAGCGAGACGACCGAGTTGGGGCCGCAGGTAGTCATTCTTGACGCGCATTTGCCCGGCGGTCAAAGCCTTGAGACGTTGCGCCAGATCAAGCTGCTCAACCCTGATACGCGCGTCTTGCTACTCTCCACGCTTGATCGCGAAGAGTACCTGTACGAGACGTTGCGCGCGGGGGCGGATGGCTATGTACTCAAAGACATTCAGCCCGATGAACTGGCGCAGGCGGTGCGCAGCGTGGCGCGGGGAGAAGTACTGGTGCAGCCGCAAATCGCCAGCCGCCTGATCTCGCGTTTCGGCAAGCAGGAACGCGCTATCAACGCATTGGAGAGCCTGACCGCGCGCGAACTGGAAGTGCTGCGGCTACTGGCGCGCGGATTGCGCAACAAGGAGATCGCCGCCCGCCTGTATGTCAGCGAGCGCACGGTCAACTTCCACCTGGCAAATATCTACCAGAAACTGCACGTCTCCGGTCGCACCGAAGCCCTGAGCAAAGCGCACGAGCAGGGATTGCTCACGGCCTGAGAACGCCCGCGTGCCAGACATCGACTTCACGTTTCAATGTAGCGATATACTCGGCTTCGTTATTGCCATCGCTATTGGGCGCATAAACAGGAATGATTTGAGCAACAGTCACCAGACCCTTTTGCGCGACGTAGAGATTGCGGATAAGTTTGTACCACTGCTCGAAGCCGTCTATCCAGCTATACATTTGCGCATATCCACCTCTATTCTGGTCGATACAGGGCCGCGTCGGGATGCAGCGCAAATTGCCCAGCGACAGCGTGACGCGCGCCTCACCAGTAGTGCCAAAGAGACTTTCATGCATAAAGAAAGCCAGTGCGTAGACGGGATCGATACCATATTTCACGCCTAGATCATACATCTGCTGTCCCAGACCTGCGGCGGGTGAACCATAACTTGCAAGCACCTGATTGATGAAATTCGCTGTGATAGTGGGTTTGCCAAGTACCGAGTAGGGGCCAGTGCTGGCGGGAATAGGAATGGGTGTCTTTGCTGCTATGGGGCCGTTGCTATTCTCCCAAATGTTGAAAGCGTTATATGATCCGCCGACCTGAATGGAAAAGGTTTGACCGCCATTATATGGCACGACTTCCCCGGTGCCAGGTCTCTGGAACATACCCGCTGAGATAGCAACACCTAGTATGACTACGATACACACCATACTCAGTATCAATGCTAGAAGCCAGGAACGATGACGCGCCAGAGGTTTATGGTGGGCAGGCAATGTGACTGTTGTAGGGGTTCTCCGCGCTGGCAACCTGTCATCCCTGTCGTCAAGTTCTACATACGTATCAAGCTCTTGCTCATCTTCATCATGCAAATCTGATAATACGCGCGTAGCCCGCTTGATCGTGACCTGAGTAGTAGCCGAAATCTCGTGCAGCGGCGGCTGATCTCCATAGCTACTGCCTCGCGCCATACCTGACCTCCTCTGTAGAATTGGAACAAATATTCCTGTAGTAGTTTAGCACATTGTGCCAGACAGCGCAATGTATGCGTTATGACACATATTGATACAATTTGACATACTACCAACTAAAGAACGTATCGTCAACTTGCTGGCGTTTTTGTCTCATATAACATATCAGTATTGTAACATGTTTTTAATAAAT
>JBOGTO010000124.1:0-2867 GCA_050695155.1 Ktedonobacteraceae bacterium
ACGGATAATTGAAGAGCATATACGATGCTTCCCAGAGCCTGCGTTTTAGACGAAAGGCATAATAACAGCGTCACAAACGCGCTCAGAGGTCTAAGTGGAAGTAGAGTTCGCGGTGCTGCATTTCGAAGCCGAGCGATTCGTACAGGCGAATGGCGGGTGTGTTCTGTTCCCATACATGTAAATCGAGGGCGATTAGAGATAATTCTGTGCGGGCATAGTCAATGATGTGCAACATCAATTGGCGCGCCAGGCCCAATTTGCGGTACTCTGGCACGACTATTACCCGCCTGATGTAGCCGACGCGCAGGTTCGCGGAAGTTTCTCTAGCGACGCTTTGAGGAGCGACGAGAAGTTCAGCTTTGCCCGCGACATCTTCACCCACCTGCGCAAGAAAGATCAGCGAACGTTCGTGCGTTGATGGATCAACCGAGCCGAAATATTTTTCCATTGCACGATGGATATTGCGCGTTGGCGAAGAACTCAGGCGATCAAGCTCATCAATGATGCTGATATCTTCGGGCGTGGCAAGGCGGATTGCCGGCGGCGTTGCCGGCGTTTCATCGATCATATATTTCTCACATTAGCGCTCTTTCTTGCGCGGCAACAGCAGGATGGAGATGAGCGCGTAGCCAGAGCAACCGAGCAATAGCAGGGCAAAGACGATGCTTTCCGCCGGGCCGGTGGGGTCTGGATGAAACAACATGGAGAGGCCCCACCAGAGAAAGCCGATGAAGACCAGAAATAAAAGAATGGTGCTTAATAATTTCTTTGGCATATATATGCGCTTCCTTTCCTTCGCCTTAGACGCCGCGCGCCCAGTTTTCTTTCCAGAGATAGGAACGAGCCAACATTTCTTCCGCGCTTTTCATGGTAAACTCGGTGACGTTGCCGCCCATGATGTGCGCGATCTCACGCACTCGTTGTTCCGGGCGAAGTTCATTCACAATGGTGACGGTGCGTTCGTCGAATATCTGCTTATTCACATTGTAATGTGTGTCGGCAAACGTGGCGATCTGTGGTAAATGCGTGACGCAGATCACCTGGTGATTGCGCGTCAATTGCCACAATTTCTCGCCCACGATTTGCCCGCTTCTGCCACTGATACCCGCGTCGATTTCGTCGAAGATCAATGTGGGGGTGGCGTCCGCCGCCGAGAGGATGGTTTTCAGAGCCAGCATCAGGCGCGACGTTTCACCGCCGGAGGCAATCTTCGTCAATGGTTTGAACGGCTCGCCGGGGTTGGGAGCAATCAAGAATTGCACGCGGTCGATACCTGTAGCGTCGCAGGCATAATACTGTTCAGGTTGGCCGTCGATGCTGGCCGGCACGCCGCTTTCGTCGAGCGTTTGCGCGATCTCGACGGAGAAACGCGCGCGCTGCATGTTGAGATCGTTTAACTGCTCTTCCATCTCGGTTGAGAGCCGCCCGGCAGCTTCGCGGCGGCCTTCTGAAAGCTGCTGGGCAATCTGGCCGATGGCGCGCCGCAATTGCTGGTCTTGCTTTTGCAGGGTAGCAACCAACTCGTCGCGGTTGATGATGGTGTCCAGTTCAGCGCGGTCTTCCTCTGCTCGCTGGAGGACTTCTTCGATGGTCGCGCCGTATTTGCGTTTCATGCGCGAGATGAGGTCCAGGCGTTCCTCGATGTCCGCCAGGCGTTGTGGGTCATCCTCGATGTCGCTTTCGTAGCTGCTGATGCTGGTTGCGACATCCTCGAGCTGGAAAATAGCTTCGGAGAGGCTGGTTTCGGCTTCACTTAGCTCTCTATCGAGCCGGGCCAGTTCGTTCATCGAGCGCAGGGCAGGTCGCAACAGGTCGAGGGCCGATTGAAAATTGTCGCTGCCGCTCTCGCCGCCTTTGAGCGCGCCATAGACCAGGGCGCACAGTTCGCGCAGGCGTTCGGCATTGCTCAACACCTTGCGTTCCTCTTCCAGCGTCTCCACCTCGTCAGGCTGGAGTTGGGCTTTTTCGATCTCCTCTATTTCGAAGCGCAAGAAATCGGCGCGGCGCGCCTGATCTTTTTCGTTTTGTTGCAAAGTTGCCAGCGTTTTACGAGCGGTGCGCCATTCGGTGACTTTTGCGCCCAGTTGGTCGCGCAAGGGCAGGAGGTCAGCATAGCGATCCAGAAAATTGACATGCTGTTCCGGGCGCAGGAGGCTCATATGCTCGCTCTGCCCGTGAATATCGATCAGCCAGCTCGCCACCTGCTGCAATGCCTGCTGCGAGACGGTGCGGCCATTGATACGCGCTACGGTACGCCCGGAGCGAAAAATGTCACGCGAGAGCATCAGTTGCCCATCTTCGGGTGTGATGTCATACTCGCGCAACAGTGTGGCAAAGGCGACACTGGCGTCGGCGCTCTCCACGTCGGCGACGGCAACAGACAGCGCCGAACCACCATTCATCATGGCGGAGCCGCCCGCGTGGTTATGCTGCTCGTGTCCCTCGAGGGTTGCTTCATATGGCATCCATTCCATGTGGATAGGTGGCAGAGCTTCAATGGAAAAGATGCCCTCGACGGTGGCGCGTTCGCAGCCAGCGCGCACAAAATCAGCGCCGATCTTGCCGCCCAGTAATGCGCTCACGGCGTCAATAATAATCGACTTACCCGCGCCCGTCTCGCCTGTGAAGACGTTGAAAAGGCGATGCAAGCTGAGATGCAAGCTATCAATAATCGCAAAATCTTTAATGTTTAGCTCAAGTAACATATACTCTACCCGAAAACCCACAGGGGATTACGTATCGTCGCCTTTCAGTTTGGCATGAATAATCTGGTAAAAATAGGTTGGCGGCCTGCGCCGCAGAAACTGCGTCAGGTACTGGCTTTTTTGCACAACGACGGTCGCGCCATCAATAATCTTGCGGTTCAT
>JBOGTO010000125.1:0-24703 GCA_050695155.1 Ktedonobacteraceae bacterium
GCAAGGCGACCGCCAGGGTCGCCTCTACTATGAACGTTCTGGCTCTGTTGTCGTCATCATAGTAGAGGCGACCCTGGCGGTCGCCTTCCCTCTTTCCTCGCCTGGGATAATCAAACAAGTATCTTACAATTTTACTCTAAATATGGTATCTTAGTATCGCGCATCACTGGATAATAAAAGCCACCCACCTGCCTGTAACACTTCAAGGGCAGTTAGATTGTTTTACCCAATACAAGGACTTATAGATAACACTATGCACGAGAAAAGTATACTCACTTTGGAGTATCCCAAGATATTAGAGAAAGTGGCGCGAGAGGCTGCTTTTTCAGCCAGTAAAGAGCGGGTAAGGGAGCTGCTGCCTACGCCCAACCTGGAAGAAGCTCGCCAGCGACAGGCTTATACGACCGAGGCGTACCAACTTATCGAGCTACGCACTGACGCCGGAGTGCAGGGCGCGCGCGACATTCGCACGCACCTGGAACGGGCCGCGCGCGAAGGCGTATTGACTCCCGAAGATATGCTAGAGGCGCTGGCGACGACGCAGAGCGCGATGTTTGTCGCCCGCATGTTAGAGAAGCTGGACGTGACCACCTTTCCATTGCTGCGTCGCCTGGGCGCGGATATGCCGCAGCGCCCGCATATCGCGCGGCGCATCGAAGAAACCATCAGCGAAGAGGGCGAGGTACGCGATACGGCCAGCGCTGCCCTGCGCAAGTTGCGCTTCGACATTCGCGGCGCCAACCAACGCTTGCAAGATCGCCTGCGCACCCTTGTTCATGAATTTGGACATGCCTTGCAGGAGCCAATCGTGACTATGCGCAGCGACCGTTACGTGATTCCGGTCAAGGCGGAGAGTCGCGGGCAGGTGCGCGGCATTGTTCACGACCAGTCAGCCAGCGGCGCGACGGTTTTCGTCGAGCCGATGGTGGTGGTGGAACTGAATAATAAGCTACGCCAGTTGCAGATCGAGGAACGCCAGGAAATCGAGCGTATCCTGCGCGTACTCTCGCTTGAGATCGGGCAGGAAGCGGACGCGCTGCGTCTGGATGTCGAACTGCTGGCCGAGTTTGATCTGCACCTGGCGAAGGCACGCTATGGACGCATGACGCGCAGCACAGCGCCGAGACTGAACGACCAGGGCCGCATCGACCTGCACAATGCGCGTCATCCACTGCTCACGGGCAAAGTTGTTCCCATCGATTTTTACCTGGGCAAAGAGTTTTTCATGGTGGTGATTACCGGTCCCAACACGGGCGGCAAGACTGTCGCGCTGAAAACGGTGGGGTTGCTCACGCTGATGGCGCAGGCGGGTATGCACATTCCGGTGGACGAGCATTCGGAGGTAGCCGTCTTTGAAGAGGTTTTCGCCGATATTGGCGATGAGCAAAGTATCGAGCAGAGCCTGAGTACCTTTTCTTCGCACTTGACACGTATTATCGAGATACTGCGTCGTATAGATGAGGACATCAGGCGCACGATGCCCGACATTCACGGCAAATTGTCGGAGACTCTAACCGGTCAGCCTGAGAGCCGCCGTTTGCGGGCGCTGGTACTCTTTGACGAGTTGGGAGCTGGCACCGATCCGAGCGAGGGATCAGCCCTGGCGCGCGCCATCCTGACCTACTTGCAGGAACGGCACGTTACCACCGTCGCCACCACGCACTATTCGGAACTGAAGGCGTTCGCGCACGAACAGCCCAGCGTGGTCAATGCCTCGGTCGAGTTCAATATCGAGACGCTTTCTCCCACCTATCGCCTGAGTATTGGCCTGCCGGGGCGCAGCAACGCGCTGGCTATCGCTAACCGGCTGGGGCTGGAGGAGGAAATCATTGCGCAGGCACGCGAATACCTGGGTACGGCGGGTGTGCGCATGGAGAACCTGCTCGAGGGACTGCAAGCGGAGCGCAAATTGCTGGAGGACGAGCGGTTCCACCTGAGCATGGAACACGCCGAGGCCGAGTACCAACGCAAGCAACTCGAACAGGATCGCTTCAAACTTGAGGAGCAGCGCGTCAAGATTTTGAACGATGCGCGCGCCCAGGCGCAGCGCGAATTGGAAGAAGTACAGAGGTCGCTGGCAAAGGTCAAAGTTGATGTGAGCCGCATCAATCTTACACGCGAGCGGCTGGGTGAGGCACGCGAAACGGTGCGCGGCCTTGAAGATAAGGTATCGCCTGTCGCGGCACCGCGCCGCCAGGTCAAAAAAGCTGAAGCCGAGCCGGAGAAGCTGGCCGGACCATTGCAGATTGGTGATACGGTGCGCGTCCTTAGCTTTGGGCAGAATGCCGAGCTGCTCGGCCTGTCCGCCGACCGCAGCGAAGCCGAGGTGCAAATGGGGGCGATACGCTTCCGCGTGAGTGTCGATACTATCGAACGCATCAGCAAACGGCAGGCGACATCGGAAGACAGGGAAAAAGGCCAGGGACAGCAGATGCAGAACGCGCCAGCTATCACGCTGCCGCGCTACGAAGACCAACCAGAAGTGGCGATGCAACTGGATATGCGCGGCTGGCGCGTGGAGGCCGCGCTGGAGGAACTGGACAACTACCTGAATGACGCGGTGATGTCCGGCATGTCGTCGGTGCGTATCGTGCATGGCAAGGGAACAGGCGCATTACGCGCCGCTGTGCGCGAACAACTGGCGCACAATCCGTTAGTTAAATCGTACACTTCTCCGCCGCCGCAGGAAGGAGGTGATGGCGTCACTATCGTGAAGTTGAATATGTAGTAGACCGTCACAAAAGATGTTGTTATTTGAGTGAATGTATGAGTTAGTGACTTATACAAGTTCAGTAATCGTCACATGGAGGGAACGTAACTATGATTTCTAGAGCTAGAGGTACCGTGGGGGGATTTAAAACCTTTCTCCTTCGCGGCAACGTGGTTGACCTGGCAGTCGGTATCGTGATCGGCGTTGCTTTCGGCACTGTTGTCACAGCCCTGGTTGGTGACGTTATTACCCCCCTTATTCCCGCCCCTGGTGGCAATCTTTCAGCCTGGGTAATTAGCGTCCCCTGGACTGGCAAGCCGCTCGCAATTGGCTCATTCATCAATGCAGTCATCAGCTTTGTGATCATAGCTGCTGCTGTCTACTATCTGGTTGTGCTACCAGTGAATACGCTGATGGCACGTTTCAAGCCCCAGGAAGCGCCTGCTGAGCCTGCCCCCACACGTGACTGCCCCTATTGCCTGTCTAGCATTCCAGCCGCCGCGACGCGCTGCCCGCAATGCACCTCGCCACTGCCAGCAGTGGCTCAGTCAGCGCCACAGCAGAGGTAGTCGCCCTGAGGTGTGGGGATTACATGCCAGGAAACAGGAAGCCAGAGAATAGGGCGAGGGCGACGCAAGCGTCCCCTCCCCACGCAGCCCAACCCCCGCCCCTACAGTATCCTATTTACCTTGCGCATAGAGGCGTCCTGCGGTATACTTCAAACGGCGTTATGGGGTACAGGGCAAAGACAAACGCGGTGCGGTGATCAATGATACTGCCCAAATGGACCCATGACGACTACGAGTATTTTCAATGGAGTAGCCAGTTGGCTACTCTGTATTATGCTATTTGTAAATAGAGGAGAGAGTTTCGATGTCATCAACACCTGAGTCTATTCAACTGGAAGACTGGATTCGAGACATCCCTGATTTCCCACAGAGAGGCATTCTCTTCAAAGATATTACTCCACTGTTACAGGATGCCGCCGCATTCCATGCCTCGTTAGACCGTCTGGCAGCGCACTATGCCGGGGCGGGTATTGAAATGGTGGTCGGTGTAGAGTCGCGCGGCTTCATTTTTGGAGCGGCGCTTGCTTATTTGCTAAACTGCGGCTTCGTGCCGGTCAGGAAATTCGGCAAGCTGCCTTACCAGACGGTGAGCGTCGAATATTCGCTGGAATATGGCACAAACGTGGTTGAGATGCATACCGACGCCATTCGTCCGGGACAGCGCGTGCTAATCGTCGATGATCTGCTGGCGACGGGCGGCACGACTGCGGCAGCGATGGAGCTGGTGGAGAAGCTGGGCGGCCATATCGCAGGCATTGCCTTTCTGGTCGAGTTGACCTTCCTGAAAGGCCGCGAACAACTGGGCGGCCACGACGTGTTCGCGCTGATTAAATATTAAAAGCGAATAATGTGGGACAAGGTGCGCCTTGTCCCACATTATTCGCTTTTAATATTGTTTATTCTTCCCAGCCACGCCAGATAGTCTTTTCTTCGAAGGAGATTGGTTTGCGTTCGAGGCGCGGGATAGCGGGAAAGCCGACGTAGAGGAGGGATACGATATGCTCCTCCGGGCTGAGTTCAAGCCATTGTTTGACACGCGGGTCATAGGCTGCATCTCCTGTGCGCCACATGCAGGCCAGCCCCATCTCTTCACCCGCCAGCAGCATATTTTGCACGGCGGCGGCTGTGGCCTCGATGTTCTCAATTTCTAGCACGTTGGGCTGGTGGGGTATTTCCGCCGCCACGACGATTACGACGGGCGAGCGCATTAGCTTGTTACGTTCCTTGTTAAGCATAGCCTGCGCCTTTTCGCTGCTGGTGTCCGCTAACCTGCCTGCCAGTGACGCGGCCATGAGCGCGCCAAGTTCTTCGCGCGCAGGGCCTGCCAGCACAATAAATTTCCAGGGCTGCACTTTATGATGGTTTGGAGCATGAGTAGCGGCCTCCAACAGACGCTCAATCTGCTGGCGCGATGGTCGCTCGGCGGTCATTTTGCCGATGCTGCGCCTCTGCTTAATTGTTTCAAATACACCCATTTATTATTCCTTATCCTGTATTTCTCAATCCTGCGGCTATCCCGTTAATAGTTAATAATACGGCATAGGTTAATTGCGCTCTTTCGCGGTCTTGCTCGCTGGCAGGTTGCTGTGTGGATTCGTCCAGCACGAGAGGGCCACCGAGGGCGCGCAGGCGACGCAGTAGCGTAACCTGGAAGTAGCTTAGGGGGTCTACATAGGGGTTGCGCAGGCGAATCGAGCGTTGTAATACTGGCGAAGTGTCGAGCAGGGCATGGCCTCCGACGATCGACAGGAGCATCCGTTTTGTGCGCTCGTATTCTTCCAGAATGGTGGCCGAGAGATTTTGGCGAATCTGCTCGTCTTCCACCAGCAGCGCGTAGTGGCGGGCGATGTGCATATCGGCCTTTGAGAGCGTCATTTGCATATTATCGAGGAAGGCGCGTAGAAAAGGCCATTCACGATACATACGGCGCAGTTCCGCGAGGCTGGCCGGTTGTTGCGCGACATATTCTTCGAGCGCGGCACCTACGCCGTACCAGCTTGGCAGGACGTAGCGGCTTTGCATCCAGGAGAAGACCCAGGGGATGGCGCGTAGCTCTTCGATGCTACGTCCTCTGGTACGACGCGCTGGCCGCGAGCCGAGATTGAGCCAGCCTAGCTCAAGAATAGGGGTAGCCTGCTCGAAAAAGCGCAAAAATTCGGGCGTCTCATAGATCAGGCCGCGATAATGGGCATAAGCGCGTTCAGACAGGTCTTTCATAATGGTTGACCAATGCTCTGTTACAGAGGGTGCTGTATTGCTTTCGATCGGCTTTGCGCGTGGAATGCTGGACTCGGCTACTCCGGCTACTACCAGTTCCAGGTTGCGCAGCGCGATTTCGGGGAGGCCGTATTTGAATGAGAGCATTTCGCCCTGCTCGGTAATGCGCAGACGCCCGTTGACGGTGCCGGGTGGCTGACCCAGGATGGCTTCGTAAATGGGGCCGCCGCCGCGCCCAATCGCGCCGCCACGCCCATGAAAGAGGGTAATACCGATGGCATGTTGCTGGCCCAGCGCGGCCAATCGGAGTTGCGCCTGGTACAATTCCCAGCTAGAGGTCAGGATACCGCCGTCTTTGCTGCTGTCGGAATAGCCCAGCATGACCTGCTGTTGATCGTGGCAGGCGTAGAGATAGGCGCGGTACAGTTCGTGAGTAAAGGCGCTGGCGAGAATGTCCGTGCAGGTGCGCAGGTCTTCGATGGTCTCAAACAATGGCACGATGGGCAGTCCGCTAATACCGGCTTCCTTGCAGAAAAACTGCACTTCGAGCAAATCACTCAGGCTGCGCGACATGCTGATGATGTAGCAGGTGACGGCATTCTCGCCAAACTCTTCCCTGGCACGGCGAATAGCGTCAAAGGTTGCCAGGATATGGGCCGTGTCCGCGCTCAACTGGAGTTCGTGGCGCGGTAGCACACGCGGGTCACGTAAGAGACTTTCCAGCACGCGCACCCGTTCAGCTTCGTCGAGCGCGCGATAGTCTTCTTTGAGCAAATTGGTGACGTTCAGCAGTTCTGCTAATGCGCTGGCATGGCGTTCGCTGTGCTGGCGCACGTCCAGGGCGGCGAAATGGAAGCCGAATGCCTGTACCTGGCGTATCAGCGTGGTCAATCGTCCCTGCGTAACCTCGTGTTCTCCATCGGCCTGCAAGCTGGCTCGCAGCAACTCCAGATCAGCCAGCAATTCACTTGAATGGCTATAGGAAGGCTCTTGTGTGGTTATAGTATCTTGATGATTGCCATTGATATTCGGGCTGTTGGAAGCGGATAGCAACGCGCCGAGGCGTTTCCACATGAAGGAGAGTTTGCGGCGGTAGGGTTCAAGGGCTGTTTGCGGGCCAAGCTCGCGGTCGTAGCCGGGCATCGCAATGGCATCACGTTTGATTGATTCCTCTAAAGCGGGGGTAACGGTGCAATATTTGAGGGATTGCGAATACTCCTGTGCCAGCTTTTCGATGGAGGCGCGGTAATGTTCGATGACACGCGCGCGTTGTAGCCGCAATGCTTGCAAGAGGGTATGCGGCCCGACATGCGGGTTGCCGTCCTGGTCGCCGCCAATCCATGAGCCGGCGCGCAGGAACGGCGGGATGCTCCATTGATACTGAGGGTAACGCTGCTGGAGCAATTCCTCTAGCTCAGCATAGAGTTCTGGCACCACATGATACAGGATTTCTTCGAGGTAGTAGAGGCCCATTTTGATTTCGTCAAACGGCTGTAGGCGCACATGCAAGACCGAGTCAATGCGCCACAACAGGTCTACGATGCTTTCCAGTTCGCGCTGCCAGTGCGTGCGCTCGCGCGGCGTCATTTCCGCGAGATGGTCGTAAGTTGCCAGCAATTCCGCGATGCGACTGGATTTGATAATCAAGCTGCGGCGCGTGGCCTCAGTGGGATGAGCCGTAAATACCAGTTCGATAGAGAGCCGGTTGAGCAGTTCCTGTATGCTGGCGGCGTTCATGCCGTTCTGCTCGAAGAAGTCCAGCAGCGCGGCCAGCGAGCCGCGTTGCGGCGTTGGATGGGCAGAAGTTTCATGCTCTTTGCGCCTGCGCGTGCGGTGCTGTTGCTCGGCGGTATTGACGAGGTGGAAATAGACGGTGAAGGCGCGAATAACGTCTATGGCAGTAGGAAGATCGCACTCTTCTACGACGTGGGTAATCTCGGAATCGAGCGTTTCTATTTCTTCGCGCAAACGGGCCACTTCATCGCCAGTGGCGGATTGCAATAACTCGGCGCACTCGCGCAATCGGCGGCAATGCAAGCGCAGCCACTCCTCCGTTTCAAAAACTTCGGGTCGGCTGTGCTGGCGGATAGCGCGTCCCAGCGCGTCTCCCAGCGTGTGAATATCGCGGCGCAGCGGCGCGTCTTTTTCTGCGCGTTGTTCTTGTTCTGACATATGACAACAAACTTTATCAAGCAGCAAGGGTCTCTAAAAGCCAACGCGCTGTTTTCTCATCAGGAGCTTTATAAATTTGTTTTACCAGTAGACGCAAAAGGTCAGGTTGTTTCACATGGATAACTCTTTCGCGCGCCTGGTCTACCAACGCGGGAAACTGCTCTTCTACGGCTTCCAGGGCAACCTGTTGTAACGCTCTTATTTCACTTTCAGTAGCCTTTTTAGCTAGCTTCTGCTGAAAGTAAGGATCATTGTCCAGCAAACTGTCGTATGATTGCATATAATCCTCCACAATCTGTTTGTCTGCGAGGTAGTTTTTGCTGTCTTACCATTGTTTGTATGCCCTTTCCCACGTATTGCACCGCATAATAGCATGGCTACCTTCTATATACAAGTATGCACAAGAAAAGAGAAAATTACCATAGGTTGGGGCATCAAAACCAGATCATGCGGCTTCTGATGGCAAACCAAAGGCGTACAGATTGCCGTCCCACGAGCCGACGTAGAGCATTCCATTGGTGATGGTTGGGGATGAGTCGATGGGTTCGCCCGTCTTATAGGACCAGAGAACGGTACCTGTTTCGGCGTCGAGGGCGTAGAGTTTGTCGTCCTGGGAGCCGATGTAGACTACACCATTTGCTACTGTGGGCGAGGAGAAGATGGCCGCGCCGGTGGCTGTCTTCCATAATGGCTGGCCGGTCAGGGCGTTAAAGGCGTACAGGTTGCCATCGGTCGAACCGATGTAGACGATGCCGTTGGCGACGGCTGGCGAGGAATGAATGTAGTTCTTCGTGGCGGCCTTCCACAGTGTTTTGCCGGTGTGGCTGTCAAGCGCATAGAGGTTGTCATCTTCCGAGCCGATGTACACAACGCCGTTTACTACGGCGGGTGAAGAGACGCGAATGGCGGTACCAAGTAGCACATGCCATAACCTATCCCCCGTTTGGGCGTCGAAAGCATAGAGGTTGCCGTCTTCTGAACCCACGTAGACCACGCCGTTTACTACGGCTGGCGAGGAGGAGACGAAGTTATCGGTAGCTTGCCCCCACAGTCCTTTTCCAGTGCGGGCATCTAGGGCGTAGAGCGTGGTATCGTTGGAGCCGACATAGACGATGCCATGAGCAACGGAGGGTGAAGACCAGACCGAATTAGACGTGTTATACGACCAGGCAAGCGCGCCAGTGCGCTCATTGAAGGCATAGACTTTGTCATCGCTGGAACCTACATAGACGATACCGTTGGCGACAGCTGGCGAGGAGCCAATGTCGGCCTTTGCAACGTATGACCACAGCACTTTGCCGTCTTTGCTATTTAATGCGTAGAAGTGTTTGTTGTTTGAACCGAAGAAGACGGCTCCATTATCAACCACAGGCGAAGAAATGATTTGATCGTTGGTGGCAACCGACCATGTTAATTGCAGGTGGCTGACGTTGCTGATAGTAAGTTGGTGTTCTTTTGTATTGTAGCGCGTGTGTTGCAGGTCATAGCCGAACATGGTGGCATCAGAATTGGAACTGGGGAGGGGAGCTACTGCGACTTGTGAATGAAAAAGGGAGGCGATCCACGTATGCGCGGGAGTAATAGCGACGTAGAACAGCGTGGTTGCCAGCACGACAAGCACTAAGAGCGTCCAGATAAGTACGTTTTTGCGCCTGAAAACAGGCGTAGCGTTGCCGTTTTGTCTTTCCATAGTATCCTTTTGCGCGGAAGGCTCTCCGCCTTTCCAGGTGATAGAAACACTTCTTTATTGTACATCGCTACCAGCTTTTCGCGCCATGCTGAAACTCTTCCGTTCCTATGGATAACCCCTATCCACTACCGGGATAATTCGTTATAATAGTTCTGGAAAGAACAAAAACTTGAGCAAGAGGAGTAGTAATTCGTGCAGCAACAAGAGATGAACTTTGATCTGCTGGCGGTTTTTAACGCGGAAAGCGACGCGGACGCGGCAGAAACAAAACTGCATAAAGAGGGCTTTGGGGATGAGGAGGTTTTTCGTATGACGGCGGATTCGGTGAGCGGGGGGCAGTTCCGCGAACATGGGCCAGACCGCGACCGCGCCGCTGTCTTCTTGCAAACCAGTCGTCCGGGGCCAAATGCGGTTACGGTGATCTTGCTGGCAGTAATCTTTGGCATAATACTGGGCGCGGTGATGTTTGGCATTACCGATTTTGCCATTTCATCCCATCCTATACTCATCGGTACGCTGGCTGGAGTAGTGGTGGGCATCATCCTGGGAGCGATCACCGGGCTGACACGCAGGGGACGAGTGCGCGGCGCGATTGGGCAGGATTTAACGAGGACCAATACCGCGAAAGCGCCGCCCACGCAGGAGGCGCGCACGGTAATCGCTATTCGCCTGCCCGATCCCGACAATATCAGTCGCAAGTCGAAGGCGCGCGCGATCTTGCTGAATAACAAAGGGAAGATTGATAGGAGTGTTGGGGGATAAGGATGTCCAGTGTGCAAGGGCGACCCTTGCACACTGGACATCCTTGTATATACTAGATGTAGTTGCGTTCACTTCATTCATTCTTGTTACAGGAGCATAGCCGACATGACCAATACGCACAACCTGCCGCTTTCGCAAGCAGAAGTGGAGACGGAAGAGCTGATTCGCCAGCGCGCGAAGCTTTTGCCTCCTTATAATGTGATCTTGTTCAATGATGAGTACAATAGCATGGATTATGTTGTCGCCGTTCTCTTGCATACCATCAATACGCTTACTACTGCGGAAGCAGAGGAGATTATGCTTACCGCGCATCTGAAGGGCAGCGCTATTGTGATTACCTGCCCCAAAGAAACAGCCGAGTTTTACCAGGAGCGCATCCTGAGTTATGGCCTGACCGCGACTATTGCGCCTGAGTAGTCAATCTCATCATTTTTTCCATGCAATATGGTAGATACTCTGTACACAATCGCTATTGACGAGAGCATAGTTACGAGTTAGAATCAAAGTGGCCTGGCGGAACTTTTTGAAGACGGTCCAATGTAGGATACTGTAAGCAAGAAAAGATGCTGTTTATCGCGTTCCATCAGGGGGAGAAAGACAATGGTTCACATATTCCGTAGAGCCAGAGAGGAAACCGAGACGAGCAAAACGGCTCCAGGGGTTGGAGTTAACGGCGATATTGCCGTAATCGTCGATGGCAAAAGGTTGGACAAAGAGTTAGTACGTCTGGCCTGCTTTATGGCAAAACGAGGAAAACGAAAAATTCACTTAGTACATATTATAGAAGTTCCCCGCACCCTTCCACTCAAAGCTACGCTCACCAAAGAATCCGAAAACGCCGACAGATTACTCACCGAAGCTATGACTATCGCGGACGAACAGGGCTGCGAGGCTATCGCGGAAGTCGTGCAAACACGCGACGCTGGTCCGGCCATCGTTGATGAGGCCAGAGACCATGCCTGCGCCCTGATCTTGCTGGGATTGGTGCGCAACGCGAAAAAAGGCACAGGCATCGGCAATGATCTGGGAAAAACTGTGCCATTCGTGCTTGCGAATGCGCCATGCAGGGTGTGGGTAGTGCAGGACCCACCCGCGCTGTAGTACAGACGTTATTCCGTATGCAGAACTGCGAGGAGGCGGATGCGATTTATCGCGCCGCCTCCTCGCAATTCTGCATAAAAAAGATGCCAATATGGTATAATTATCTATATTGGCATCTTTTTTATTCTCTCCTGGCATCGTAGATTATTGTTCCCACTGGAAGGAGTATACACATGACGCCTGATACTACTGGCGCTGGCAAGCCCGAACGGCTGCATAGCGATTATTACACGGCACTTTATCAAGCCGCGCTGGCCTTTTCTTCCAGTCTCGAGCTACAAGAAGTGCTGGAGATTGTTGTGACGAATATTACCGAGGCCATGCGTGTGAAAGCGTGCGTGCTGCGTTTGCTTGATCCACGCACGGGACGGCTGCAATTGAGCGCGTATCATGGATTGAGCAGCGGCTACCTGGCGAAAGGGCCGGTCGAGGTGGAGCATAGCCCCGTCGATAGCGAGGCGTTGCAGGGGAAGACGGTCATTATTTATGACGTGAGTACCGATTCGCGCTTCCAGTACATTGAGGCAGCCAAACGCGAAGGTATCGCCTCGGTATTGTGCGTGCCATTGGAAGTACACGGCGCGGCTATCGGCGTGCTGCGCGTCTATACCGCCGAATGCTGCACCTTCCATGAAGATGATATTCAGTTCCTTACAGTGCTGGCGCGACTGGCGGCCCTTGCCATCGAGAACGCCAGCCTGTATGATAACTTGAAAAGCTCTTACGATGGCGTGCTGGATGTGCTATGGGGCAGCAACCTGCAATATTCCGACGCCTGATCTGATGGCTGCTTTCACCGCACAACGGTGTTCGTTAAATAGGGCGAAGTAAACGTTGTAGGCTCGCCTGCTTGCTTTCCAGGTACGGGGAAAAGGCGAGCCGATAACGGCTTGTTCAAGCGTTTCGCCAGCGTTGCCACGTCCAGTAAGAGATGGGCAATCTCCTCTTCTTTTGTGTTTCCTGGCAGGGGTATGGTATCCAGTCCGGTGCCACAAACGGCTGAATAGAGCAGAAGCTGGTGTGTGTGCAGCAGACCCTCTTGCCAGCGTTTCCCCAGTACGGCATCTTCCAGCACTGGTAGCATGATGCCGCAATAGCCACAGGTGGGCAAGTTTGTGTGTTTCAGGGCATGGGTCAGCGCAGCAGCAACGGCAACGGTACCCGGCGCGCCAATATGTCCATAGTCGCACAGTTCCAGCGCGCCCGCAATGCTATCATCTCCAAGCGGCGCGGGCGAGAGATCGATACCACCAAATGCCACCTGCTGTTCAGCCGCGAACTGCTGTCCAAGCTTCACGACGGGGGTGAGATGTTCAACTAGCGCGTGTTGAATGCTCTCGCTGGCAACTGCTAAATCGAGCGGCTGGTTACTTCCCCGGCGCAGAGACTGAATGGCATCAGCCACGACGCCTACACACTGGGTGCCGAGTGTCAGGCTGGTTGGTCCGTCATGATAGGCTGTTGGGAAGAAAGGGCAACCCGGCGCGACGCAGGCCAGGGCCGCGAAACGGAAATTGCCAAACCCCTCCGGTGTTTCGTTTGCCAACCTCTTCATGATTCTAGCACTGCGTAGAGCGGCTTCTCTGCGTGGGGCATAGTCAGGGGTGGCAAGCTGGACAGTCATATTGATGGCGGTTGTGGCAACCAGCATATCAGCAACCAGGTCGATGCGATTGAGGGGAAAATCCGGGCGTGCTGCCTGAGCGGGGCCGAGCGAGCAGAAATTTAGCCCTGCATCGTCCAACATGCGTTGTAGCTCTTGCGCGTAATGTAACAGTGCATCAGGCGACCAGTCGGCCAGGTCGTCTAATACCGGGCGGGTCGAAAGGCGCACTGTTTGCACTTCGTAGCCCGCACCGGCATAGCGAGCGCTGGCCTTGCTCAATGTAGCAGCAGCATACTGAATGCTCTCGAAAGATAAGGGGTGCGGGTCGGCAAGACCTAATGTGATGGTGCGAACGGGTAGAAACGACATGTAGCATATCCTTTTATTCTTGTATTTCCTCATGGACTTCCGGCTTTCTCCGGGAAACTTTGACGGTCTGGAGCGAGGAAGGTTCCATCCAGCCGGGCTGGGGTACCCACAGGAAAACATGCGAAGGCTGCATCGTTTCCTGCACTACGGCGATCAGTTGCTCATGCAATTGATCTAGCTCCACTTCGTTGCGCAACGTGCCACTAAAGTCTGCCATAATCTTAGCCACATCATACTTGCGACGATAGAAGCGGCGATCAATGATGGCCTGGAGACGCCGACGCAATGGCTGGAAGAGAGCCGCGATAACCAGCGTGGAGCCGACGATAACCAGGGGCTGCTCGGAGGAGCTGCCGCCGGTCAGCGTATGCATCAAGAGCTGCAAAGCGAGGATGAGGCCGACGTAGAGCACGCCCAGCAGGACGGTCAGGGAGCCATACACCAGGGTGCGGTTAATGATGACATCGATGTCCCACAGCCGGTAGCGCAGAATCGGGATGCTCACAGCCAAAAGCAGAGCCGTCCAGGGTATCAGCCAGAATGGCCCATTGAAGAGTTGATACCATGAATTCGCGGCGGTCGAGGCCGGGGCCACCGCCCTCAATATTCCCTGGATGATAAGGAGCAGAAAGACGACGCTCAGGCCAAAGACAAACCACTTGGTCTGCTGCCGCTGCACGTCATCGTAAACCCGAACATAGCGGTAGATCTGTACTCCTACCGGCAGGAGTGAGACCAGAATTACCGCGACATTGGGCACGGATATATAGACTACAGAAACAGGAATTGAGACGAGCATCGCCACCACGAAAAAGGGGATGAACGCGGCCCATGTCCAGCGCGGCGCGAACCACCCGGTTGGGAAGGTAAAGATAAAGACCAGCATGGCAGGCCACATCAGCACATGCGTGATGATCTGGGCCAGGAGTTGGAAAAACGGGGGCGACTGCGTGGGCAGGTTGAATCCCAGAAAGCCGCTTGAGGCAAACATGATGAGCAGCATCGAGGCGAACAAACCCACCCACTCGTGTGATTTGCGCCAGAAGATCAGGAGGCCGACCAGCCAGTACAACACAGACACTACAACACAGAGTGTGGCTAAAAGAATCTTCGCCACCGTGACTGAGAGATGTAGTTGGTCGAGAATCTGGACATAGACCGGGGTGAATTGCTCAGACGGACAGCCTTCAACGTCAGGCAGGGGGCAAACGGTCCTCGCATACTGATAGAAGGCTGGAAGGTTAGCTACGAAGATGACCAGCAGCATGAGGGCAAGCGCGATCCAACCCGTCCGGACAATGAGTTGCCAGTTCCATCGTCTTCGTCCTGGTGGCCTGGGCCAGGTAGTAGGAAGAGACTCGCCTGGCGGGCGCGGGCGCATAGTCATGCCTCTGCTTCTCCTTTCGGCGTCTCAGAATCCGCGCACAGTCGCGTGATACGCAAAGTCATAGTGTCGTTGAACCTATCTCCCTGCCAGTATAGCATACGACCGTCTCTAAAGCGTTACGGCCAGCGCTACACTCTGGCTATTTATACGCTGCCACGCCATATGCCTCTGCGCGCCGCGCAACACGCGAGAAGCCAGCTTCCTGCAAACGCCGGATGACGCCGCGCGTGACGCCGCCACTGGCCTTACTGTCAGGATCGCCGACATAGTGGAAGAGTCGCCCTCCTCGCTTGAGGATACGATGGAGTTCGTGATAGAAAGCGCCGGAGTAGAGTTCGCCAGCCAGCGCAAAGGTCGGGGGATCATGGATGATGCGGTCGAAGCTCTCGCCGGCAAAGTTTGGCACCACTTCGCAGGCATCGCCCATCACCTGCTTTATTCTGGGATTAGAGAAGAGTTCTTGCGACCAGGGGTTCTGTCGCGCGATGGTCTGCACAGCCGGATCAAGCTCGATGGCGGTGACACTCTCAGCGGTTCTGGCAGCCAGGATGGCGGTATAGCCCAGACCGGTCGTGGTATCGAGGACTGACCCGGTCAGAGGGGCGATAGCCGCAACCATACGCTGCGCGTGCTGCCAGGGATCGATGTCTTTGATGCGGTGCATGACAAAGCCAGCGATCAGCATACTGGGCGCGCTCCGCGTCGGTAACAGGCTGCACAAGCGATTCGTTGTTTCAGAGAAAGTCTGAATAGGCTCTATGCTACCCGCGCTTATCGTATAACACTTGACTTCGGACTGGCTGATCTTTTCAATGCTGGCCCAGTCCAGGCGTTCGCCAGTGGCAAAGCTCACGCCTTCGGCACTCAATGTGGCGCTGGTGTTGCTTATACCGAGATCAAGCGAGGTTTCGACGACGACCTGACCGCGCTTGCGCGCCTCCAATAATGGCCGCGCGTGAATGTAGGATAGAATCACGGAGTATTAAAGTCCTTCCTATAGACTGACTAAGATTTGTATCCCATCTTTAGCCGTCTTTCCCCGAAAAGTCTTTTTGCCTTCATTCTATGATACAATAGGTATTCATGGGAAATATGGGGTGGCCCCACACAGACTAACAAATAGCTGGTTGTGAACGATGTTCCAGATAATGTTTGATTCGTAGAGAGAGCGATGAATGCAGATGTAATTGTTCAATTTCTTCGGGGGAAAAGAAACCCACTTCAAACGATTCCGAACTGACCTGGATCTCTCCACCAAGGAGCGTGCAGGCGAAACAAAGAGAAAATTGTTGTCGGACTTCCCCATCGGAAAACGCAATCACATGGCGCGGATTCGTGTAGACACCGACGAGATAATCAACCCGAATATCTAAACCTGCTTCTTCTTTTACTTCTCGTACTATCGTCTCTCCAATATGCTCCCCGATGTCCATCACACCGGATGGCAAACCCCAGCGAGCATTATCACTCCGCCGCTCTAGAAGAATCTTTCCTTCTGCGTTTGTGACGATTGCAGAAGCAGCAGGCACAATACTATTCGCCTTTGGTGCGTTCGGGTCATTGAAATAATCAATGCGAGCCATAGTTAGAGATCCCTTTTCCTGCTTATATTATCTGTTCTTTCAAAGCTGCCACACGGGGCTCATGAGGAAATGCCAGAACTAAACAATCGTATGCTCGCCTCATTTCAGCCAGGCGAAGTTCACTTTGGAGCTTTTTTGCCCACTCAACCGCATGTTGCCAGAGCATGATGCATTGTTCTATATCACGTTCTTTTATCCGCAGCTCCGCAAAGACGAGATTATTGAGCAGGCCCGTTCGCACTCTTTCAGGAAGCGAGCTATCAGGGTTGAGCGGAGCAACACTTGCAAAGGTGGTTTTAGCCTCCCATTTCCCGACCAGCTTTGAGTCGGTGGCACCTCCCATGTTCTGGAGTAGCTCGGCCACTCTTTGTTGTGACCAACCATGTTCTATCCGCAATCGACGCAAAAGATCGTTTGGGCTGGTTTTCGCATTCATCTCTATCTCCTTAAAGGGATGCTACTCCAACGACCTGCATTCGATTATACTGAGTTTCAAAGCTGCTTTACAAGCTTTTTAAGGGTTTCGGCGCAGGCTGATTCGAAGATTACCCCAGGATTACCCTCTTGTATTACCCCGATATGAGGTGTTTCTCTATACAAATTCCTTGTACCATTGTTACAGGAAGACAAACAACATACCCGATTGGAGAGAATACATACTTTTACATAACCATTATAGAATGCTCTATCTCGCTAGAAAACGCTATGCTTTTTGGAACCACTCTGTGTAGTGAAGAATACCATAAACCAGAGGAAAAAGTAAGTTGAGTATGGGACAGAAAGGACTTGCTTCATGGACGAAACCGGAGGGAAAAGCGAAGTGGCACGGGTGCTGCGCCAGATCGAGATGGAACAGGAAGCAGCCGGGCGCGGAATGTACGGGTTTGCATCACAACCCAGGTGTTCTATCGTCTGGCACATCCTCGAACAAATCTGTCGCTGGTATTCCTAACACCGATGCTATACGGTTAAGTGTTACCAGTCTGACTTCATAATACGGGTTTCTCCAAATTCGTCTTATGGTTTGGATTGGTACATCACTAGCGCGGCTCAATGTAGATTGATTATAACCCTTTGACTCCGCAATTTCACGAACCTTCAAACGTAGCATCGTTGGGATATTACCTCGTTTTTAGTTTTTTGTATCGTACCAAATCGCTAGACCTTTACAAAGTACCAAATTTGGTATACTATTATGGTATACACATACAGCATTCCGATAAGATATAAGTAGCCATTTTGAGAGGAAACAACATGAAGGCTATTGAAAGAAAAGACTTACGCGTAGGCGATGTGATTGCTTACTCATTTCCTAACACTGGACAAGTTTCTTATGGAACAATTGTGCATGTGGGGTTAGGTCTCGCCTCTCGTAACGCTGTATGGATTCGCTGCTCGGACGGATACAACAAGGGTAATGTTGAGTGTATTATGCTTGAATATGTGACGGGGGTAATATCGTATGCCAGTAGATAAATGGTTCCTATCGACGGTCCATGTAGGAGACATCGTGGTATACAAGATGCAGCCAAAAGATTTACCGGTGAACCCGGATAAAGAATGGCGCGGCAAAGTATTGCGCATTTATCTTGATGAGCCTCGCTTGCTCGATTTTTTATATGTTGAAAGCCTGGAAGAAGGCGAAACCGGTATGACGGAAATAGTCTACCTGCATCAGATTATCAGGAAAGAAATCAGGCATTCTGAAGCATTGGAATAAGTTGGGCATGGCGACCGCATAGAGCAAGGAGACCCAGGGCGACCGCCAGGGGTGGGCAGACAAGGCGACCCGATGAAGGCGACCGCCTTGTGCCACTTTCGGACAGCCCTAGTACTGTCAGCATGGTTAATTGACCTGTATGAACATTTGTGCAATAATGCCCCTGTAGTTAGACACTTCCAGGATGCAGGAGTACCCTATTGATAGCTGCGCCCATCAATGTCCGGCGGGAAACGCCGTCCGGTGAATGCTTTCTTTGTGCTATGGATAGCCAGCCATGCGCAGTGAAAATGCTGGAAGGCACGATTATTTCGGTGCGCGAGTTTAACACGCAGGGCGAAATGTTGCCGTACATTACGCTTGAAGCGGGCGGCGAACTTGCTACAGTGCGTCTCACGCAGTTCTATCGCAGCCTGGTAAAATTGCTAAATGGGCTGGGTGCGGAATTGCGGCGACATAGGTTGACTTTGCGTATCTATCACCTGCCCGCCGCTCTCGCGGTTACTGAACACAAGGGGCAGACCCTGCATCGCTACATCGCCAGCGAGCATACACTTGCCATACTGGAACCTGATACCCTGCTCAATATTACCGACCTCAATCATGCAGATTACTGTTCGCGGCAATACCTGTTGAACCGGCTGGCTTCTTCGCCGCAATCCGCCGCCGCCATACGAGGCAACCTGGTGCATAGCAGTTTCAAGGAATTGCTGAAAGAACATGACCGGGGAGAGTTGATGAAGGGGCGCATAGAGCGGGGCGAAGAAACACCGCTGGCTACGCTGCGACATCACTTTGAAATGGCGTTGGAGCGCAGCAGCATTGATCTTGCCGTCACCAACACGCCTGTCGAAGAGCTACGCGCCGACGCCGCGCCACACCTGCAAAGCCTGGCTAACTGGTTCGAGAAGCAGCATACGAGCCTGTGGGATATGCCAGCGCAACCTACCAGCGATGAAGAGAGCGAAGCAGGAGATGCAGCAAGCGAAAACATGGTGCGTGCCGAAACTTTCTTACTCGCGCCCGAAATTGGCCTGCGCGGGCGGCTGGATGTGTTGTGGCGGCAGCGCAGCCGCCAACGACTGCTCGAACTGAAAACGGGGGGAGCAAGCGGCGATTTGCCTAAGTCCGCGCATCGCTGGCAGGTGCAGGGCTATTTCTCATTGCTGGCAGTGCGGCGCGATCCCAAAATGAAGAATGCGCTGGCTACCCTGCTGTATAGTGGCACGCCGGGCGCGGCTACCGACTTTAACCTGCGCTTCACCATCACGCAATTCCAGCGGGTCAACGAAACGCGCAACTTGCTGGCGTTCAGCCATGTCACGGGCATTGCGCCTGCGCCGCCGGGGCCGTCGCGCTGCACGAAATGCGCCATGCTCGAGCAGTGCCAGTCGGTCTCGTCGCTGCTCGACTGGCTGCCACCACAGCCCGATAAAGGGGACGAAAACGGGCAGCATGAGCAAGCTCAAGCTGTGAGTCAGGTAGTAGAGCGTTATAGCGCAACAGACCGCGCTTTCTTCAAGCAATATTACCACTTGCTGCACCAGGAGGAGCGCGAAATAGAGGCGCAGCAGGCCCGGCTGTGGCAAACGCCCGTCAAAGAACGCGTCGAGCAGGGCAGCGCGATACGCGACCTGCGATTGATCGAGAAGGCGGTACCAACGGGTCAGGGCGAATGGCTGCAAACATTCGCCTGCGAAAACACCTCCGAATTGCGCGAGGGCGACGAAATCTTGTTGAGCGATGGCGATCCCGTGACGGGCGAAGTCGTGACCGGCACCATCTTGAGTATCAGTTCCGAGCAAGTCACCACCTGGACGCCCGAACTGATCGCGCATCCTCGCTTGCTTGATCGTTACGCTACCAGCATTGTGCATGTGCGCACCCTGCAAAACCTGCTGCGCTGGCTACAAGCCGACTCACATCTACGCGGATTGGTGGCGGGTACACTACGACCGCGATTCAGCGCGGTCGCCTACGCATATCAAGCACACCTCAACGAACAGCAAAATTTGGCGGTTGAACGCGCTCTACAGATGCGAGATTACTTGCTCATTCATGGGCCACCGGGAACCGGCAAAACCAGCGTAATTGCGCAAATCGTGCGACAACTGTGCCAACAGGGACAGCGCGTACTGCTGGCCGCCTTCACCAATCAGGCGGTTGATAATATGCTCAAGCGGTTGGAAAGTGAGGGCTTCTCCAACTTTGTGCGGCTGGGACACGACCGTAGCGTTGATAACGCCATCCAGCATCGCCTGCTCAAACGGTTAGTTGAGCAAAAAGAGGAGCGGCAATCGGCGCGCGAGGTGTTGCAAAACGCGCCGGTGGTGGCGTCTACGACCGCGACATGGTCATCGGACAAATATATGCCAGTGGCGTTTACTGGCAGTACAGGCAAGGCGGATGCTCAGGACGACGCGGCGCTAAAGTTTGACGTTGCGATTATCGACGAGGCCGGGCAATTGACGATGCCTGCTATGCTGGGCGCGCTGCGTTTCGCGAAGCGTTTCATCCTGGTGGGTGACGAAAAACAACTTCCGCCACTCGTTCTGAGCAAGGAAGCGGGGCAGGCCGGCCTATCTGATTCGCTTTTCAGCATATTGAAACAAGCCGACGAATGTTATACGCGGGAACACAGGGAGGCGGTCAGTGCGTGCGTACCGCTGAAGATGCAATATCGCATGAACCGCTGGATCTCTCAATTTGCCTCGCATACTTTTTACGGGGGAGAACTGCACCCGCATCCGACGGTCGCTAACCGCGTGTTGACGTTTAGCGCGTCTCGTTCTGGCGTCGATGATGAAAAACGCTCCATTACGCGCGCGCTTGATGCCCGCATACCGCTGGTATTTCTCGATGCGCGTGGTGAGCCGGGTATACAAGAGGGCATAAAGACGAGTAATGGCGAGGCACGCATAGTGCGAGAAGTGGTGGCGGGTTTGCTGGCACGCGGCATTGAGGAGGGAGATATAGGCATTATCGCTCCGTACAGGGCGCAGGTAGCCAATTTGCGACGGCATCTTTTTGCTGATGACGCGGAAAGCGGGTGGCGCGCCCTGTCTCCCACCACGCGCTTGAGCGTCGATACGGTTGACCGTTTCCAAGGTGGAGAGCGATCCGTTATCATCATCTCGTTTGCGACGAGCGTCACGCCGCCGCTCGAAAGCCAGTTGCGCGATCATCTCACCAACCTACACCGCCTGAACGTGGCCCTGACACGCGCTCAGCGCAAGCTCATTTTGATTGGCAATGCTGCCGCGCTGGCAGAACTGCCCGTCTTCCGGCAGTTGCTGGTCCATTGCCGTGATGAACACGCAGGAATTGTTTATTGAATGGCGGAGTATTGTTTTTGGAGCGAGCGCAATGTTTCTAACGGTTCGGTGAAGTTGAGCAGGTCGTAGCAGGCGCATTCGAGCGAAGTCTGGACGGTGTGTGTGTGCAGACCTTGCAGGATGAGGTCTACGGCATGTTTCAAATTCAGGGCGACGTGCAACGGACGATCCATTTGCTGGTAGTGCTGGCGGAAGTGTTCCATGCCCAGGCCGGTCAGCACGAGAAGAGTACGCACGCCTGCCGCCATGCCCGCCTGCATGTCGGTAATGCTATCTCCGATGAAGACGGCATCGCCCAGGTTCAGGTCTAGCTCACGGCTGGCACGCAGCAGCATACCGGGGCGTGGCTTGCGACAGTCACAACCGGCGTATTTGCTATGCGTACACGTATAGACCTTCTCAATTGCTCCGCCCATTTCCTCTACGGCAGCCTGCATACGACAGTGAATGTCTTCCATGGTTGCCAGGGAGATAAGACCTTGCGCGACTGCCGCCTGGTTGGTGCATACCACAACACGATGTCCGGCTTTTGTCAAACTGGCGATGGCCTCGCGTGAGCCTGGCAAAAAACGGAACTCGTCCCAACTTTTCACGTAATCGGAGCGGTTTTCATTGATTACCCCATCCCGATCGATAAATATGGTTGACACTTCTACACCCCTATCGTTGTGTCTCTATCAAATGAATGTGAACGTCTCAATCTTACGCGAGATAAGACCAGGCGAACACGAGCTTATTACAAATTTATTCCGGCATACTTCCGGGCAAAGGAATAGCAACATCCACGCGCGTCCCTTTGCCCTGCACACTATCGAATGTGACGCGACCGCCGAGCAGCGCTGCGCGTTCTCTCATGCCCATGAGGCCCTGATGATAGCCATACCCCTCTGGCACTATTGGTGAGCTTTTAATGATGCCCTTACCATTATCCGCGATACTGATATGCAGGTGTCCTTCATAACCGAACATGCTGATATGAATGATTGATGCCTGCGCATGTTTCTCTATATTGGTGAGCGATTCGCGCACTATGTAATAGATATTCGACATGTATTCAGCAGGCAAAACGGTCGGCCAATCTTCGCACTCGCATTCAACATGATAGCCCGCGCTTTGCAGAGATGCCAGCAAAATCTCCAGGGCATGTTCCAGGCCGAGTTCAAGTTCTGAGGGGGTGCGCAATCCACCGAGCGTCTCGCGCATAGAGGTCAGGCTCTCGCGGGCCAGCTCCTGCCACATCTGCAATTTTTGCGCTACTTGCTGACCGGCCTCCCCGCTTGAAGCAAGCTGGCGAATGCGGAAGTATTCGAGGTCTGCTACCAGGGCTGTCAAAGATTGGACGGCACTATCATGTAAATCGCGCGCGATACGCCGCCGCTCAGCATCCTGCACAAGGCGTGTGATGGGGGAATCTAAAACATCGAGCATAGCGGCAACTCTCTTTTATGCTGGCTAGCCGCTCTGCCAAACTCCCTCTCACTCTTGCCCCGCGTCACGCGGCCTGACCCATTTTTTCTATTACCCTCCATATATACCTCTCTCGTGTTGCACTTCGATTGAGACAGTACTATGAGAGCGGTTAAGATTCGATGATCTAAGCGAAGAGTTCTTAACCTGAGAACTTGCCCCCGCCCTGATTGCTCTGATATACTCAACCAACGGCATAAGCTGGATAAAGGGAGGGGCATATGGTCTGTTCTTCATGCGGCACGCGCAATCGGGAGGGAGCGCGGTTTTGCAATCGCTGCGGCTCGGCGTTGTTCAGTGATGAGCGGTTGAGGCAGTTGGATGTATGTTTTGTAGTGGATGCTACCGGTAGTATGCGCGAACATATTGATGCGGCGCGCAGGAATCTCCAGACGCTGGCGCGTAAGTTGACGGCGCACCCGATGCATCCAGATATGTCCTATGCACTGGTACTGTACCGCGATCATGCCGACGCGGGGAAGGGGAAGAGCGCGGTTACAGAACGCTTTCCTTTTTCTCTCTACCTGGCTGATCTGCAACTTGCGCTTGATGGGACGCGCACGAAGGGCGGCGGGGGTGATGGCGCGGAGGCGGTGGCGGATGGATTGTATGATGCTTGCTATCAACTGCGCTGGCGCGAACACTCGCATAAGGTGATACTGCTGGCAGGCGATGCGCCCCCACATGGCAAGGGCGGGCATAAAGACCGGTATCCGCAGGGTTGCCCGTGTGGACACGACCCTGAGACAATAGGACGCGAGGCGCATATGCGCGGCATCACTGTTTTCAGCCTGGGCATCGGCGACAACCCGTTTATGGCAAGAAGTTTTCAGCAAATTGCTCGCTGCGGCGGGGGAATGTTCGTCTCCATCAACAGCGCCGACAGTTTGATTGACCAGATAGTAGATATTATGCTGGGTGAGTTTGGCAAAGTCGATATCGATAGCACGGTGCTAGGCGCTTTTCGAGCGGATGCGACGCCGCAATCCATCGCGGGTGCCACCGGACTGCCCACCGGGGATGTTGACGAAAGCATGAACCGCCTGCGCCAGAAACGGCTGATTTAACCAACAATATTCAGGAGGTTGCGATGCCACAGGGTACTATTCTCACGGTTGGCAGTTTGAATATGGACGAGATAGTCCAGATACCGCATATGCCTGCGCTGGGAGAGACGCTGCTGGGAGCAGGTTCGCTCAAACTGGTGCCGGGGGGCAAAGGCGCGAACCAGGCGGTAGCGATGGCGCGGCTAGGCGCGTCCGTAGCAATGGCCGGGCGCGTGGGCAGCGATCCCTTTGGCACGCAATTAATTAAGGCATTGCAGGCGGACGGCATCGATACACGATTGGTGGCTGTTGATGCCGAGGAAGCCAGCGGAGTGGCGTTTATTTTTCTTGCGCCGGATGGCGATAATGCGATTGTGGTGGCATCGGGGGCGAATATGCGCGTGGGCGCTGATATGCAGCACATGGGTTTTATTTACGAGGCTATCGCCCAATGTCCCGCGCTGGTGCTGCAACTGGAAATCCCCCTGGAAACCGTCAAAAACTTGATCGGGGCCGGACACCAGGCCGGAGTGCCGGTAATCCTCAATCTCGCGCCCGCGCAACCGCTGCCCTGGGAGACGCTACAGCAAGTCACCGCGCTGATCGTCAACGAGACCGAGGCTGGTATGCTGAGCGGATTGCGGGTCGATTCACTCGAAGACGCGCGTATCGTGTCAAGCACGCTGAACGGGCGCGGCATCCCCATTGTGATTATCACGCTGGGCGCGCAAGGGGCAGTGCTGGCATCATCTACTCCAACGGGCGAAACGCAAATTGTGCATCAGCCCGCGCCAAAAGTGCAGGTTATCGACACGACGGCTGGCGGCGATTGCTTCGCCGGCGCGTTCACCGTCGCCTACACGGAACAGCAATCGCTGCCCGACGCGCTGCGCTTCGCCGTTTACGCCAGCGCATTGACAGTGACGAAATTCGGGGCGCAATCGGGTTTGCCGACGCGCAAGGAAGTGG
>JBOGTO010000126.1:0-28324 GCA_050695155.1 Ktedonobacteraceae bacterium
CGGTTGAGCGGGTAAATGGTCGGGCCTTTATGCACATGGATGTTGGTGATGCCCAGCTTGACGCATTCTTCCAGGAAGCGATACGACTCCGGCTCGGAGAGCTTGTAGCCTTTGGAAGCGCCGCGCCACTCGGCGGTGTAGAGCTTGACGCCCTTAATATCCCATTCACCCTTTTGGCGGCGCAGGTAGTCCAGCCCGGCCTCGCCATCGCGCGGGTCAAAAGCCCCGTTGAGGATGTAGCGGTTGGGATAGGCTTTCTTCATCACGCTATTTTGCTCGACAGTGTTGAAGCCATTTTTGTAGAAGTCGATCAAATAGGTGGGCTGGAGAATGGCAAGGTCCACATAGCCTTTGACGAACTGGTCATGGACCATGTCCTCCGGCGAGTACTTCTCGTAATGCTCCAGGCTCCAGACATAATCGGGTGGCGAGAGATTCTTGTGGTAGGCATAGAAGCAATCGATCCATCCCCGGCCATACTTGTTGGCCTGGTTTTCGGGACTGGCATCCCACAAATGCGAGTGCGCATCGATGACAAATACTTCGTCTCCATTGTCGGTACGATACATACTGTGTTACCTCCTGTAATGGCTCGCTTGCCGCGCAACGCAGCGCTCATGGGCGCGATGAATACGTGGCAATAGCCTTGAACATCATTACCGTAATAAGGAACAATGTACGGGACGAACAAAAGTGAACGAACCAAGAGATTTTGAAGTAATATAGAGCGTAAACGGTTGATTGGTTTACAGCATGAATTATACCATCGAGAGAGAAAGTTTTGTATAAGAGATTCTTCGCTTCGCTCAGAATGACATATCCCTGGCTGTCATTCTTCGCTTCGCTCAGAATCTCCGAAACCATTTGGTTCCAAAACCCTGCTTTTGTTCACTCATGGGAAGCACCAGAATTCTCAGGGCTTGACAAACGCTCATTTCCATCCTACAATTTAATTGATCGGTCAGTTAATTACCTGGAAATGAGAAGCGCAGAGTATGGCCCGCACACCTAAAGTTGTTGAAGATCGCCGCGAACAGATCATTGACGCAGCTATGCGCGTTTTCGCGCAGAAGGGGTTTAGCAACGCTACCAATAAAGATATAGCGCGTGAAGCCGGCATTACGCCGGGATTGATTTATTACTACTTTGAAAGCAAGGAAGCGTTACTGTACGCCATACTCGAGGCTCGCTCGCCGCTTAAACTGGTATCATCGTTTCCTGCGCAGGCGCTGGCATTGCCGCCAGAACAATTCTTACCGCTGCTTATACGGCAAGTGCTGGACATTATCGAGGGAGAAGATTTTATCGGCCTGCTACGGGTCATGATCCCTGAACTGTTGCATAATCCGGCCAGGTTCGCGCTTCCGTTGAGTCTTTTTCCGCGCCTCTTCGACTTTCTCGGAAAGTATTTTGAGGCGAAAGTTGCCAGCGGTGAACTGCGTCCGCTTGATGCATCATTAACGGTTCAGACGCTGATAGGCAGCGTTATGGGCTTTGTGCTGCGCCGCCAACTTATGCGCGACCCCTTAGCTCTGGAATATACCCATGAACAAATTGCTCACGCGATCACCGAACCTTTTCTCAGGGGTATTTTGCCGCGTTAAATTTTTTTATCGCAAATTTTAATTGGCTGGTTAGTTAAAAGGAGCATCCTATGTCAGAACAAGAAGCCGCCCTGAGCGCTGGCACAGAGCAAGCAAAAATCAAGTCGAACAATGGTGAACCGCTCGTAGTCATCGATCAACTGGTGAAGCAGTTCGGCAAATTGCGCGTTGTGGATAACCTCAGTATGCACATTTCCGCGGGCGAGACGTATGGATTGATCGGCCCCAATGGTTCGGGCAAAACCACCTTGATACGTATGATGGTGGGATTGATAAAACCAACCGGAGGCAACATTCAGATTATGCGCGAGCGTATGCCGAGCGCGAAAATCGCGCCCTACATTGGCTATATGACGCAACTGAGCGCGCTCTACAACGATCTGACGGCCAGGGAAAATATGCGCTTTTTCTGCAACATCTACGGACTGCGCGGCAAAGAGCAGCAGCAGCGCATTGATGAGATGCTTGCAAGAGTAGACCTGTCAGATCGCGTCGATAGCGTGGTAGGCACCTTTAGCGGTGGCATGAAGCAACGGCTCTCTCTCGCCTGCGCCCTGGTTCACAGGCCGCGCCTGGCTCTGCTGGACGAACCGACAGTGGGCGTTGACCCCGAATTGCGCCGCGCATTCTGGGACTACTTCGCGCAGTTGAACAAAGAAGGCGTCACCATCATTGTCTCTACCCATCACCTGGATGAAGCCGCGCGCTGCACTCGCCTGGGCCTGATGCGCTCCGGCGTCATGCTGGCACAAGATAGCCCGCAGGAGTTGTTACGTCAGTCCGGTCAGAACAATATGGAAGATGCGTTTTTATACTTCGCCAGTCGCAAGGAGGCTTAATTATGAGTTTCAATCGTATCATGGCGCTTGCCGCCCGTATCATACAGCAGGTCTTGCGCGACAAACGTACACTTGGGCTTATCTTCCTGGTACCCCTGCTCATCATGACATTGTTATATCTGGTGCTTACCAGCACAAGCAGCGTTCGCACACTGGCAATCGTCTACCCGACGGGAACAGGCAGCGAACAGATCAAATCGCTCATTAACAGCCAGTTGCCTGGCAAGGATAAGCTCCATACCATCTCAATAACCTCGAATCAGGTAGATAGCGCCCTTCAGAATGGCAACGCTGATGCCGCTCTCATCTTCCCGGCGGATTTTGCGCAGCAAATCATGAACAATCAGAATCCAACTGTGCAGATCAAACTGGAGGGTTCTGATCCCGCTATAGCGAGCGCGATGAGCGATCTCACCCAGAGCTTTACGCATCAACTGGGCATCGCAATAGTAGCTTTGAACAGTTCGGGCGGTCAGGGTGTACCATCCGTTACTAGCAGCTCGCTACCGTTCACTATCGGCAGTCCGCAATACCTGCATGGTGGCCCGCAATACACCTTTAACGACTCTCTCGCGCCTGTGTTCATCGGCATCTTCTCGTTCTTTTTCGTGTTCATTCTGACTTCGGTAGCCTTCTTGCGCGAGCGTTCGCAAGGAACCATCGAGCGCGTCATGGTTTCGCCTCTGACGCGCGTGGAACTGGTCATTGGTTACATCTGTGGCTTCACGCTTTTCGCGCTGGTGCAATCACTGGTGATCCTGCTCTTTGTCATTTTCGCCTTGCAGGTACATTATAGCGGCAACCTGGCCTTAGTCTTCCTCGTATCAGCCTTGCTCACCATCGGCAGCGTCAATCTGGGCATCTTTCTTTCAACCTTCGCGCAGAATGAGTTCCAGATTGTGCAGTTCATCCCGCTGGTATTCGGTGTACAGGTTTTTCTCTCGGGCGTGTTCTGGCCCGTCGCGCAATTGCCAGCAGTGCTACGCCCATTGTCATACATCATGCCCCTGACCTACGCCAATGATGCCCTGCGCGGCGTCATGCTCAAAGGCGCGGATTTCGGCGGTATCATAGGACCATTGGGCGCGCTGGTGCTGTTTGCGCTGGTGATGGTATTGTTGAGCGCGACGACGATGAAGAGACAGATAGCATAAAAATAGTAAAAGAGAGGTACATGATGCAAAATCAAGAAGCGACACAGATGAATCAGTTGGAGCAACTGGAAGAGACAACCTGTTGTATTGCGGGTGCAGGACCCGCTGGAGCAGTGCTGGCCCTGCTGCTGGCGCGCAAGGGCATTCCGGTCATGTTGCTCGAAGAGCATATGGACTTTGACCGCGATTTTCGCGGCGATACGGTTCATCCTTCGGTAATGGAAATACTCGACGAAATCGGCCTGGCAGATCGTTTGTTGCAAATCAAACACACTCGTGTCCTGGGATTGCCTGTACAAACTGCCACAGGCACAATTACCCTTGCCGATTTCCGGCCTCTGAAAACACGCTTTAACTACATCGCCATGATTCCCCAGGTGCGTTTTCTGGAATTCATCACCGGGGAGGCGAAACGCTACCCGAACTTTAAGCTGGTAATGGGGGCAAGAGTGGAAAAGTTGATCGAGGAGGATGGTTATGTGCATGGCGTTCATTATCGTGGAAAGGACGGTTGGCACGAGGTGCGAGCTACGTTGACGGTTGGCGCGGATGGCCGCTTTTCTCGCCTGCGCAAACTGGCCGGCTTTGAGCCAGTCAAGACCTCAGCGCCTATGGACGTACTGTGGTTTCGTCTACCGCGTCGGCAGGATGAGCCAGAGGAGTCTACTGGTCGTCTCGCCGGGGGGCATGTCCTGGTAATACTCAATCGTGGTGACGAATGGCAGGTAGGCTATATCATTCCAAAGGGTGGCTACCAGCAAATTCACTCTGCTGGCATTGAGAAATTACGCCAGGATGTCGCGCAAATTCTGCCAGATTTTGCCGATCGCGTCGATTTCATCAAAGAATGGAAACAGGTCTCGGTACTCTCTGTCGAGTCAAGCCGCCTGCGCCGTTGGTATCGTCCGGGGCTACTGTTGATTGGCGACGCAGCGCACGTCATGACACCAGTAGGCGGCGTCGGCATCAATTATGCTATTCAAGATGCAACAGTAGCAGCAAATGTGCTGGCCGACGACCTCAAAGCTGGCAAGCTCAGCACGCGCAACCTGGCCGAAGTGCAGCGCAAACGCGAATGGCCTACGCGGCTTATCCAGGGCTTTCAAAATATTATACAGAAACAGGTACTCAAAAAGGTACTGGCATCAGACGAACCATTGACCATTTCACCCATGTTGCTCTTTCTCCTTCGACTGCCCATAATACGCACTCTGCCAGCGAAGTTTATTGGTTTTGGCCCCTGGACTGCGCACGTCAGACAATAGCTTTTTGAGGTGTTTATCTCTAAATCGACAGCTTCTTAAACACCGGCTCTGGAATACTCTTGACAATGAGCATGATGGGACGCCAGAACCAGGGCAGGTAGACTACCTCTTTTCCTTTGAGCATGGCATGATAGATGCCCTGACCCACTTTGCGCGGGCTGGCAAACAGAGGTCCTTTACGAATAGATGCGGTCATAGGTGTATCGACGAAGCCCGGTTTGATGGTGACGACGGCCACGCCCGACTTCGCCAAGCGACCGCGCAAGCCCTGCAAGAAAACGGTCAACGCGCCTTTGGCTGCGCCGTAGACGTAGTTCGACTGGCGACCGCGATCGCCTGCCACTGATGAGATTACTGCGATACAGCCATGTTTGCGTGGCTCGAAGTAATTTGCCAGCAGCGTCAAAAGCGAAATTACGCTGGTGCAGTTAGTAGTAAATTCTTCCAGCGTCTTGGTAACATTCTCCTGAGATAAGCGTTGATCGCTCAGTGTGCCATGCGCGATCAGCGCCATATCGAGTCCGTCCAGCGACTCGATAGCTGCCTCGATCATCTCCTGGTGCCTGTCCAATTGGCTGATATCGAGTACATAGCTTTCTGCGCGTTTCGCACCGCGTACCTTGAGATCGTTTTGCACCGCTTCGAGTTTCTCGCTCGAACGCCCGACCAGAAAAAGTTCTGCGCCATCTTTCGCAAAACATTTGGCCGTTTCGTGGGCAATCGCGGAGGTTGCCCCAATTATCAAAATCTTCATTGTAGTGTGTTCACCAATTCTTGAGGTTTTTCATCTTCAACAAATACGCCTTCGGTCACGCGCCGCCAGAAACTCGAGGAAAATTTGGGATCGACATAAGCCGCAAACTCTGTCCAGCGCGGGAAAAAGGTCTGGAAGCTCTCCGCGCTCATACGGGCATCTTTGGCGGGATAAACAGCCCCGCCGCTTTGCAGCACAATGCGATCCAGTTCGTCTAACAGCCTCAGCGTCTTCGGGCCACCATAGGCGAAGTCAAGCGCGAGCGTGAGGCCGGGACGCGGGAATGAGAGCATTCCCGGCGATTGAATAGCGCCAAATTCTTTCAGCACGGTCAGGAATGAGCCTTCGCCCGAACGCCGGATGCGTCCTAATATTTCGCGCATCGCCGTATGCCCATCCTCAAAGGGTACCACAAACTGGTATTGCAAAAAGCCGCGTTTGCCATACATGCGATACCAGTTGTGAATGGAATCGAGCGGGTAGAAGAAAGGGTCATACGAGACAATTTTATGCACTCGTTTGGGCACTTGCGCGTGATAATATAGCTCGTTGAACGCTCTGACGGTCACTGAGTTCAGGGCAAACTTCGGAAAATCGATGGGAACGGCCAGTGGCAACCTTTTCTTCATGGGCTTCTGTGCCAGTTCTCGTGACTGGTTGTGATTGCCGCGCATGAAGATGCCCCGACACAGGTTCTCGCCGCCGATCAGGATGTCCACCCACGACATGGTATACTCGTAATCCACGTCGGACTCGGCGGAAATCGCAAAGAACTCATCGAGCGATGCGAAGCGGATATGATCTATATCGATGTAGGGATTCACTACCGGCTTCAGGTGAAACTCCGCCCACAAGATGAGACCTGTGAGGCCCAGACCGCCAATCGTGGCGCGGAAAAGTTCGCTATTTTGTTCAGGCGAACACAGCAGGCGCTCGCCATTGGAGCGCAATAGCTCAAAACAGGTGACGTGGCATCCAAAGGTGCCGCCCCTGTGATGGTTCTTGCCGTGTATGTCGTTGGCAATCGCGCCGCCAACCGAAACGAACTTGGTGCCGGGCGTCACGGGCAAAAACCAGCCGCGCGGCACCATCACCTCCAGAATTTCCGCCAGCGAGACGCCGGACTCACAACGCAATAAGCCAGTCTCTTCATCAAAGGATATGAAACGTTGCAAATGGCTGACATCAAGTGAGACGCCCCCGGCATTCAGGCAGCTATCGCCGTAGCTGCGCCCATAGGCGAAAGGCAGCGTTGTTTCTTCTAGTTGCGCCAGGTCGGGTAGCTCGTTGCGCCAGTACACCGACTGTACCTGGCTATGTCGAACCTTTGGATAGCGGCCCCACGAGTGAGGCTGCCTTGTTGTTTTTTGAAAAACCATGTTATATTAAACCATACCCTGCTTGTAAAGTTGTTCGTGATGTATGTCACATATATAACGTTAGAAGTGCGCATATTGCCACGTCGTAGCCGAAAGGGTCATAGAATGCGCGTTGTCATCTTCGCCGGAGGCACATACCAGCCCGGAAAAGCCTCTCAAAAAGCCCTTCTGGAAGCTGATATGCTTATCGCTGCGGATAGCGGGGCAGCCACCGCGCTACATCTGGGCCATATACTCTCCTATATTGTAGGCGATTTTGACTCGCTGGACAAGCAGCTTGTTGAGCAAGCACAGGCGCGCGGAAGCCATATCATCACTGCCGCCGTCGAAAAAAACGAGACAGACACCGAACTGGCTGTGCAAGTTGCTCTCGAGCAGGGCGCGACAGAGATTACCCTGCTCGGCGCGCTGGGTGGCGAACGCTTCGATCACACTCTCGCCAACGTATTCTTGCTGGCAGGCTTCGACAACATACCAATGCGGATCATCGATGGCCCCTCAACCTGCTGGCTATTGCGCGGCCCCGGCACTACCACCATAGAAGGCCAGCCCGGCGACCTGCTCTCCCTTTTTCCCCTGGCAGGAGATGCCACAGGAGTACGCACTCAGGGACTCTATTACCCCTTGCATAGCGAAACCCTACGCTTCGGCAAACCGCGCGGCGTCAGCAACGCGCTTACCAGCGAACGCGCCGAGGTTTCGCTTGTGCGTGGACTGCTGCTGGTGATTCATACAGAGACGTAGATAGGCAATGAACGAACCGAGACGGGGAACGGGCTTCGCTGGTAGTTTTTTGAAATACGCTGATGTTTGAGGCTGTCATTCTGAGCGCAGCGAAGAATCCGCACTCGACCCGCAGGAGATTCTTCGCTGCGCTCAGAATGACAGCCTCAAGCGTTATGTCCCCTCGCTTTGCTTCACGGCAAAAACTCGTTTGTCCACAATGCGTCAAAGTTCATAGTATGAACGGGTTTGTTATTGGCGTCCAGGATGCCGTTTGAGTTCAGGATGAATTGTGGATAGCCGTGCCAGGGCGCGGCATCCTGCCAGCCCCATTTGCGACCGGTATCGGCGTAGCGCGGGCTGAGGAAGTTCTGGCTGGCATAGACCAGTCCCGCGTCGGGCAGCGTGCCGGGGTTGTCGGCATTGGCTTTGTCGATTAGCATCTGCGCCGCCTGTTGGGGATGCGCCCGCGCGTAGTCATAGCCGCAGGAGGTTGCCAGCATAAAGCGCTTCAGCAGGTCGGGTTTCTGCTTGATCTCGGTGGGACTGCTGATGATATTGGGCGTATAGTAATCGGCAACGCCGTAGTTGGTGATAGGGAAGACGTTCAGTTTCACGCCTGCGCGCTGTGCCTGGATGACTTCCCAGCCCTCGAAGACCCAGACGAAATCGATGCGATGCGACTCTAAGGCTTGCATGGCATCCACACTCAGGGTGATGTCGGTAAACTTACCCTTGCCGCCATCTTTCTGGATAATTTCGCCTACTACCGCCGATTCATAGGGTGCGCCGAAACCACCGTAGGTTTTGCCGTCGAAGTCGCGCGGGCGCGACAGTCCTGAGCTTGCCAGCGAGACCAGCGCCGAGGTGTTGTGCTGGATAATGGCGGCAATCGAAACCACCGGCTGACCTACGGCGGCATCCGCTACGATACCCTCGGTAGCGCTAATCCCCACATCGGCCTTACCAGTAGCCACCAGCACATCCGGCGAGAC
This sequence comes from Ktedonobacteraceae bacterium, assembly GCA_050695155.1. GTDB lineage: Bacteria > Chloroflexota > Ktedonobacteria > Ktedonobacterales > Ktedonobacteraceae > CF-113. The sequence continues at coordinate 8,714 of JBOGTO010000126.1, forward strand.
ACTGGCGGAATAGGGCAGCAAATGAAGATCAATACCCTCATCCTGGTACCATTTTTGCGCCAGCGCGACATAAATGCCCGTGTGGTTGGTATTCGGCGTCCAGTCGAGCGCAAGGCTCATGCTAGTCAAGCGCTGCGGAGCCGCTTTACCGAGCGTTGAGCAGACTGAACCAGGCGTTGCAGTAACATGAGCGATTGTTGGCGCACCAGAACCAGAGGCGCGTTGTTGCCAGAAAAACGCACCGACAACCACAACTACCAATAAGAGCGGTATGCCGATGCTTAAAAACAAACGTGTTTGACGATTCATGATGGTTCCTCCAACAGTCAGGCGCGACCTATCGCCGCGCCGTGATACCAGGGTAAGGCGATACGTTCGATGAGCGATACAAGACCGAATAACAACAGGCTGAGTACAGCCGTCACGACGATGGCCGCGAAAACCTGGGAGATGGCAAATGAATTGGTGGCACGCTGCATATAAATGCCCAATCCTTTCTCCGCGCCGACATACTCCCCGAAAATGGCTCCGACGACGCTATAGGTTGCCGCGATACGCAGACCCGAAAAGAAAGACGGCATGGCGGCAGGCAAACGTACCATCCATAGGATTTGCCAGCGCGTCGCCCGCATACTACGCAGCAATTGAATTAACTCCGGCTCAACCGAGGCCAGGCCATCCGCGACAGCTACGGCTATAGGAAAGAAACAGTAGATGATGACGACGATCAGTTTGGAGCGAATGTCGTAGCCGATCCAGAGGACCAGCAGCGGCGCAAGCGTGATCATGGGGATGGTTTGCGATATTACTAGCAATGGATAGATGGCGCGGCGCATCCAGCTTGAAACGTCTAGCAAAATCGCCATCGCCAGGCCAAAAAAGGTCGCGAGCAGGATGCCCAGCACCGTTTCGAGCAGCGTTTGTACCGTATTGTCGTAGATGATGGGCCAGTTATTCGCCAAGGCCGCGATAATGGCGGTGGGTGAAGGTAAAAACAAGGGGCTGACCTGGCTGACCTGTACGTAGAGTTGCCAGATCGCCAGTAAGGCTATTATTACGATAAAGGCAGGGCCGTAGCTTGCCAGTTTACGCAATTTCATAGCTGTTGCTCCTTTAGAAGCAGCGACATCAACTCCGCTTCGAGTTGCGCGGCTTGCGGCGAGGCCAGTTGCTGCGGCTGGCGGGGATAGGGGAGATGCGATTCGACGACGCGCAAAACGCGCGCCGGGCGCGCGCTCAACACGTAAATGCGGTTGGAGAGCAGAATAGCTTCGCGCACATCGTGAGTGATAAAGAGGACGCTGGCATGAAACTCCTGCCACACATCGAGCAGCCACATCTGGCACGAAAGGCGCGTCAGGGCATCCAGCGCGCCGAAAGGCTCATCGAGCAGGAGGAAACTGCGATTGAAAAGCACGGTGCGCAGCAGAGCTACACGCTGGCTCATGCCGCCCGAAAGCGTGGCGGGGTAATACTGCGCGAACTCCAACAGCCCGAAGCGTTTGAGTAATTCACGCGCCTGCGCCTGCGCCTGCTTGCGCGGCACATGGCGCACATCCAGCCCCAGCATCACGTTCTCTTCCACTGTTTTCCAGGGCAGCAAGAGCGGCTTTTGAGGCATATAGCCCGCTTTACCGGCCCGCTCGCTCTCGATTACGCCATCGATAGCAATCGTCCCGGCATCAGGCGTCTCAATCCCTGCCACGATGTTGAATAGCGTACTTTTGCCACAACCACTGGGACCAATGACCGTCACAAACTCGCCAGCTTCGACAGACAGGTCTATAGAGGCCAGCGTCTCCAGAGCCTGTCGCCCACTATGGAATGTTTTCGCTACCCCTTGCGCCAGCAATTTAGGTGTGTCCATGCTACTTTCCTCGACAATACTAAACATGGGGAGCAACAAAAAGGAGCGCCAGCACATGCCGGCGCTCCTAAGATAAAGACTTCTTCAACATAAAGTTGCTGTCCGTCCCTGCGCTGGCATTACCCAGATCAGGTTCAACCGGTCGGTGGCGATAAGTAGGCCACCCTCTCAGCCTGGCTTTCCCAAGCTCCCCTGGCGAACACGATAAACACTATACTATGAAATATAACACACAACATGCCCCTGTGCAAAATGGTCGCGAGTGAAGGGCAGGAGGATATATGTTCAGAAATGCACTGAAGCAGGGAGAAACGTCACACCGTAGGGGTAAGTCGGTCGCAGCGCCGGGTAAAATTAATCGGCAGCAGGAAACGAAGTCGGGGTAGCCACTTCTTCCTAATTGATTGCCATATTGGCAGTTACAGAGAGTCTATGTGTGCCGTTATAACTAGTAGGTTCGAAATCAACCAATTATTGGGAAAAAATCCGATCCATTAAAACCTGTAATTCGGTTACCAATGTAATTGCGTCATAACTTCCCTGGTCAATTCTTGGTAGCGGCCTTTATAAAATTCTTGGCTCTATATGGGAGTATGAGAGTGTCCGCAAAGGACGTTATAAAGTACGACTTGTAGGGTAGGAGGTTCCAGTCGCCGACGATCTGTTCCTGACCATATGCGTGGTGGAAGCAATAAGTACATTGCAGGAAATGGAAGTGCAGGGACGACTTACAGATAGCGTGTGATTTAAGTTTATCCTTTGTGTTATAATTTCTTGCGACGCGGCCCATTATAGGGAGGGATGTGACAGTTTGAACAGTCCTAATTAATTGTGCTGTGGCTGCCATCGTCATTCGTTTGAATCTTGTCTAAACAATATTATCAAGGAGTTGGCAGGTTACGACACGGAGGACGTTCCTTGATGGCGAGGAGTTCCTCCTAAGCGCAGGAGTTCAGAACTTGACATCCAAACATCAATAGATGACTATAAGTATCATAAATTTCTGGAATTTAGGAGGAGAATGATGGTGATGATGCAATCTGCGGTGATTAAAAAAAGATATACGTCTGTTGCAGAACAGAAAGCTATCGGCGCTACTTATACGCCAGCTAGGCTAGCTGATTTTGTAGCTGAAAAGATTGTAGAAGTTGCCAATGTTGTTGGCATTGAAAACATCAATGTGCTTGATCCAGCCGTTGGTGATGGCGAATTGCTTCTAAGCCTCTTGAGAAAACTTTGCCCTCATGCCAAATCAACTGTTATTGTTCACGGATTTGATACGGATAAAATTGCAATTCGTGAGACAAGGCGACGTATTTCAATTGAGTTTCCCAAAGTTGAACTTCATCTTGAGCTTGTTAATTTTTTAGATTTCGTGATTTCCCAGAGAGATACTAAGGCAAGTACTCTTTGGTCCGCACCGCAAGCGCCTGTACTATTTGACATCATCATTGCCAATCCGCCTTACGTCCGCACCCAAATCATGGGGGCGGGTCAAGCCCAAGAGCTGACATCAGTCTTCGGTCTATCAGGCCGCGTTGACCTTTATCATGCTTTCCTAATAGGCATGGCTCAGGTGTTGCGGCCAGGGGGAACAGCCGGCATCATCGTGTCTAACCGCTTCATGACGACTAAAGGAGGTGCCAGTGTGCGGGAGGCTTTACATACCCGCTTTGCACTTCGGCATATTTGGGATTTAGGAGACACGAAGCTGTTCGACGCTGCCGTGCTACCAGCCGTGATTCTTGCCGAAGGCCGCAATGATCATACCCCGGAGCCGACCGCGTTCAGCTCGATCTATGAGACGGACGACCCTGCTGCAATCGAAGTAGCTGATCCTATTGCCGCCCTTGCCATGGTGGGTACGGTTAGCCTAACCGACGGTCGGCGGTTTCGTGTGCAACACGGTACGCTTGATCGAGCTGGCAAAGATGGCATCTGGCGCATCGCCACGGATAGCAGTGATGCGTGGCTGGCGACGGTAAAGGCTCATAGCTGGGGCACCTTCCGCGACATTGGGAAAATCCGCGTCGGCGTAAAAACATGCGCTGATAAGATATTCATTCGCAGCGACTGGGACAGCCTGCCCAAACACGAACAGCCTGAGCTATTGCGCCCTCTTACCACTCATCACATCGCCCGCCGCTTCCGAGCCGCCTCACCCAAAAAGGCACTCGAGATCCTCTATCCGCATGAAGTGGTGCAGGGACAACGTCGAGCCGTGGATATAGCTTCTTATCCTAAGACTAGAAACTATCTGGAGAGTCATCGGCCACCTCTGGAAGGCCGTAGCTACGTCATTGAGGGAGGTCGTCTCTGGTATGAGATATGGGTGCCCCAAGACCCGGCCGCTTGGGCTGCACCAAAACTTGTCTTCCGCGATATTTCGGAGCAACCGACATTTTGGATCGATCTGGATGGCAGTATTGTCAACGGGGATTGCTACTGGATAACTGCTGCCCGTGCCGACCAGGAACACCTGTTATGGCTTGCAGCTGCCGTGGCAAACTCAACATTTGCGGAAGCCTTTTACGATCACCGCTTCAACAACAAGCTCTATGCTGGTCGGCGGCGCTTCATTACCCAATATGTAGAGCAGTTTCCCCTGCCCGATCCAGCTACCACGCTTGCGCACGATATTATCGCAGGCGCAAAGGCTATTTATGAAGCTGTCGGTACCGCTAATGCCGTGGCAATGGAAAAGCGGCTTGACCAGATGGTGTGGCAGGCTTTCGGCTTACCCTTCGAAGAAGTCACCCGGTAAAGGGATTTGCAATTTAGCGTTCATAACCTTACCCTGGAATTGCGCGAACCGGCGGAAGAAGGCCTCGCCGGTCGTCACAAACAAATGGGTCAGTTCCACCCGTTCGCTGACTATATGCCCGTAGAAAATTGCATAACGCACGTCGCAATGTCTGATTTGTTTTCCTTGGATCATAGGTACGTCGAGAGCTTCTATGCTGTCTGGTCGAACCAAGCCAAGATCGACAGTGGGCGAGGTTTGCAACTTCACTTCTAAGAGTTGGTGGCGAACATCGGGAAACTGGCCATCATCCTGATAACCAGCATAACCGAGGGCAGCGCAGACCAGTCTATGCAACCCCGCACCACGGTTTCTTTCCTGATCTATTCCGGCATTGACGAAGCTCTTTCCGACAAGATGAGACAACCGTTCGAAGATAACGCCAATAGATAGAAGTTCGCCAGCCTGCGGATGTTTCACCGGTGTAGCGACATGGCGAAGATCAACCTCCGCCGTAACGAACGGCGTCAGCAGTACTGTATCGACCGACGTAACAAGTTCTGTAGAAGTCTCTCCCGGAATGCATCGCGCCTGATATTTACTGGTTAGGGTACCTGTTGTATCGAGTACCGCCAAGGCTTGCCCGGTAACGACCTTAACTTTGGTGATTATATTATCTTCTGAAACGTGAATCAGCACATAGCGGCGCATCGGGGATAGCTCTTCATTCCAGATTTGGAGGTTATTTGATTTCTGCACATAGGTATCAAAAGCTTGGCCGGGGAAACGCGGCTGGGTTTTTTGAAATGATTTCGGCACTGGATAGCCCAGCACCTGACAAATCCGTTCTTTCACTATCTTTGAGCGGGTGCGAAGCGGCAAATCGGCCAGCGACATGCCACATAGGCCAGCATCAAGCAAGGCTTGCAGTTCCGGCGTTGGAATCCAGAGTTCCGGATCACCGATTGCAATAGGATCGTAAATCGTCAGACCACTACTGCGAATCGCTGAAACAAGTTTTTGTGGATCAATTCCAGCCAAACCCTGTAAGTGCTTCGATGTCGGCACCAAGGTTTCCTTGTACGCCTCAGACATCAAATAACTCCCTCGGTTTCACTCCCAGGGCTTCTGCGATCCGGTAAATATTAACGAGACTTATGTTCCGCTCACCGCGCTCCACCCCGCCGATATACGTCCGGTCAAGTTCGCTGGCGAGTGCCAGCGCTTCCTGAGAAAGTCCCTTGCGCTTTCGGATTTCACGCATACGCTCACCGAAGCGCTTTTGAATTTCTGCATCAGATTTCTCATCCATCAGAACAATGAAACCATAATGGATGACAATGAGTCTACGGACTTTAAGTATCATTCTGTCTAAAGCTTCCACGACAATGCTACCCACTTACCTCGTCGGAACAAGCGAGATGCAGCGCGATGGGCAGTGGGAAAGGAGAGAAGTATGGTAAGAAACGAATCTGAAAAAGCCGCGATCAAGACTATCGAAGAGCGCAAGACTCTGATTGCACAATATCGGGAGGATTTGAAAACTACCAGGTTGAGCAAACCAGCACGCACAGTTATTCTTGAAGATTTAAGCAAGCGGACGGATTTACTGGAAGAGCTGGAAAGAGAACTCGCGGCAATCCGCGCCGGGCGCATCAGCTATGAGCGCGTCTTGCAGGAATACCGCGAGTTTGTGACCTGGTGCCAGGAATTCCACAACTAAGAAAACGCCCCTTATAAGCGAAAGCGAGAAGCCTTACGCTTCCTCGGTATCACGGTCTACATCTACAAGAAAGGATCGCCAAATGGGCGGTATTCTATCCGTGTTGCCCGCCTGATCTGATGCAATCCATCAAGCTAATCCCGAATATTGAAGGGACCTTATCCAGATCAGGTTCATAGGGTCAGCAGAACGCCCGTTGCGCCTGCCTCTCAGCCGAATGGCTCCCCTGGCAGCGATAAATGCTCTTTTTCAGATCGACCAATATACAATAATCCTGTATACATATTATAGGAGATAGGCGCGTCTTTGTGAAGAGCATCATGTCACAACTGTGAAATCGAATGCTTTTTTTCTCGATGGACGTATGCTATACTATTGCCGTGTTCAAAGGGAACATGTCCTTCAGCTATTTATTACATGTTAAAGGAGATGAAAAATATGAGCCAGTATCCTCCCGATCCGAATTATAATCCCTATGGTCAGCCGCCTCCCGACCCGAATTATAATCAGGGTACGGCTTATGGTGGCCCACCTTCGGGAGCAGGACAGAATCCATATAATCCTTATCCTAACAATCCATCGATGCCTGATACAAATCCGAGTCCTTATGGGCCTTACGGGCAGAATCCGCCCACTCCGGCACCACCGCCGCCTTACAACCCATACGACCCGACGGTTAGCAACTCCAACCCGAATTACAGTCCCTACGCTCCCATGCCGCCCATCCCACCAACGCCATCGCGCCGGGGGCCTTCCATGCGTGTTATCCTGATTTCGGTAATAGTTCTGGTGCTGGTGATCGGCGGTATCGCTTTTGGTCTGATCGGCTACAAGAATACACAGCAAAACAACGCTAACGGCACTGCCACTGCACAGGCCAATATCACAGCTACCGCACACGCCAACGCAAGCGCGACCGCGCAAGCCGCCATGACGGCAACTGCCATTGCCAGCAATTACCCCTTTAGCGCGAATTTGAAGCTAAACGATCCTCTGACCAATAACAGCAAGGGCAGCGGCTGGCAAACGGATGATCTCTGCAAGTTTCAGGGCAATGCCTATCACGCTACAGATACGCAGGCCAATACCTTCACCTCCTGTTCTGCCATGAACACCAATTTCAGCAACTTCACATTTGAGGTGGAGGCGGTGCTTAATTCAGGTGATGGGATTGGTATCACCTTCCGGGGCAATGCCAATAAGAGCCAGTTTTACCGCCTTGCCATCTATACCGATGGAAGCTATGCCGTCTATCTCTATGTAGATACTACCGGCACCAACTCACGCAAACTGACCAATGGTAACATCACACCCATACCCGACCTGACCAACACCAACACCATTTCGGTTGTGGCGCGCGGAAGCACCATGACGATTTACTTCAATAAGACCCAGGTGACGAGCTTTAGCGACCCCACCTATGCGAGCGGACAAATCGGTGTTGCCGCTACCGACATCTCCAAATCAGCCGACGCCGTTTTTACCAATCTGAACGTGTGGGCATTACCGTAAACCGGTAACAATAAAATAGACCAGGGCGGCTGAACAGCCATCCTGGTCTATTTTATTGGATTTTCTTTTTCGTGATACGCTGGTATGCCCAGACATCCAGCATCCCCCGCAACGCGCCGAGCAAGGCAAGCGCGCATCCTCCAATCAAGAACGCCAGGCCAGATTGTTTGAAAGCCTCAAAAAACAGCGTGTGGTTCGAGGTCAACGCGCTCCAGAAAAGGGCCAGTATGTATGCGCCCGCGAACATGAGCATCCCCGCGATGGCGCTATTGCGCAAAAGCATCGGGAAGGTCATTTTCCGTGAGAGCCAGATAGCCAGTACCGCTCCCGGTGTTGGCGCGCCAATCAATGCCACAACGAATATGCCAAACACGCGCAATAGCTGGGGCTGCGTGAGGATCAAGGGAGATGGGATTGACAGCGTTAGGATCAAGATCAGAGTGAGTGGCAATAGGCCCGTCAAGGCCGCAATCATGGCGGTACGCCAGAGTACCGGCGCGACTTCTATCACGTCATAATGGGCATCCACCGCGCCCAGCAAACGCAGGCCATAGATGTTGCTTGCCAGCAGCACGGCATAGGCCAGGAGAGGGATATGTAATCCGTGAGAGCTTGTGTCTGCGCCAAAACTGATGAATAATCCAGCGAGCAGTGCTGCCGCCAGCGAGACGATCAGAAAACGCTTGATATTACTGTCGATAGACCGGTGGCGCGTAACACCAACAAAGCCGATAGCGGCCAGGACAAGCAAATTGACCACAGTACCACACAGAACACCCGCCACTGCCGGTGTAATAGCGCCGGGCGTGGCAGAGGCGAAAAGCAGGGCAAGAGTCGGCAATTGCAGGAAGATCGTGATGCCAACCGTGCCATAGAAGTAGAGACGCCGTCCTCGTTTTGGGGTCGGCTCGGTTGAACCTTTGCCATCCTCCATCACAGCCTGCACAGTAAATGGTATGCCTCCCCCGTTTTGCGGAGCATTGGCTCCTGCTAGTGGCGAGACGGGCGCGGCGGGGCTATTTGGAGGATAAAAGGGATACGCGACTGGCTGGCGCGCCTGCATCCCCACGCCCTGGGGAAGCGGCGGTTGCCACGAACGCTCTGCCACCGTCAAATCTTCATTGTTGGCGTCACCACTCAGGCGCATTTTGCCGGGAGCGGCCAGGGCAGGCGAAGTGGCGGCCTGCAAATCGGCGGCCATTTCTGTGGCATTCTGATAGCGATCTTGCGGGTTTTTAGCCAGGGCTTTTTTCACCACAAATTCGATGGCAGGCGAAAGATCAGGACGCACATTCTTTATAGAAGGCACCGGATCGCTGATATGTTTGGAGAGTATGGCGAAAGGATTGGAGCCGCTAAAAGGCACATGGCCCGTCAAAAGCTCAAAGAGGATACAGCCAAGCGCGTATATATCGGAACGCGCATCCAGTTCGCTGCCGCTGGCCTGCTCTGGCGAGGCGTATTCAGCCGTGCCGAGGAAGTTGCCAACGGTGGTCAGCGCGGGCATGGCGCTCAAGCGCACGATGCCAAAATCGCTCAGCAGCAGGCGGCCATCGGAGTGAAAAAGCAGGTTGGCAGGTTTGACATCGCGGTGAATCACTCCCAGGCTATGGGCGTAATTGAGCGCGTCAGCAATCTGGCTGATATAACTGGCAATCGTATTGAGGTCGAACTGTTGGCGCGCGCGCTGCATTTCGTCCATACGCTCGCGCAGGGTACCGCCGCGCACAAAAGGCATGACCAGGTAGGCAAGGCGTTCTCCCATCACCACCGCTTCGTCATACTCAAAGACTGGCAGGATATTCTTATGTTCAAGCCGGGCTACCGTATCAGCCTCGCGCTGGAAACGCTCGAAATAGACGCGCCGGTCATCCGCGTCTGCTTCTTCTGGAGGCATAACTACTTTCACAGCCACCGTGCGCACCGGGCGGGATTGCTGCGCCAAAAATACAGCGCCCATACCGCCGCGCCCGATGATACGCTCAAGTGTGCTGGTGCCAAGCGTAACCCCAATCAATTCGTTCACATCCATCGATAATTCCGTTTCTTTATCCGATTTTCAGGCATGATAATTCGGGTATAATGATTATCCAGGTATCGGGAAACCAGCGCGGGCGACCGCAAGGGTCCCCTCCCCACATCCACGCCTCCCCCGCCCCTACAATGATTTACGTATAATACCTCATCCCCACAAATCTTCTTGCGTCACGGGTGTCGGGTTAGCACGTTTCTTATAGATTGTTCTCCGTTCGCGCACTGCTTTCGCTGGCGCGGGTTGCTGATATGGTTGCTGCTCCTCAATGGCCGGTGCGTTTGCCAGCGTGACCATTGCTTCAAAGATTGAGTTGCGGCGAATCTGGATGGTCGGCCAGAGACTTAGCAGGGCTTCGAGGCTGGCATCGTTTGCCTGCGCCAGCACAGGCCAGTGCGAGCGGCACTCTTGCAGCATCTCGCCTAATGGCATCGCCTGTCGCCCATTTTCGCCCAACCATTCTACGAACGAAACGCTTAGATGTTCCAGCCAGTTTATATCATATAAGCCTACGCCAGGAGTAAAGGCAATGCCATTCCCCATAATCCCCTCTACCGCGCGCGCTAACTCTGAACGCCGATAACAATGCAGCACTTCAAAGCATACACGCTCAGGCAGCCATTTTTCTTGCTGGACACGCTGGCGTACAGATGCAACGTCTATAGCAGCCAGGCGCTGCGCGAAATCATCGATGTAGCCGCGTAATACTTTCAGCAGTTCGGTGGCTGATAGCTGTCCATCGTATTCGGCTATAGGAAAATCGGCAGCAAGGCTGGCGAAGGCTCCTTTTGCTTCGACGGGAATAGCCAGCAAAATATCCTTACGCGGCTTGAGTTGTTGCAATTTCTGTATTTTACGCTCGCGGTACGCGGGTGTCCAATAGCCCAGGATTTCAAAGTAGAGACGATGTTGATCCCGTGTCAGCGCAAAATCAGGTATGAAGATACCCTGAGTCGTGTTTTCTCCGCTTCCATAGGATAAGAGGAGGGGTTCAGGTTCTCGTTCGAGTTGCCAGCCATCGACACCCTGGCTCCTGGCAAGCGCGCTGAAGGCTTCGGCAAACGATTGCTCGATGCCGCTATCAAAAACGGCATTGCTTTCCCCGCTGGATGTGCTGGATTGCGCTCCATCATCAGATGGGAGCAATTTGAGCAAATCGCCATCCATTTCAAAGCGATAGGCGCGTTGCAAAAAATGCACAGTGGCTCCCGCTTTGACAATAGCCGACATGGGCAGGCTGTGCTTACCGCGCACGCCATAACCCAGCAACATACGACACAGACGGGCCAGTCGTTGCCCGTATTGTCCGGGCGCGCCCGTCATCTCCTGCGGCCCATACAGGGTCAGGTGCAAGAGCGACGAGCCAGCCTCATAAGCGAGATCGTAGTAGACACCCAGTTTCCGCGCCAGAAAACATAAGCGTTTGATTGCTGCTCCTACGCCTGTGAGTGGTTCATGAGCAACTTGATGCGCGGCTTGCGCTTTGAGAAAAGCATTGCAGTCGATCACAAAATGTGCATCGGAGGCATTGAAAAGAGCGGCTTCAAATGTCCACTGGTTGTACAGAGCGGCTACTTCATCGGGCATTGGCACTCGCTCGCCGTCCACCTGTATCAGTAACGCCTCTTCGTCGCTATCAATGGCAAGCAGGTATTCCAGTTCTTGCAAGTTAAGTTGATAGATATGAGCGAAATGCTCTAAGGCGGTAGCGCGTTCTCTAGCAGCCAGGAAACCGCCATAGCGTGCATTCACGAAATCATAAAGCGCGAGCCGCAGGTGAATGGGAGAAGTGATGCCAGCCTCTTGCAATGCGCTGTTGCCAACGTGCTGCGCCCAATCCGACGTGCGCCAGTTGTACCAGTGGCTAAGCGTGGCGATCAAACAGTGCGCCATGCGATAATCGCCGATACATGCGCGCGCGTCGTCAATGGAAAACTGGCGCTGCGGTTGATCCAGCAGTTGCTCATGGTAATCAATCAGGCGGGCAATTTCCGCGCGCATCTCGCCGGGGCGCAAAAAATGGGGTGTGACGAACAGCACACCGCCGCGCTTCTGAACACGTTTCGGCACATCTTGCAGGCTAAAGCGCACACATTCCTCCTTTGGCTCATTATCACCACGCGCATTATAACGCTTATTTGCGTCGTTTAGCTATGTCTTCTTCCGTAGTATCGCTTGTGATTAGCTCGTACAACCATGCCTGGCCTGCTTTGGGGCGCAGCACGCGGCCCAGGCGTTGAATGTATTCGCGCCTGGTGCTATTGCCGCTGACGATGATGGCAACGCGGCAATCAGGCACATCAACGCCTTCATTCAGCACGCGCCCGGAGACCAGCTTGCTATACGCTCCGGCGCGGAAGCGTTCGAGGATGGCGCGGCGTTCCTCGGCAGGGGTCTTATAGGTGATGCTCGGCAGGCAGAAGCGGCGGCTGATCTCATCGACGACCGGATTGTATTCTGAGAAGAGGATGACCTGGTCTTGCGCGTGCAGTTGTAGCAGGCGCTCGATCTCGGCATACTTGGCGGGGGCGTTCATGGCAATATTACGAGCCTCGCGCCACGCAAGCATAGCCTTACGCGCTTCGGGATCACGCGCGCTCATGAAGATGACCTTCTGCTGAAATTCTTCGGGCGAGCGAATGATGATATGGCGGCGCTGCAAAAAGGCGCGATAGATACGCCTTTGCTCGTTGTACCGCGCCTCCTCTTCGTCTGAAAGGGCAATATCGATAGGCACTTCTTGATATTGTGCCAGGTAACGTCCCTCCGTCAGTTCGGCGGGCGCGCGCCGGTAGACTTCCGGCCCGATCAGTCGCTGCAAATCAAGATGCGCCATGTCGCTGCGTTCAGGCGTCGCGCTCAGTCCCAGGCGCAGGGGCGTAAAGGCGCTTTCGGCGATCAGGCGATAGGTGGGCGCGGGCAAGTGATGGCATTCATCGAAGATGAGCAGCCCGAACCGTTTCAGTTCGCGCGGATTCAACGCCGCAGAGTCGTAGGTGATGATAGTAATCGGCTTCAACTCTTTTTCGCCCCCGCCGAAGATGCCAATATCGTCCGCGCTAATACCAAGAGCAGCAGCCAATACTACACGCCACTGCTGCAAGAGATCAAGCGTCGGCACTACCGCCAGCGTCCAGACCTTTGTTTCATGAATAGCCATAGCTGCAACGAGCGTTTTCCCCGCGCCTGTTGGTAAGACGACTACACCCGCGCTGCCCTCCGCCAGCCAGCCCGACAACGCCTCGTGCTGATAAGGACGCGGCTCGACCTGCAAGGTCGTTGTAAAAGGCAACATTGGCCGTTCATCAAAAGCTACATCGAACGGTGTTCCCTGCGCCTGCAAAGCCCGCTTGATAGCCTGAAAATGGATGGGCAGCGTGCGCAAAAAAGCGTGCCGTTTATCACGCCCGATGGCGGCGCATATGTCTGCCGACAGGTGAGAGCCGAAGAGAGCTTGCAGCAATTGTGGCGTCGGCAAGTGCAGCATCGCATCGTCGGGAATAATAGCGAGGTCACGGCCTCGATGATCGATGATGGTCATAGAGCAATTTCACTATTCATTTGAAGTGGCAAACAGCGAAAGCTGGTCGGGACGGGATACGGCTTCCTGCTTCTCTTGTTGCAACTCCGCGCTTTCTTTCAGGATGGGAGATAACATGGCTGCCACGTCTTTCGCAGGCCAGGGTAGAGCTTGTCCACCCTGTTCTATCAGTTTGCTATTGCCAGGTAAAGCGGTATCGGACTGGCGCACATATAACGGGCGATGCTGTTTTAACGCGCCGTGCGCGCCTTTCCATGTGCCGCCCTGAATATCGGACTCGGCCACAATGACGACCTGAGCAAGTCCTGTTACGACTTTGTTGCGTTCCATCGCGCGGCTCACTACCCATTGTGCATCGGGGTGAAACTGGCTCATCAATAGCACATTGCCAGATTCAATCTTTGGCTGTAATGCTCGCATTTGCACGCCGCTCAGTTTACGTATGCCATGCGGTAGCACTACTGTTGTGTATCCCTCAATGCTGGTTGCCCCCTCGTATGCAGCGCGGTCCACACCACGCGCATTGCCACTGATAACATTCGCGCCCTGTTCCGCTAAACAGGCTGAGACAGCGCGTGTAAACTCGAGGCTTTCTTCCCCCGCGTTGCGCGAACCAATTACCGCAATGGTTTTGCGCTCCAGAATGCCCAGGTCGCCAGCATAAAACAGTATAGGCGGCGTTTGGTCGCGTTTGAGGGAGGTTTTCAGCAATTTGGGATAGCTGGTATCCAATACCGTTAGCATATGAACGTTGTTATGTGCCAACTGTTCCACCAGAAATGCCTGGCCGACCAGCTTCTCTCTTGATTGTTCAAGTTTTTTCGTCACATCCGTGCTAAGGCTACATACATCAACCCATGCTTGAGCATCCGCCGCGAAGAACTCCTGCATTGAATGCTTATGTTGATGACACCATGCCACGACGATGTTATTGACAACGCGAGTTGATAGCCCACTTTCAAACGCCAGCAATAGCCAACATGCCTGTTCCCGTAAGTCCTCTTCCATGTCTATTTCCTTTACTGATCGTCAGAATGGGCTGTGCGCGTAATGGTGAATGGATACACAGCCTTCGCGCCCGCCTGCATCAAAGTTCGACCCACCTCGCGCAGCATATAGCCCGAATCATAAATATCATCTATCAACAAGAAAGTACGCCCCGCAACCTGTTCCGGCGAACTGATGCTAAAGGCTGCTTTGACGTTCTCTTTCTTTTGCACCCAGTTTGTGTACTTCTTCTGCTCGTATGTCTCGCGCACTTTCGCAATGACCGGCATATACTCTAACGTGAGTTGTTCAGCGATACGCCGCGCAAATGTTTCTACTAGCGCACCACTTTTCGTTGGTGGCACGCTTACTATACCATTGATTTGCTCTAGCGGATAGCGGGTCCGTATAACCTCAACGGCTCGATTCAACAAGCTTAATGGAAATGGCCCGGCTTCTTCATACTTGCTGGCACGCACCAGCCTGCCAACGCGAGTGCCACCATGATAGGATAGTGACCAGCCAGCCTCATGTTCTGGATGCCTTGTAGTGCCACGCTTTTCGATACGTGGCAGGTATTCTTCTTCCAGAAATCGCCCTGCTGCCGTATATATTCTTTCAGGGTATTTGATAACTGGAAAGTTGGATGAACGACAATTGCCGCAGGTTCTACATGTGTAACCTGGCGCATCGCCCAGGTAAGTCGTCAGGTATTCCATATAGCAGTACCGCAATTGTGCGTATTCCTGCATATCTTTAAGTTCGCGTTTTTTTTGCTCACGCACCACATCATAAGCAGCAAAATCTGCTTTTCCCAGGCTCGGAAGTGCTATATAGGTATGTTCCTTCGCATTGCGTTCAATCAGATGTTGCTCTTGCAAATCGAACAGGACATGTTCTACTACCTGTTGCGCATAGCCGGTCAATTGCATCAAATCATGTAGCCCTTGCGGGATCACTTGCAAAAGCGACATAACAAAATCGTAACATTTCGCTTCAGGTTTGGCCGTGCGATTAAAATGTTCCTGAATGGCAAGATCAGCTGCGTCATACAGCAGAACACACCATGAAACTTTTGTATCGCGTCCGGCGCGCCCAATCTCCTGATAGTAATGAATGGGAGACGCGGGAATCTGGTAATGAATGACGAAACGGATGTCAGGCTTATCAATCCCCATACCAAGCGCATTGGTAGAACAGACCACTTTATACTGATTCGCCATGAATTTCTGCTCAATATCCCGCTTTACCTGTTCCTCGCGCCTGGAATGGTAATACTCGGCCTGCACACCTTGTTGCTGCAAAAATGCTGCCGTCATCTCGGCATCATGTTGCGTCGCGGTATAAATGATGCCAGTTCCAGGCAAATGAGGCAGAAATTCCGCAAGATAGGATAGCTTTTCTCGATCGCCGCGCAACTCTACCACATTCAAGTGCAAATTCGGTCGCCACATCGTCCCGCGTATCACTTGCGTACCCGCGCCAATTTGACCGAGTACGTCTTGCTCGACGCGCGCATTGGCTGTGGCTGTTAAGCCCAACACGGGAATGGCGGACGGGAGCGCGGAGAGCAGGCGCACGATGCGTTGATAGTGCGGGCGAAAGTCATGACCCCAGGTTGAGATACAATGCGCTTCGTCGATAACAATCATGCTGATACGCATCTGGGAAACGCTGCGCTGCCAGTCGGCGTTATCCAGGCGTTCGGGTGCGATAAACAGGATGTTGAGCTTTCCTTCAACAGCCCGCGCCAATGTTGCGCGATTTTCTTCCGTTGAAAATTCCGAACTGACCATACCGGCAGCTATACTGTAGGAGTCGTTACAGCGCTGGCACTGGTCGCGCATCAAGGCTTTCAGAGGAGAGAAAACAAGCGTGAGATGGGGATAATAGAGACTCGCCATTTGATAGCAGAGCGATTTCCCCCATCCTGTGCGCTGGATTACGAGCAGTCGCTTCCCCATTACAAGTTGTTCAATGATGTCGCGCTGCCCCGGATGAAAGCTTGTCGTGATGTGAAAACGTTCCTTGAGAAGTTGTTCTGGTGGATTGCTCTGCCACATTGCCGCCGGTGTCATCATAGACACCTCCCATACTATAAATTCGGATTGTAGAGATGTACATCTATATCGTTGTGTGCATTGTAGGGGCTTGAGGATAGGTTGTCAATCAGGAAATGAGAATCTAAATGATGCTTGCAATAGCGTAACATCTATGTTACAATGCGCGTATGAAATGGAAAGTTGTATATTTTGAACAAGAAAACACGATCCAACCCGCAGAGGTCTTCGAAGACGCATTGGATATTACAAATCCTCAGCTCTCTGGAAAGTTGCTGCAAGTAACTGATGCATTGAAGTATCATGGTTATCGGCTAGGTGGTGGGTATATAGAGAAGTGCCATAATTACGAGGGCATGTGGGAAATTCGTGTCATTTACAATGGAGCACTTGGTCGTGAGTTCTTTGGTTTTGACAAGGAACGCATCGTATTGCTTCATGGTTATGTCAAGCGTACCGGGCAACGGGCGTCGGAGTATGATCTTAACAAAGCCTTTGGCTATTGGAAGGAGTATTTGCGAACTTGTCATATTAGTCCTGTACAGGAGGAAGAAAATGGATAGGTACGAACAGCGCAGGCAGAAAAGATTGCAGAATCCAGAGGTGGCGGCTGGCTATCGGGAAATGGCGGCTGAGATGGAATTGATGCGCCTGCTTGATGAAGCGCGTAAGGAAAAACATTTGACCCAGGAGGAACTGGCTGAGCGTATTGGCAGGAAACGCGAGGCAATTTCGCGGCTGTTCTCAGCGGATGATGTCAACCCCACCATTGGCACATTGATAGAACTGCTTGCCGCGCTCGATTTGACAGCCGATATTACATTGCGCCATACAAGAGAAGGCGAAGGGCCGATGAAGGTTGTGCTGGAATCTTCTGCTCCCTACGATGTATAGCTAACACCATTCATATGTTTGCTTGTTGCCTGCGGCACATGAAGAGAAAAGGAGTTCGCGGAAAGCTTACTCTGGTTTGAGTCTGACCAGCATTATAGCAAACCATAGCACCCATAATGCGAACAACAAAACGGCGGGTGTGCTTAATACCGCCTGCCCTGTCGCGGGAGCAGAAGCCACCTGCACCGCGCTGCCGGACATTAAGGCGGCAATGGCGAGGGCTACATATCCAAAAAAGACCCAGGCGTCGGGCCACAACCTGCGCCCGCTCCTGGCGATTACTGCGCCGAACAACAGGCACGAAAGGGCAAGCAGACCACCACCAACCGTGAAGGTGAGAATGGCAAAGAGGCCCGTTAGAGGTGCTGCATCGCCCGCAGTGTGCGAGGAGAGAGAAGCTGCGCTGGTGAGCAAATAAATCGTGCTTGCCAGCGTCCCGGCGACGAAGAAAATCAGGCCGAACAACCCCGCCCACGCAGCAATGACCGCGTAGCCTTTGCCGCGCCAGGCGAACTCTGGCATACCATCATCAGACTTGTTTTCTTGCGCTTGCTCTTTCTCCCCCACCTGCTCTTGCTCTTCTTCATCTTCATCCACAAGTTCTTCAGCTTCCGGCGGCTGCGCATCTTCCTGTACGCGCTCATGCTCTTCTATATCGGCGCGTCCGATAATCTCCTGCGCTACAATGATACGGAAGAGCGCGAACGGCAAACCGAGTATGAGAGCGAAACCCGCCACCAGCAAGGCGCGGTAGCCTGCAAAAAGCAGGCCATGCCCGCTGATCCAGCGCAGAGTCTGGGTCAGCGAATTAAGCGCATCGCTATAGCCTGCCGGGTTCAAGACAGCCAACTGATAGAGTGGCACACATATAATCAGCAGCAGCGCGCCGGCGAGACAGTAGCGCGCACTCCGTTGCAGCTTTGCCAGAAATGTACGTTTCATACACAACAATAGCCTTTCCCATTTTCATCCCAATCATAGCATGAGGTCAGAGCAGGGACAAGCCCCGCAAGATAGTGCATAGTATGAAGCAAGGCGACCGCAAGGGTCGCCATGCTTCTCGCGCGCGTTTAATACATATTATGCATAGGCAGACTGTCTATGCAGGACTGTACATTTTGGTTAGTATACCCCTTGAATATGTACACTTTTTCCACTATAGTATCTATACGTACCAGTTGTCGTTCATCTGGTTCAGGCCATTTTTCCGCAGCCCTTGACCAGCAAGGAGGTAACTTCAGCATGTGTGGCATCGCCGGCATCCTCTTCAAACAACAAGAAGGCCCCATTGGTGAGATTCTTATCAAGATGCTCGCCGATCTCAACCGCCGAGGCCCTGACTCGACAGGATTGGCATTGTATAGCAATCTTCCTAAAGGCAATCTTGTAGCACGCATCAAGGTAGATGAAGATGCGCGACGTGAGAGCGTGGACTGGGAAGCCAGCCTCGTTGAAACGGCGCAGGAGTATGGCAAGGTGCGCGAAAGCAGCCGCGCCGGGCAATATGTGCGCCTGGTGATGGACTATGACGGCTCCTACGAGGAACTGACCGCCGCGCTGGAAGCCAGCGGCGAGGGCGTCGAGGTCTTCAGCATGGGTCAGCACCTGGAAATTGTGAAACAAATGGGCAAGGCCAACGCGCTTGATGCTACTTACGGTCTTTCCTCTATACATGGCACACATGGTATTTCGCATACGCGCATGGCAACCGAGAGCCGCGTCGATATTAGCCACTCGCACCCCTTCTGGGCGCGCCCGTTCTCCGACATCGCCGTTGTGCATAATGGACACATCACCAACTATCACAAGCTGCGCCGCCGCCTGGAAATCAAGGGACATCACTTTAACACCGGCAACGACTCGGAAGTCATCGCCGTTTACATCGCTGATATGATGCAGCAGGGCGCGACGCTCGATGATGCCGTGCGCAGCACCGTCACCGCGCTTGATGGCAGCTTCACCTACCTGGTAGCGACGGGTGACAGCATGGGCTTCGCGCGCGACCAGTTCGCCATGAAACCCCTGATCATTACCGAAACCGACGAATTCGTAGCCGTCGCCTCCGAAGAGTCCGCGCTGCGCAAAGCCTTCCCATTTGAACTCGAAATCCGCGAAGCCAGCGCGCGCCAGGTGCGTACCTGGCGCTTAGAGCGCACCGGAAGCGCAAAGACGCCGGAAGCGGCGATGGTGGGGTAGACCCGATAATTTTACCAATCAAAAATGTGAATAAAATGAAACGTCTGTCTCCGCCC
>JBOGTO010000127.1:0-5989 GCA_050695155.1 Ktedonobacteraceae bacterium
CCCCGGATGTGACAGTTATCAAGGGCGTGGCGTATCAGTCAACCACCCGCAGCTGGCGCGTGGGCAAAAGCGGACCTGCACCCCAGGTGGTCTTCGAGATTGCCTCGCAAGAAACCTGGAAAAAGGACCTGGACGAGAAACCCGATCGCTATGCCCACATGGGGGTGCAAGAATACTTCGCTTATGACCCCCATGAATTCCCTCTACCCGCCAGTCGAAACCGGCGTTTATTTGGCTGGCAATTCGATCAAGACAGCCAATCCATGCAGGCGATGCGGCCTGCTCCCGACGGTTCGTTATGGAGTGCGAGCCTGGAGAGCTGGCTGGTGCCTGATGGTGCTACGCTGCGTCTCTATGATCGCAATGGTCAGATGAGGCTGACCTATGGTGAGGCCGCAGATCAGCGGGCTGAGGCTGAGGCCCGACAAAAACAAGCTGAGGCTCAACGGGCAGATTTTGCCGTGCAGCAAGCCGAGTCTGAAGCCAGGCGCGCGCAGGTGGAGGCGCAACGTGCGGACGCCGCCGTGCAGCAAGCCGAGGCGGAGGCGCAACGTGCGGATGCTGCCGTACAGCAAGCGCAGGCATTAGCCGAAAAATTGCGCTCATTGGGGATTGACCCCGGCCAGCTTTTGTAAATTTTCTATCTTTATCATCTGCATGCCTTAGAGTGCAAAAAAGAGGGATGCTGCGAAAGCATCCATCTTTTTTGTATGGCTCGAATCATTTCACCAGAAACGCAAGCAGATTCGCTGCTGGTCCTGTCAGTTCCAGCACTAGCGAGGTGGCGAATGTAATCACCACCAGGGCTGCCGTAGTCAGGGCGATGGATGAACTGAGGCCGATGGGTGTAGTGAGGTGATCCTCTTTGACAGGCGCGTCGAAGTACATAGCTTTGACGACGCGCCCGTAGTAGACCAGCGATACGGCTGTGTTCAGCAGTGCGATTATCACCAACCAGGACAGGCCCTCGCCCCAGGCTGCTGTGAAGATAAAGACCTTGCTCACAAAGCCTGCCAGAGGTGGGATGCCTGCCAGCGAGAGCATACACAGCGCCGTTCCCGCGCTCAAGAGCGGGGCGCGTCTCGCCAATCCTCTGAAATCCTCGATCTTCTCGCCGCCCGTGGCATTTGCCAGCGCGATAATGCCGGAGAACGCCCCCAGGTTAGTGATGACGAAAACCAGGATGAAGAACAGCACCGCTGAATCGCCGTCGGGATGTTTGCCAGCAATACTGGTAACGAAACCGACCAGGATATAGCCCGCCTGCGAGATACTGGAATAGGCCATCATGCGTTTGATATTGGATTGCACAGCAGCCGCCAGATTTCCCAGCGTCATAGTGGCAATGGCGATAATGGCAATGATGACGGTCAGCGAAGTCACGTCGACCTGCCCCAGACCACCGCTCATGAAGACGCGGATCAACGCGGCAAATCCTGCTGCTTTAGAAGTGACCGAGAAAAAAGCAGTCGATGGCGTGGGCGCGCCTTCATAAATATCTGGCGCCCACATGTGGAATGGTACCGCCGAAATTTTGAAGCCGAAGCCTGCCAGGATCATCACATCCGCAATCAGAATCATCACGTTGCCGTTCTGCAGGCCCGTCCCAACTGATCTGGCGATGCCTGCCAGATCGGTCGTACCCGTTAATCCATAGAGGAGCGCGAAACCGTAAAGCAGGATAGCGGAGGACATCGCGCCCAGCAGGATATATTTGACGGCTGCCTCGGCTGAACGTTCGCCTGTGCGCAGCAGACCGGCCATAACGTACAGGGGAATACTGGTCAGTTCGAGCGAAATATAGATCGAGATCAGTTCATTGGTACTCGCCATAAACATCGCGCCGGTAGTCGAGAAGAGCATCAACGTATAGAACTCGCCATCGGCCTTTACATATTTCCCCACGTAGTTGTACGAGGCCAGCAGCATCACGGCGGCGATGATGATGAAGACAATCTCGAAAAAGACCGCGTAAGGGTCGATTACCAGCATACCGGAAAAGGCGTAATGCGGTTTGGCTAAGAAGTCGGGTGTCACCGCCTGCGCGATGGCGAAACCCAGCGGCACTATCAGGCCAACCAGCCCCACCGTAACAGTGACGAAGCGACGTTTAACGAAAAGGTCGACCATCATCACCACCAGCGCCAGGATAGCCATCGTGGCTTCCGGTGCCAGCAAATAAAGATCAGATATATGAAACATATTAGGGCTCCTTGCGTCGCCGGGCGACCGCGCCGGTCGCCCATTTCGTTAATGTAAACCTACCGTCGTCACTATATGGAGGATGTTCGACAGGGCAGGTGTAATCAAGCGGATCAGGAAACCTGGGAAGATGCCCACAAACACGATTACCGCCGCCAGCGAGACCAGTGGCAGCGACTCGCGCCAGTTGGCATCAAGCAACCGGCTCCATTTCGTATTAAACGGCCCATAGAAGATACGTTTGAGCATCCACAGCACATAACTGGCTGTCAGGATCATGGTGAAGACCGAGACAATGGTTACAACAGCCCAGACCTGGTAGCTGGCCGTAAAGGTGATATATTCGGCGACAAAACCTGCCAGTCCGGGCAGACCGAGCGATGCCAGGCCAGCGAAGGTGAAGAGCGTTGCCAGCATGGGCATCCTCTTGGCGATGCCGCCAAAGGTGGCGATTTCGCGCGTGTGCGCGTGATCGGAGATCACACCAACGCAGAAGAAGAGCATACCGGTGATGATGCCATGACTGAACATTTGCACCGTCGCGCCTGTCAGAGCCGCCTGGCGGAAGGCCATATCGCCAAAACCGGCGGCGGCCGCCGCCACGCCAAGCAGGATTATGCCCATGTGGCTGACGCTCGAATAGGCGATCAGCCTCTTCATGTCCTTCTGCACCAGGCAGATGCCCGCGCCGTAGATAATGTTGATAGCGGCGATTACCGCTAACCAGGGCGCGAACTCGCGAATACCCGCCGGAAGCAGCGTGAAGCAGATGCGAATCAGGCCATATGCGCCCATCTTCAGCAGGATACCTGCCAGGATCACGCTAACTTCAGTTGGCGCGTCCGTGTGCGCATCGGGCAGCCAGGTATGGAACGGAAACATGGGTATCTTGATGGCGAAAGCCAGGAAGACCAGCAAGAAGGTCAGCAGTTGCCAACTCCAGCCGAAGATCGGGCTGATGCCGCTCAGGAAATGTGTGGATAAGTATTGCATACTGGCCGTATTACCGCCCAGTTTGAAGTAGAGCAGCAGGGTACCCGCCAGCAAAAAGATACTGCCGAAAAAGGTATATAACAAGAACTTCCAGGCCGAATAGATGCGTCCGGGCATCCCATGCTTCGGGGTGTCGTAGCCCCAGATGCCAATTAAGAGGAACATGGGGGCCAGTTCGACTTCCCAGAAGAGGTAGAACAGCAGCAAGTCGAGCGATAGGAAGACGCCCATCACGCCTGCTTCCAGCAGCAGCAACAGGGCCATGTATTCTTTGACGCGCTTCTTTTCCCAGCCGCCGATAATCGCCAACATACTCAGAAGCGCGTTGAGAATGACCATCGATAGGCTCAAGCCATCCACGCCCAGGAAATAATCGATATTGAATTGCACATTGCCAGCTTTGAAGCTGATCCACCTTGTATGGATGAAGTCCGCCGGGTGGTTCAAATCGCCGAAATTATAGCCATTGACCGCCACGCGAAAAAATATCACCATTGACAGCACAAAGACGGCGGCAGCAAACGCCAGCGCTACCCAGCGCGCCCAACGCGCGGGAGTCGCTATCACCGCCAGCGCGCCCACCGCAGGCAGGAACAATATCCATGTCAGATCACTCGTAAATATCATAACTAATCCTCATCGCTGTAGGGACGCGATCAATTGCGTCCCTACAGCGCGTGTTACTTCACAAACGCGACCAGCACAAAGACCACAATTGCCAGGATGGCGACGCCGCCAAAGAAACCAGCCATGTAGGATTGCACTCTGCCCGTCTCCACATGGCGCACGCCGCGTCCCACACCGATAACAGCCTGGGCCACGCCGTTGACGATGCCGTCAACTACGTAGGTATCAAAGGCTGCCTCGATGTGCGAGATGCCAAGCACGACGTAGCGGATGAGCAATGCGTACAGGTCGTCGATGTAGAACTTGCGCAGCGTCAGGCGATGCAGGAAGCGCAAAACGGCGTTGTTCTCTACAAAATCATGGATGGCTGCCAGCTCGAAGCGTGTATAGAGTACATAGGCCCAGATCAGGCCCACGAACGATACCGCCACACCTATCCAGGTCAGCGAATCGCTAAAAAAGTGTCCTAGATTGAGATTTGTCGCGCCCGGCTGGATGTAGCTAAACATGCCCGTCCAGTAACCCACGACAATCGAGGCGATTGCCAGCAGAACGAGCGGGATGGTAATGGTCAGTGGCGATTCGTGCGGATGGCCTTCGCCGCGATAGGTGCCGCCCCACAATCCACCGACTTGACCGCCTTTGCCTCCAAATGCCAGGATATAGGCTCGCAACATGTAGAAGGCGGTCAGACCAGCCGTGATTAAGGTGACGGCGTAGAGTCCATAGTAGCCGTGCTGGTAGGCTAACCCAATGATGTTGTCTTTGCTATAAAAGCCAGAGAAGAACGGAAAGCCCGAAATGGTAAGCGTGGCGACCAGCCAGGTGATAGCCGTAATGGGCATGAATTTTGCCAGTCCGCCCATCTTGTCCATTTCCTGCACCTCCCTGTGTGTCGCGTGGTGCAGGGCGTGAATGACGCTGCCCGCGCCCAGGAAGAGCAGAGCCTTAAAGAAAGCGTGCGTAAAAAGATGAAACATACCGGGGCCAGGGCCGAGCGCCGCGCCCGCCACTCCCAGGCCGACGAACATATAGCCAAGCTGGCTGATGGTGGAGAAAGCCAGCACCCGTTTGAAGTCTCTCTGTGTAAGCGCGACTAATGCCGCGTAGATGGCCGTAATTGCTCCAACCCACGCCACTACCTGGAACGCGGCGGGTCCTGCTGCTGTGAAAAGCGGGAAGGTACGCGCAACCATGTAGACGCCAGCTGCCACCATCGTTGCGGCGTGAATCAACGCGCTCACAGGCGTGGGGCCTTCCATAGCAGGCGGCAGCCAGACGGTCAACGGAAGCTGCGCCGATTTGCCGATCGCGCCACAGAAGACCATGATCATAGCAACAGTCAACAGGCCGCTATTGCCTGCGAAGGCATGGATGACGCCATGGGGGTCAGTCTGCGAGGCCAATGTGGCGAAATCGAAGGTGCCAGTTGTGGTAAACAGGATCATGATGCCGATGATGAAGCCTACATCGCCGATACGGGTGGTGATAAAGGACATGATAGAGGCAGTTGCTGGTGAGAGACGATCTTCCGCTGGTTTAGCCCTTTTGTTGATCCAGAAGCCGATCAGCAGATAGGAACTCAAGCCCACCAGTTCCCAACCAATGAAGATCACCAGGAAGTTCTGCGCGAAGACAATCACCAGCATGGAAAAGGCGAAGAGCGAGAGATATGAGAAGAAACGAGCATAGCCCGCCGAGTTTTCCATGTAGCCCTGCGAGTAAAATTGCACCAGCAGCGAAACCGTTGTCACCACGACCATCATGGTGATTGCCAGCGCGTCCAGGTGGAAAGCGACAATATAATTGGCCGTTCCTTGCGTGAACCAGTCATAGCTGAGTACCTGAATCCCACTTGCTGGCAGCGTGTAGCCGGAAATGTTGATCACATGCGTCGAGTCGAGTAGCAGTAGCCAGGAATAGATGCAGGCCAGCGCCAGGATAACGATGCCCAGGTAGCCACTGACGCGCGCGCCTGTTGTCAGGCGTGGGACTTTGGGGTCTTCATCGTCTTCCAGCGTTTCCTCTTCGCCGTGCGCTCCATGCACTTCCATCAGATGCACGCCGCTCTCCTCTTCAGCCTCTGCTTTGGCCTCGGGGCTTGAGGTAGCGTTCACGCGCCCGCGCGTGGCGAGGTCCCACATGCGCGTTCCGAAAATAATTACAG
>JBOGTO010000128.1:0-7395 GCA_050695155.1 Ktedonobacteraceae bacterium
GGGCGGGGGCTTGCCTCCGTCCTGGCTCACTATTCGAGCATCAGGAAGCGTCGTAAGTGTCACCGCCAGAGCTGTCAGATGGCATTACATCGGAATTGCTACTGCTGGCAGCATGGAAAGATGCTCCAACGGCGGGACAGGGATAGCTCGTTGGCTGGATTGGGTCTACCCACTGGCTCTCTCCATCGTTGAAGACGAAGTAAAACGACTTGCATCCTGCTGGCAGCGTTACCGTTGTTTTGAAAACCGCCCCGGAGCTATATGAGCCAGAGCTAAGCGTCATGGAAGATGGCACTTTATCTACATAGACCTTTGCCGACGTTGGCGCGGTGCCAAA
Organism: Ktedonobacteraceae bacterium; assembly: GCA_050695155.1. Lineage (GTDB taxonomy): Bacteria > Chloroflexota > Ktedonobacteria > Ktedonobacterales > Ktedonobacteraceae > CF-113. Next base: position 338 of record JBOGTO010000128.1, read on the forward strand.
AGTATCGGTGTAGGTCGTCTGGAATGTAAAGGCGGTACTCGCGGAACTGGCCGACGACTGCGTCAGCGTAATTGGCGTGATCGACGGAGCCGGGAAGCCTTCGTAGATACCAGTACTCGTCCCATCGCTGAAGCGCATTCGGAAGTAATGCACCCCGATGGAAAGGCTCGATGTTGTGTACGTATAGAGTACGCCTTGCTTAAAGTTTGTCCCCGATGTCTGCTGCATGGTATGTGGCACACCATCAATATCAATATCGGTCAGAGTCGGCGCTTTGCCGGCCGGTGACGAATATTTCGCTTTATAGGTGACGGGTACGCCGGGCAAGGCAACGGTCGGGCTAAGACTCGTTAACACCTGGAACGGATTGATGGTTGGGGCAGGTATTGGCACATTGTACGGCAGCGTAATCATACCAGTTCCATCAGAGAAGTTGAAACTGGTCGTATGGGGGCCAACCGGCAGCTTGCTCTTGTATTGATAGAGGGTACCTCCGCTGAAGGTTCCGGCAACCGTCATCGGAATAGCTGTGCCATCAATCACCACATTATGGACAGCAGGCGTATCGTTTCGTGTATAGAGGACGCTAAAGGTGATAGCCGTTGAAGGCGAACCCTGCTGCGGTGTAATCGCGCCTGCTACGTTGGGTATGCGCAACGGTGAGGGCATCAGCAGCGTTTGCGAAAAGTTGAGTTGATTGAGAATCAGCGGTGAGAGGGGCGTCTGACTATAGTCGAAAAAGTCAGTCAAATCACTGATATTGGGATTGGCGTCGCGCTGACCAAGATTGGGCAGGTTCCAGTTCTTTTCAACGTATTTCACAAACGAGCTGAACTCACCAAATTGATGCGAGATATAGCCAGCTCTGGCATAGGGCGAAACCACGATGAGAGGAACGCGAGGGCCTAAACCCATACCATCAACCAGGTTCGAGGGAGGCGCGACATGGTCGTAGAAACCGCCCCAGTCATCCCAGGTGAGGAAGATAGAAGTACTATTCCAGTATGGACTGTTCATCACGGCATTGATCTGTTGCGTGACGAAATTTTGGCCGCCCTGCAATGCCAGTGGCGGATGATCGGTATTGTTGCCGGTCGGAATGATCCAGGATACATTCGCCATGTTATTCGTCTGGACATCTTTGGCGAATTGATTAATACTGTGAACATCGTTGGGCGATCCCGACAACCCGCTAATCATCATCGGATCATCCCAGATTGGTACCTGGCTATAGTAACGCCACGTCAGCCCGGCAGGCTTCAGCAAATCAGGCAATGTCTGAGCGTTATAGCAGGGATAGGACCAGAAATCGTTGCTCACTCCATTTTCGCGTGAGGGCATCAGCGTATTGGGAGACGACTTACAGCCCTGCTGCTGCGGCGTGTCATACATATCGACGTTCTGCGCAGCCATCATTGCCATGTGATTCGGTGTGCTGCTGGTGGCATAGGAAGTGAAGAAGTAATCACTTAGACCAAAGTGCTGAGCATAGCTCCAGTAATTGGGAATATCAGATTGTTTATATTGATAAAAGCCATGCGATGCGAAGCCATCCATCTTCCCACCATCGATAGCCGCAGCCGTAGCCGAAGCGCCATGATTGTAGTCGCTGGGAACAGGATTAGGGTCTTGCGGCAAAGTCACGCCATTAGCACCAGGGAAACTGCCGAAGAAATTATCGAATGTATGATTTTCCATCATGATTATCACTACATGCTGGATGGGTGATGACGTAGCTGCTCGAGCAGAATGGAAGGTAGGCGCTATGCGCACACCTGCTACTCCAACCATTAGGAGGACAAACAAGGCTAATGCCCAACGTTTTATGGCCCTCATCTTCTTCTCCGTTTCTTATTTAAAGCATGGCAAAGATATTCCAGATAAGCAGTTCAAGTGTAACAGCAATGTTTTATAAATTCAATATTTCAAAATGTCTATCTATGTATCATATTGTTTCATAGCTCCATTTAATGTCGAAAGGTTACTATTTCACAACCAATATTGGCAGATCATAACCAACCCTTTACCCTCAAATCACTCTAACCACTTATAAGAATGGCTATGATGTATTCATGAATTTCTATCGGCAATAGAATGTGATGCTCAATTTGCGGGTTATTTTGGATTGGAAAGGAATGATGGTATTATGGCAAAAAAGAGATGGATGCTAACACTGTTAGCGCTTACGCTTGCTGTCATCACAGCGGGCGTTTTTGTGGTCCCTCACATGCAATCTGCTCATGCAGCAACGGCAACCCTCACCGCTTCGCCCAAATCGGAGGTATACGCGGCATCTTCGACAATTACGGTGCAAGGCAATAACTATGGGGCTTCTGAATCGGTCAAGATCTATTGGAATTATACTGGTCCTGGCACTGGCACGCTGGAGACGACCGCTACCGCCAGTGCAAGTGGAGCTTTTGTTACAAAATTCCCCGTACCGCTCGCGCCGACCGGCACATATACAATCGCCGGTGTTGGAGTCACTTCCGGCTTTGTCGCCACAGATACATTTCAATTGCTGCCGCAGTTAATTATGAAACCAGAGGCGGCTGGCCCAGGTTCAAAGGTTCACATCTTTGGTAACGCTTTTGGCAACGCTGAACATGTCAATGTGTACTGGGACTATACTGGTCCCAGCACCGGGACGTTGCTCACCACAGCCACAGGTAACACCACCGGATCATTTAATGTTACCGTCGTCATCCCCAAAACAGCCACTCCTGCTACCTATCCCGTTGTTGGAGTCGGGCAAACGACGAATACTACCGCCAGCTTTTCCTTCATCATCTACACGCCTACGCTTGCTCTTGCCCCGCTGAACGGCTCAGCAGGCTCAACGGTGACAGTGAGCGCCTATGGCTTCCAGGTAAACGAATCCGTCAGCATCTTCTGGAATAATGGCGCGACCCCCATTCTGGTCGGGAAAACCAGCGGCAACGTCTATGGGTATCTACCTCCCACCAACATCACCATACCAGCAGGCACGACACCCGGAACTTATGCGGTGAAAGCCGTTGGCAATGTCTCGAAAATCAGCGTGACCACCAACTATACAGTTGTAGCGCCTGCCGCGAGTTTAAGCCTGGCATCGGGGCCGGTGGGAGCGACCGTTACTGTATCCGGCCAGGGATATGCGGCCAGCGAAACCGTGAATATCGTCTGGAATTACACGGGTACACCTCTGACCGTTGCCACCGTGCAGGCTAATTCGGCGGGCAGCTTTAGCGCCAGCTTTGCCATCCCCATTGTCACTACCGCTGCGTATAGTGTAGCGGCTGTAGGCGCTACGAGCAGCTTTGTTACGCAAAATACGTTCACTATAGCCGCCGGAGCAGCGGTCAATCCTGCTATCGCACCTCCGAGCGCAACCTTTACCGTAACAGGCACCGGGTTTGCCAGAAATGAATCCGTGCGCTACTTCTGGGACAGTACCTCTACACTGCTATTCAAAGGTGTATCTAACGCAAAAGGGAATGTAAATAAAGCGCTGAACATTCCTACTAATGCTACTCCGGGGACGCATAACATCATCCTCGCGGGTGAAACCAGTCATGTAACCTTCACCGTACCCATCACCGTAGATACGACCTGGAATACGTTCGGCTTTATTAGCACAGCGACCCGCGTGAATCCGTATGAAAACGTTGTAAGCAATGCTAATGTTGCCAGCATCGTACCAAAGTGGAATGTTGCCGTTGGCTCTGGCCCCGCCAGTTCCGCCGTCTACAACAACGGCATGATCTACATCACCACACCGGATGGCAAGCTGGATGCCTTCAATGCAACTACCGGAGCCTCGAAATGGCAGTTTAATTCGGGTACCGGCTTTAAGAATCTCTCCTCGCCACTGGTTGACCCGGCAACGGGCCTCGTGTTCTTCGGCACTATTGGCAACGCCGGATCGGGCATCCCTTCGCCGTTCTACGCCGTTAACGCGCAGACTGGCACCCTCGTATGGAGCGAAATCCTGGCGTGGAACATCTTTGGCGCGCCAACGCTATCCGGCAAAACGCTCTACATTGGCACAGCACGCGGCCCCAACAGCACCACGCTCTACGCGCTTGACGAATTGACCGGGCATATTACCTGGCAGTATGCCGCCAAAGGCAGCGTCTGGGGAACTGTTTCGGTTGATAGCAGCACTCATACCCTCTTCGCCTTTGTCGGCAATCCTGTTAGCGCGTTAGTCGCGCTCAATGCGAATTCGGGCGCACCCATCTGGCAATACGCCATCGCCAACGGCAACCCCTACAGCGAACTGAGTTCAGGCATCAGCGTGGCGAATGGACTGGTGTACTTTGATGGAGAAAATGGCACCCTGTACGCCCTCAACGAGAGCGCGGGTACGCTGGCGTGGTCAACTCCCGTCGGTTCCCCGGTCATCGGCAACGCATCGTCACCCGCCGTCACTAATGGCGTCCTTTACGTAGGCTCGCTGGATGGCAACCTCTACGCCTTAAACGCAACCACCGGCGCGCTGATCTGGAAGACACCTACGGGCGGGGGCATCAACAGTTCGCCCGCCGTAGCGAACGGCGTTGTCTACCTGGCTTCTGCCGACAAGCATTTTTACGCGCTGGATGCGACAAGCGGTTCGGTACTGTGGAGTTTTGCTAGCGCGGCTGCCGCCAATTCATCACCTATCATCGTCAATGGCTGGCTGTATTGCGCATCAACCGATGGCAATTTATACGCTTTCAGCCTTTGATTATTCCATAGAGAAAGAGAGCAATAATGAGGCACATCAAGCGCTTCCTGCTCGTGCTAGCATTGTTGGTAGTTTCCTCGGTGGGGGCCTGGCATTTCTTGCCCCAGGTCTTCACCCATGCGAGCAGCCCTCGCATGGGAACGTCATCAACGCCCATCCAGCACGTCGTTTTCATCATGCAGGAAAACCATACCTTCGATAACTTCTTCGGCACGTATCCGGGGGCGAACGGCATTACAGAGCCGGAGGCCAGCAATCCTATGCGTTCAGACCTCAATCACGGGGGAGCGGCTTTGCTGTCAGCCCTGGACGGGGGCAAAATGGACGAATTTCCAGATCGCGGGCATGTCCAGTATACACAATCAGACATTCCGAATTACTGGGCCTATGCGCAGCATTTCGGCCTGAGCGATAATTTCTTTACCTCCGATGCATCCAGCAGCGTGCCGAATCATGTCAATATGATCGCGGCGCAAACCGGCGGTCTCAATGAGTCATCGCCTCAGCAGGGCTGCAAGTCCACGCAGAACACGCTCATTTCTTCGATGAACGTAAGCGACAACTCCTACTGGCAATACCCCTGCGTATCAATCAATAGTATCGCCCAGGAACTGGATACCGCCGGAGTAAGCTGGCACTACTATGGCGGCACACCTATCTGGAATGCCGCGCTGATGATTAAGCCGCTTTACACGAACGATAGTCGTAATATCGTTACCAATAGCAACCAGGTTTTAACCGATATTCAATCAGGCAAGCTGTCCACCGTTTCCTGGGTTACGCCGCAGAGCTTCCCGCAAAGCGATCATCCACCCGAACCCTTACAGGGCGGACAAAACTGGGTCACGTCCGTTGTCAACGGAATTATGAATAGTTCTTACTGGGCCAATACCGCTATCTTCCTCACCTGGGATGATTGGGGCGGTTTCTATGACCATGTGGTGCCGCCGCAACTCGATGGTCTGGGACTGGGGCCGCGCGTTCCGCTCATTGTCATCTCGCCATACGCCAGAGCGGGCTACATCTCCCATACAATGGGCGAGTTCAGTTCCTTTACTAAATACCTTGAGACGACCTTTAATCTGCCCAGCCTGGGTCAGCGCGACGCGCAAAATATCAGCGACCTGTCGGATTTCTTCAATTACTCGCAGACGCCGCAGCCGCCACTGGTACTTAGTACGCTACCGCTTTCGACAACCTTAACAGTACCGGCCATGCCTGGGGTTCCAGGAGCCATCAATCCAACGGTGGGCGGGCCGCAAAGCGGCTTCGCATTCAGTGTACTTTATACACGAACGGATATTCCCGCCGTCCATAACGTAATTATCGACGGCACATCGACCTTTGCCATGACCAGGGGTACATTTGCGAAAAAGGGTACGCTCTACCAGTACAAAACAACGCTGGCACCCGGACACCATACCTTTACCTTCAATTTCTCTGATGGAACGGGGATGATTACGCTGCCCTACAACGGTGTGCCATTCCCAGGCCCGGATGTGTATCCCTTTAATGTGATCCCCAGCATCTCACCGAACAACGCGCTGGCGAATCAGACCATTACCTACAAAGCCACCTACCGGTCTACGACAAATACGCCGCCGACGTTGACCGAAGTCGATATTGATGGCGTTCCGCATACCATGCAATACTTCTCCGGGCATAACTGGCAGGTAGGCGTTACGTACATCTACTCGACTACGCTCTCAGCCGGAGAACACTATTATCGTTTCCGTTTTGCCGACGGCTCCAGCTACGGAACGTTCATCTACGAAGGCTCAACCGATCCGATCGTAACGGCCTTGATGGTAAAAGGTACGAGTGTTACTCCGACATCGGGAACAGGCTCAACGCTTTTCACGTTCCAGACGACCTATACCAACGTCTCAGGCAATGCGCCTACTTCGGCCATGTTATACGTGGACAAGACAGGGTATCCCATGACGTTTGTCTCTGGTTCTTACAGCACTGGCGCGCTCTACCAGGTACAAACAACGCTGCCCGTAGGAAGTCATACTTTCTACACGGTCTTCTCTGACAACCAGACGAGTTGGGCTGATCCGCTTTCGCCCACCACCTACGCGGGGCCGAATGTGGGAGCGGGAGCCAAAGCCGTGCCACCTGGAACGCTGATAACGCCACCCGATACCAGCGAAATCGCCGACCCCAGTTGAGCAATACTGACTTTTGAGGGCGAAACCAGAAGCGACGCCTCCTGTGGGAAAGATACCCACAGGAGGCGTCGCTTAATTTGAGAAGAGTCTTCAATTGCCTGATGGTTTTTGCCGACCAGAACCGGGAAAGGAACGTCTTCTGTAGATACTGTGTTGTTTGTCAAGGGTGCAGG
>JBOGTO010000129.1:0-2497 GCA_050695155.1 Ktedonobacteraceae bacterium
GGAAAATCTTCGCCGGGTGGTGCGTCGGCTATACCTCGACCATCAACGCCCAATGCTTCCCATTGTTTTCTTGCGCGTGTCGGACCGAGATCAGGACCACCATGCTTTTTAGAGCCTCCGACCAATGTTGGGGCTATACCATTAGCCTTTTGAGACCATTGATTAGCTCCCTGCCAGCCGCGAGACGCCATCAGATCATGAAGAACTTGCCCAACCGTAGCAGAGGTTTCGATTGAGAGCGGCCAGGAAAAGTTGTCAAAATAGGGGCTTTGCAGAGCAACCAGAATGAAACGCGGTCGAAGTTGGGGTACGCCATAGTCCGACGAGTTAAGCACACGCCACGCGACTTCATAGCCCAGCCGGTGCAGACTTTGTATCAGACTGCGACGATAGGCAGCGAACTTTTCGGATGCAAAACCCGGCACATTTTCCAGCATCACCGCCGCCGGTTTAGCCTGCTCGATAAGCCGCAATGCTTCAGGGAAAAGATCGCGCTCGTCATCCGCGCCAAGCTGTTTACCAGCTATTGTAAAAGGCGGGCAGGGAACGCCTCCCGCCAGTAGATCAATCCCGCGAAAATCCAGCCCATTGACTTCACGAACATCCCCCTCAATCACGCGCCAGCATGGTCGATTGAGTCGAAGCGTCTGACATGCTGCGGTATCAACCTCAACAACGGCTTCATGCATAAACCCCGCCGCTTCAAGTCCAATAGCCTCACCACCTGCTCCGGTGCATACGTCCAACACTGAGAGTTTTGTATCTTCACGCTCATATTGTTGCACACGGTAATGCTGGGTAATGCCATCAACCATCAAGTAAACCATCCTTTTAGCAAATCTGCTTATTGATAGGATAATCGATATTAGATCAGGATGCAATAAGCAAATTTCGCTTGAAAAGAGGACGACCCAAATGAGTCGCCCTCTTGAATATTTTGCGCAATGATCTGGCCGATTACACCACCGATGGCATACGTTTTTGCGCGTCGGCTACTGCTTCCTCCGGGTATTCGTAATCCTGAAGCTTGCCTGCGAAGTAGGAGTCATAGGCTCCCATGTCGAAGTGACCATGACCGGAGAGGTTGAAGAGAATCACGGGCGATTCCCCGGCTTCTTTGGCCTTGAGCGCCTCATCGATGGCGGCCCTTATGGCGTGTCCGGCTTCGGGAGCGGGGACGATGCCTTCGGCGCGCGCGAATTGCACAGCGGCCTCGAAGGTTGCGATCTGGTGGAAGGCGCGCGCTTCGATAATGCCCTCTTCGTGCAGTTGCGAAACCAGCGGCGACATGCCGTGATAGCGTAGTCCGCCAGCGTGGATGCCCGGCGGCATGAAATCATGGCCGAGCGTATGCATCTTGACCAGGGGAGTCATGCCCACCGTATCGCCAAAATCATAGGCGTAGACGCCCTTTGTCATGCTGGGGCAGGCCATCGGCTCGGCAGCCACAAAGCGCGTTTTGAGGTCCCGGCGCAGCTTTTCGCCGATGAAAGGGAAGGCGAGGCCGGCATAGTTGCTGCCGCCGCCCGCGCAACCGATCACCACATCGGGATAGTCGCCCGCGCGCTCCATCTGGAGCAGGGCTTCTTCGCCGATGATGGTCTGGTGCATCAGCACATGGTTTAGCACGCTGCCCAGCGAATACTTGGTCGTGCCGCCACTCATAGCCGCTACTTCGACGGCCTCGCTGATGGCGATACCCAGGCTGCCCATATTTTCGGGGTCTTTTGCCAGAATGCTGCGCCCGGCATTGGTCAGGTCGCTGGGGCTGGCATGGACGGTCGCGCCGAAGGTTTGCATCAGGTTGCGGCGATAAGGTTTCTGCTGGTAGCTGACCTTCACCATGAATATTTCGACTTCCATGTTGAAGAACGCGCCCGCCATCGCCAGCGCCGACCCCCATTGTCCCGCGCCCGTCTCGGTCGAGAGCTTCTTAATACCCTCTTCCTTGTTATAGAAAGCCTGCGCAACCGCCGTGTTGGGCTTGTGGCTACCGGCGGGGCTGACACCCTCGTACTTGTAATAAATACGCGCCGGTGTATCCAGCGCCTTCTCCAGGCGGCGCGCGCGGTAAAGCGGGCTGGGCCGCCACTGTCGGTAGACATCGATGATTGGCTCAGGGATGTCAATATAGCGTTCGGTGCTGACCTCCTGCATAATCAGCGCCATCGGGAAAAGCGGCGCGAGATCATCAGGCGTAACTGGTTGATGGGTGCCAGGATGCAGAACCGGCGCGGGCGGATTCTTCATGTCCGCCATGATGTTGTACCACGCGCGGGGCATTTCATCTTCGTTCAGAAGGAACTTGACGTGAGCGTTATCAGGCATAAGTAGCTCCTCTCTTTGCTTTGCTGCCATAGCAAGCAGAAAAATAAAATCCGCTTTGCCAGCGGATGACGCACGAACGCGGAATTGAGCCAGCCTTCCTCATATGAGGCCTCTGCCTACAATGTATGTCGTACCGTAGAGAATGTCAAGTATTCAAGTAGAGTATGAC
>JBOGTO010000130.1:0-13604 GCA_050695155.1 Ktedonobacteraceae bacterium
GAATCAGCGCCCTTTCTACCACGCCATTGATCTTGACAGGTTCAAAGCGATCAGCAAAAACTTCGCGGAAAACCTTGCCCAGGTTTTGCATGGGAACGCGGTCCTGCGGGCGGCGTGGCCCGGCCAGACTTGGCTCAATTGTTCCCAGGTCGAGTTCGAGCAGGTCGTCGAATTGCGGCGATGGCGCGTCATCGGTGCGGAAGAGCCCCTGCGCCTTTGTGTAGTGTTCGACTAGTTCGACCAGTTTAGGATCGCGGCCCGTGCCGCGCAGGTAGCGCAGTGTCTCTTCATCGACGGGGAAAAGCGTGGCTGTCGCGCCAAATTCAGGCGACATATTGGAGATAGTGGCGCGATCCGCCAGCGTCAAGAAGCTGAGGCCGGAGCCGGTAAACTCGACGAATTTGCCGACGACGCCGCGTTTGCGCAACATCTGCGTCACTGTCAAGACCAGGTCGGTAGCAGTTGAACCTTCGGGAAGCGCGCCCGTGAGCCGTACGCCGATCACTTCCGGCGTGAGCAGGTAGATGGGCTGGCCCAGCAGCACAGCCTCGGCCTCGATACCACCCACGCCCCAGCCCAGTACGCCCAGGCCGTTAATCATGGTCGTATGTGAGTCGGTGCCAACCAGCGTATCAGGATAGGCAAGCGTTTCGCCGTTCTCCTCGCGCGTCATCACGACGGGGGCCAGGTATTCCAGGTTGACCTGGTGAACGATGCCCGTACCGGGAGGCACTACACGGAAATTGCTGAACGCCTGCTGCCCCCAGCGCAGCAGGCCGTAGCGTTCGCTGTTGCGTTCGTATTCGCGCTCGACATTACGCGCAAAGGCCAGCGTAGTCCCGAACAGGTCTACCTGCACCGAATGGTCAATCACCAGGTCAGCAGGCACCAGGGGATTGATTTTCTGCGGGTCGCCGCCTATACGCGCCACAGCAGAGCGCATAGCGGCCAGGTCGGCTACAGCCGGCACGCCCGTGAAGTCTTGCAACAGCACGCGAGCAGGCATGAATGGGTACTCCGCCTCAGATTGAGCCGCCTGTCCCGGCACCCAACGGGCCAGCGAATACACTTCATCTTCGTGTACCAGGCCGCCGCCAACGTGGCGCAACACGTTCTCCAGCATAATCTTCACGGTAAATGGCAACCGTTCCAACCCGCTGACGCCGCGCTCCGCCAGAGCAGCCAGCCGGTAATAAATAACATCGCCTGTGACGCCCTGCAACTTCGCGCGCGCGCCAAATACATCATTGTGAGCAGTCATGGTTTCATCCTCTATAGTAGTAGTTTGTCTGGTTGAGATTTGCTAACCAACACATTATATAACATCACGCCCTTTTACCTGAGAAATGGAAACGCAGCATCCCGTCGCAGTCATTGTAGGGGCGGGGGAGGAGTGGATGTGGGGTGGGGACCCTTGCGGTCGCCCTCGCACCAATACATTGACAGGCGGCAACGGGACCCTTGCGGTCGCCCTCGCACCGACACATGGGGAACTGGTAGGCGATTTGATCGCCCTCGCACCAACGTGTAGAGAATTGGTGGTGAATCGCTTGCATCATGCATACGGAGAAAAATATGCGGGCAGGATGTCAAACAACCGATGGGGTTGAACAAGTCACCGATTTATAGAGAGAACACCGCACGGAGAGACAAAGATGCTTCCCTCTAATATGCGAAGATGATACTTGTCCAGGCCAGCTCATGAGACGCATGGTAGGGTCCCGGTTCCATTCCATGTATGCGCTGACTTATCATCCCCGCCGGTAAATCGTCCGCCCAACAGGCTGCTTGACGCCCTGCCCACTATACTATGCATCATGCGGGCAAAAAGCACATCAGCACTTCTACCTAACTTTGCTCTTCAGCATTCATTAAAGCGTTTGAATGCTTTCTGAGAAGAGGCAAAGCGGCCATCGGCAAAGAAAGTTCTACGTGGCACCCATTGCCGGGGGATGAAGCAATCTTCAAGGTAGCTCCGATAAGCGTAGCGCGTTCGCGCATACCAACCAGACCCAGACCACCCTGCGAATCGTGTGCGGCATCCAGATAATCGCCGGGCGTAAATCCCCTGCCATCATCACGAATGGATAAGCACAATTGTTCAGGTAAATAGGCAAGCTCAATGGATGCCTGAGTTGCCCTGGCATGTCGCCAGATATTCGATAAAGCTTCCTGGGTAATGCGGAAGAGGGCGATTTCATTCTCTGAAGTCGTTGGCGTAGCAAATCCCCGGCAGGTGAATGTGCAGGGAACCCCACGCGAGGAGGAACTGTCGCTCAGCCATTCCAGCGCCGCGCGCAATCCCAGGTCATCAAGCACGGATGGGCGCAGGTCGCGGCAGGCGCGGCGCACCCCTTCCAGCGTATGATCGGCCAGGTTTTGCAGGCTCGCCAGCCACTCTCTATCCCTTTCAGACAAATCGAGCTTGCCAATAGCCCTACCCAGGCCATCCAGACCCAGGGCAAGCGCGATCAACGCCTGAGCCGTATCGTCGTGCAATTCGCGCGCCAGGCGGCGGCGCTCCTCTTCCTGCACGCGCGTAATCAGCGTGGCATAGTCGCGCAATTCGTCCTGGCGACGGCGCGCGCTACTCAAGTCCGTCAGCGTCTCCTGTAAGGTATCGGTACGAATACCGAGGCGCGTACTCACCAGCGCCAGGTAATAAATTGCGAAAAGAGGGACCAGAAAAAACAGCCACGCTACTTCGGCCACTACGTTATCGAAGATATCAACAACAGGCAACAAGGGGCCGACACTCAACACTAACGCCTGGAAGCGAAGCGCAGGTGAAATCATAAAGACTTTCCAACGATGAGTAAAGTTCAACTGCAAGTTATCTGACAGGAAAGAGTGACTTATTCGCTTGCCGCGAGATGGCATCAGGGAGGGTAATGAGGCCAGTATCAACAGGAGCAGCATAATAAATGCAGCGAGAATACAGCCAAGCAGCTCATGAGATTCGCTCAACTGGTTATAGCCACTAGCAGCTTGACTTCGTTGAGTACCCGCAATCAAGGTAAATATGTTGTCCGCGATAAAGACCACTACAGCAGTGATGGCGATACGATAACCCGCTTCCGCCAGCGACACGAAACGGCACAGGTAAGTGTATATCTGGAGGACTGTCTGGGTAATGAGCGCAGTCAGTACTGCGGCGGGAACATCCACCAGCACGCCAGCGGCAAGGTAAATTGGTGCAGTGATATCAAAGAGAAAAAGTGTCTGCCAGGATGATGGCAACTGGCGATAGAGAACATGGGTTAGACCCGATTCGCCTTTAATCATGTGTAATAACAGGTAACGGCCCAGCAGTGCGAGGGTCACAGAAAGCACGACGACACTATAGATGGCGCGTGGGCCGTAAATCGTGGGCGGGGGTTGGTAATGCCGAAGCGACCAGATGAGCAAGCCCAGGGCAACGATAAGCGATAGCAAGCCCACAATAAGCTTTGCAAATGGATATGTTTTGAGCTTGAGTACCGCATCAGGTGTCATAGGTATCCTGTAAAGAGATCATACCTTGCCGTAAGGCCAGCAAAACTGCTTCTGTGCGCGACCCTACCTGCATTTTCATGAAAATATTGGCGAGATGACTATGCACAGTGCGGATACTCAAACTCATACGAGCAGCAATTTCTTTGTTAGGCAGGCCGCGCGCCGCCAGGCGTAAAACGTCAAATTCGCGTTCGCTGAGCAGATTCGTCGAATATGGCGTTGCATCTGGACGGGTGGAGAGCTTGCGCATCATTTTTTCAGCAATGGATGGCTGTAGCACCGATTCGCCGCGTGAGACCGCCCGGATAGCCGAGATAAGTTCCTGCCCATGCACATTTTTGAGCAAAAATGCCGCCGCGCCCGCGTCAAGCAAAGCCAGCAGGTACGGTTCATCGTCGTAAGCTGAGAGGACCAGAACCGCTGTCTCAGGACAATACTTTTTAATGGCGCGTGTTGCTTCGATGCCGCCAATGCCCGGCATGGCAATATCCATCACGGCGATGTCAGGCCGCAAACTCCTGGCGACTTCAATGGCTTCTTCGCCGCTGGATGCCTCCGCCACGACTTCTACATCGTTCTCCATCTCTAAAAGACGGCGCGTACCTTCGCGCACAAGCGCGTGATCGTCTACCAGCAGGATACGAATCACATTCCCCTGCTCTTGCTCGCCGCTTCCTATCCGTTGCAACCTGTCTGTATGCATTCAGTACAGCTACTTTCTTTTTTATTCGCCTGAAGCGATTACCTTCCTTTGACTATAATATAGAATACTGCCTGATGCCACAGCAATTCTACCGAATAACTGCATTATGCCATGTTGCCTACGTATGGGCAAGTATTTTGGCGCTTGTGCGTTCTATTTACATAGGGTAATCCGCAAAAACTCTCCATACAATGGGGTTTTACCTCTTTTTGCTACAGAAATGGGTAATTCAGCATTGACAAAGCAGGGAAGTTTTCGCTACATTAGAAACAACTTATGAGCTAATGGATCAACCTGCCATTGTGCATATATGGAAGGGGGGACGGTCACATGGTGATGTGTCTGGATATTATAGATTGCCGGTATCAGAATCGCGAAAAATCGCGCTTTTGCGCAAAATGCGGCATTCCTGTGCAGGGAACATTGTTGCAGGGGCGGTATGAAATACAATTGCTGCTCAGTAAGAATCGCAGCACCGTGACGTTACAGGCCAATGATCGCCATCAAGAGATTCCGGTCACTATTCGCGCGTTACTGCCGCATGAAGCCAGCGACAAAGAGCGCGAGGATTTCTTACAGGACGCGGAACTGGCAATGATGCTTTCTAAACAGGTGCATGAGCCGGGCAGTGTGCGCGTCATCGATTTTGGCGAGGATGGCAGGCTTGCTTTCCTGGTCAAGACCGATATGGACGAAGAAGTTACCGAGAAGCACTTCGCGCGGCCCCGCATGACAGTACGTGTCGAGCATGAATCGTATGATTACCCGCCGCCACAGACACTTACAACGTATGAAGACGATGGGGATCTCCTGACCGAACTACGACCGGCCCTCCCTCAGGCAACGCATAATGTCGAAGGCGTGATAGCGCCCGATGAACAAGAACCTGAACCCGCGCAAGGGTACGATTACGATTGGCTGGCAGAAGGGGACCGTGCCTACGAATTGGGGCAGTATGAGGAGGCGCTGACAGCTTACGAGGAGGCCATAGCTGAGGGCAACGATAGCGTTGAGGTCTGGAGCGGTAAGGCCGCAACACTGCTGCAACTGGGACACGCGGAGGCAGCATTGCCAGCTTATGACTATGCGCTCAACCTGCAACCCGGCGACCCGGATTTATGGAACTCGCGCGCCAGCGTGCTGCACGAGTTGCACCGCTACGAGGAAGAGATGCGCTGCTATGACCAGGCGTTAGCCCTCGATCCGAACTACGTCTTCGCCTGGAGCGGGCGCGGCATGACGCTGGTCGAGCAAAACCGCCCCGAAGAAGCTCTGCTGGCTTTCGACCGCGCTCTGCTGCTGGATGCCACCCAGGGCATCATCTGGCAAGCCATGAGCGATACGCTTTACAGTTTGCAACGCTACGATGAAGCGCTGATCGCCATTGATCGCGCGCTTGAGCTTGAGCCGCGCAACGCCATGATGTGGGACATCAAAGGCAATATCTTGCGCCGCTTAAAAAAACCTGCCGAGGCGCTGGCTCTGCACGAGTACGCCACGCAGCTTGCCCCTGAAAACGCCGTAGCCTGGTTCGATAAGGCCAATGATCTCCGCGATATGCAGCGTTTCGGCGAGGCGTTAGCGGATTATGACCACGCTCTTACACTCGACCCAACTATGGCCGGGACATGGTATAATCGAGGAAACGTGCTGGCAGCTATACATATGTATGTGGATGCGCTGGAATCCTACGACTCGGCCCTTCATTATGACGATGGACTGATTTCCGCGTGGTATAACAAGGGAAGTCTCTTACACGAGCTTGGGCGCGACCAGGAGGCGCTGGTGGCTCTTGACCAGGCCATCGCGCTGGACCCGCACTATATCGCTGCCTGGAATAATCGCGGACTCAGTCTGTTCAAACTTGGCTCTCTGGAGAAGGCGCTGGTAGCTTTCGATCAGGCAACATCCTTTGCTCCTGAAGAACCCGATGCCTGGCATAACAAAGCCATTGTGCTTGAAAAACTGGGAAGAATAGAAGAGGCTATCGCATGTCAAGACTGGGCACGGTCACTGGAAGAACAGGCCGCCAGGTAAGAAGGAGGATGAATGCCACGCTGCGCCGATCTTGTTGATTGTGGATATGATAATCGGGACAGCGATCTCTTTTGTCGCGCGTGCGCCTTGCCGTTGCTGTACACCGCGCTGGTCGGTCGCTATGTGATCGAGGCGCTCATCAGCAAGGGCGGCTACGCGGCTGTTTTTCGCGGCATCGATCAGAATCTTTCGCGCCGTATCGCCATTAAAGTGCTGCTTCCCAGCAAGACCACTCCCAGTGAGCAGGAACACTTCCTGCGCGAAGCGCGTATCTCGGCCACACTGGACCATCCCAACATCGCGCCTATCCTGGATTACGGCAAAGACGGCCCTAGCGTCTTCCTCGTCATGCCCCTCTACACTGCCGGTTCATTGCGCACACGACTGGCAAAGGCCAACGGCCCGCTGCCCGCTAGCGAGACCATCATGAACTTTCGCCAGCTTGCCAGCGCCCTACACTATGCCCATACACGCCCACGCCCGGTGATCCACCGCGATATCAAGCCGGAAAATATTTTGATCCACCAGGAAGATCATCGCCTGGTTATTACCGATTTCGGTATCGCGCGTTCGCTGGAGCCGGGGGCGCGCGTCGGGAAAACCATCACCGTGCGCGGCACCGTCGGCTACATGGCACCCGAACAGACCAGTGGCATCGTTGACCCGCGCAGCGACCAGTTCGGCTGTGCAGTAGTGCTGTACGAGATGCTTACCGGCTACCATCCTTTCGATTCAATGGGTGGTGGACCGGTCATGCCGCCATCCAGCCTCAACCACGAACTACCCACCGCCATAGATACCGTTGTACAACGCGCACTCGCACCGCGCCCGGATGGCCGCTTTAGCGATATGCTAGAATTTTTGCACATGTTCGAGGCCGCTTCCCGCCCAAGCGGTGGAATGCGCCTGACTCCACCCGGCAGCCAGCTTGATGCGCGCGGTGCTTCTAACGTGCGCCGCGTGACCAATCCCTCGACGCCTGCCGTTTCACCCGTCGGAGATAAAGGCGATTCGACCGCTCGCCAGCAGGCCGTGCGCCCCAATACGACCGGCGCGCGCGAGAAATGCCAGGAGGGCGACGCGCTGCTCAAACAGCAACAATACACGCAAGCTTTGCAAGCCTACGAGGAAGCATTGCGCCTGGATGGACGCAATTTTCACGCCTGGAATGGCAAAGGAACCGCGCTCTACAGCCAGGGCAACTACCGCAAGGCTTATGAAGCGTACCAGAAAGCCACCGAGATAGAACCGGACAATCCCGTCGTATGGGTCAGTACAGGACTGGCCTTGAATCGTCTCCAGAGATATTCACAGGCGCTGGTGCATTTTGAACGCGCCCTGACGCTCGATTCAACCTATGTAGCCGCCTGGAACGGCAAAGCCGACGCGCAACTCGACATGAACATGCCCGAAGACGCCATCACCTCGTATACACAGGCGCTGGTGTATGAGCCGCAAAGCTTTCAGGCGTGGAACGGCCTGGGCAACGCGCGTTCGTTTATACGCGATTACGCGGGAGCCGTCGATGCCTATAGCCGCGCTCTCATCGTCAATCCGCGCAGCGCCGTCGCCTGGTGCAACAAAGCGGAAGCCCTCATCCACTACGGCCATAGCCGCTCCGCCCTCGACGCCCTCAACGAAGCGACCGAACTCGACCGCAGCTACGCCCGCGCCTGGACGCTCAAAGCCGATGTCTACGAGTCAATAGGCAACCATCAAGAAGCTCAGAAAGCCCGCAAACGCGCCCGCCCGTGGGGTCTGGTCAATTAGCAAACACAATAGATTCTCCTCATTCAGCATTTCATGCAGGTCTCATTTTGCTTGAGTATGCTAACATTAAAAATACTGAGTCAGATAAGAGAGGGAACATATGCGAATTCTGGTCGTAGAGGATGATCCACGTTTAGGTGCCAGCCTGAAAAAGGGATTAGAAAAACATCATTATGCTGTTGACTTGACGACAGATGGAGAAGATGCTGTACTGATGGGTTCCATTACACCATATGACCTCATCGTGCTAGATGTACTCCTGCCCCACCTTAATGGCTTCGAGGTTTGTCGCCAACTACGAAATAATAAGCGGACAATGCCTATTCTCCTCCTGACCGCGCTGGGCGAAGTAGACCACCGCGTAACCGGACTGGACACCGGCGCGGACGACTACCTCACGAAACCTTTTGCTTTCCGTGAACTGGAGGCGAGAATACGCGCCCTGTTGCGACGTGAGAGCGTAAGCAGGACAGTAGAATTACACTTCATGGACGTTACATTAGATACGGGAACTCATGAAGCGCGGCGGGGAGAACGCATCATCGCTTTGAATAGCAAAGAATATGCGTTGCTAGAGTATTTGATGCGTAATCCGCACCAGGTACTCAGCCGGGCAATGATAGCCGAGCATGTCTGGGACTGTGATGCCGAGCATCTCTCGAATGTTATTGACGTGTATATCCGGTACCTGCGGCGCAAGCTGTGCGAATTTGATGAGCCTGATGTGATTCATACCATTCGCGGGTCAGGGTATCAACTCAAGGAGCCAGCGCCATGAGAAAATACGCGCAACAGATGCGCTCACCGGGCATACGTATCCAATTGACCCTCTGGTATACTGCCATCTTCGCTTTCCTGATCCTCCTTTTTTGCCTTATCTTGTACTCCATACTTCAGGCGTTCCTGGCTTCAAGCGTGGATTCCGCGCTACAACTGCGCGCGCAACAAATCGCCAACGGTGTTTCAAGCGAAAACGGCAAGGTCATTATTCAGGATGTTACAGGCGAATTGCCAGGACTTGACAGTACTGCAATAACAGGACAGCAAGGCTCCGGTTCAACTCAGAACCAACAGACTGGCGGCCCAAATGACACGGGACAGCATGGCGCAACATCGGACGTGAATATTAGCCCACTGGTGCGTATGCTCGACGCGAAAGGAAACACAGCCTATATCTCCCCCGCCTTTCATGCTCTTTCCCTGCCACCGGCAAGTTTCACACAACCCCTACGCGGTGATCCCTGGCAAGGCACTGTGACCACTCGTAATGGGCAGGCTGTGCGCATCTACAGCATTGCGCTAACCGATAACAGCTCCATCTTTGGAGTCCTCCAGGTCGGAGAGTCGCTGGCACAATCGACAGCAACATTGCAAAGCATTATCATTGCCTTGCTCTTCATTACACCCTTTGTACTCCTACTTGGCGTACTTGGCAGCTACTGGCTGGCTAAACGCGCGTTTCGCCCGATTCTCCATCTCACGCGCACAGCCCGCGAAATTAAGGCGGGTGATTTACACCGGCGCGTTCCCATTCCTCGTTCCAGGGACGAAGTACACCAACTTGCTTTGACCCTCAATGAGATGATCGGTCGCCTTGACCAGGCGTTTACGCAGCAGCGCCGCTTTGTCGCCGATGCCTCCCATGAGCTGCGCACACCCGTGACCGTTATTCGCAGTATTACCGACGTAGCTCTGGAAGAGCCACTCAGCCTCGATGAATATAGCGAAGTTCTGCGCGAGATCAACGTTGAGTCCGAACGGTTGGGATCGCTCATCAATGATCTACTGGTTCTAGCGCGGGCCGATGAGGAACAGGTGCCACTCGACCGCGAACCGGTGCGGCTGGACCTGCTTGCTTACGATGTCGCTGCCACGATGGAGCCACTGGCAAAGGAACGCGGCATTGATCTTCGCGTTCAAGCACTTGAGCCAGCCACTGTCTCAGGCGATACAGCCCGGCTTATTCAAGTGCTAATGGGTCTGGTGGATAACGCGCTCACCTACACCAATGCAGGCGGCACGGTCTCGTTGAGCGTCGAAGTACGGGATGCTGTGGCTTGTTTGACCGTTCAAGATACGGGTATCGGTATTGCTGGAGAAGATGTAGCGCATATCTTTGAACGCTTCTATCGCGCCGACCCCGCGCGTTCACGAGCAGCCGGGGGGAGTGGATTGGGGCTATCCATAGCACACTGGGTAGCACAGGCTCATGGCGGTTCGATCGAAGTTCAGAGCCAGGTGGGGCAGGGTTCCACTTTCACGGTAACGCTGCCCCTTGCTTCATCAATACCCACGTAGCCATGCAAAAGCAATTTCACACCTTCGCAATCGACAACTGCTGAAAGATGACCGCACCGTCATTAATCCCGCGCAGACCAATGGTTCCACTGGCATAGGTCGAAAGCGTCGCCTGTCCAACGGGCGCGCCATTCACCAGAAAGGTGATGACCTTGCCCCTGGCGATCACCTGCAACCGGTTGATAGCGTTGGCTCCGCTATGGATAGCGGCATTCGGGGTGAAAGGAATAAC
Source organism: Ktedonobacteraceae bacterium (assembly GCA_050695155.1). Lineage (GTDB taxonomy): Bacteria > Chloroflexota > Ktedonobacteria > Ktedonobacterales > Ktedonobacteraceae > CF-113. The sequence continues at coordinate 10,536 of JBOGTO010000130.1, forward strand.
CGTATGGCTAACATCATCGACGACAGTCGTGAAGGTAAAACGCCCTTTCCCATCAATGCCGAAAAAGTAGTAGTTCTTTGGGGCAGCGTGGCGCAAAGCGATCCCAAAGGCGTGAGTTGGCGGGCCGCTCACCTGTTGTACCGTTACTGTTACGGAGGCATCTGCGAGCGCAGCGGTAGGCGCGAGGCAGATGTAGGCCTGCCCGCCATTGGGCCGCACCACCAGTCCATTGCCCGTAAAGCTGCATTCAGGACCACTTGCCCAACCTGCCGCCGGGGCTGTAAGCGCGTTACTATAGAGCGATTGCGCGCTGGCGGGTGTTGGATATGACTTGACGCCGGAGGTCGTTGTTGTCGCCTGGATAGATGGGGATGAAGTCACTATCGCGCCACAACCGGCCAACAAGATTGCAATGAGACCGATCAAGCCGGCGATTCCTCCGTACCGGAACCATGAATTGCGTTGCATACGTATATTTCTCCTGAGTTACTGTCATCAACAAAGCATGAGGGTATTCCAGACATTCACATTTGCCCACAATGGTTCTCAACATACGAATGCCGGGGGAATGGAATACCCTGTCAGTAACTATAGATGACATCTATGAGATAACGATGAAAAAATCCTCTGGAATTATCTGACTCCTATCTCTTTTCATGCTGGCCTCATATTGCCGCATTATGCTGTTCATGTATTCGCAGCGGTAGCATACCGCTTTCACAGCTTTCAAAGGAGCATTCTCCGGTCATCAGTTTTCCGGTGACAGCTTTAATACGGGGTACTATAGAACGGTTAGTATATGTCTGCTCAAAAAAGTTCTTCCGACATACGCCTGTGGTGGCGTTTTCTCTCGTTACTCAAACCTTATCGCGGGCGTTTGCTCGTTACCTTCCTGGCAACTTTGATCCGTCCGCTTCTCAATGCAGCAAAGATTTACCTGCTCAAGGTCATCATTGACAATCTCGCGCAATCGCCCACCAGCAGGTTAGCTCTCATGATCTGCGGGGCTTATCTCGTCATCGCGCTACTCAAAGGCACGGCGAACTTTATGGATCAGTATTACGGCGCGTTCGTTGGGGGACGTATGGTGATTGATCTGCGCGACCAGCTCTATGACCGTTTCTTACGCCTTTCGCTGCGCTATCATGGAGAACACCGCGTCGGCGAAAGTATCAGCCGCCTGATGAGCGACGTGGGGGCCGTCGAAGACCTGCTGGTATCCGGTCTCACCGATGGCTTGACGCAGGCGATAACCGTGCTGGTCTTCGCGAGTATGCTCTTCTACCTGGACCCTAGTCTGGCGCTGGTTTCGCTGCTGATCTTGCCCTTCCTTTTCGCATCGCTGGTCATGTACGCTCGGAAAAGTCGTATCGCCTCGCGCGAGGTACGAAAACGCCTGGCAGATTTGACCTCCACCGCAGAGGAGGGTTTCTCTGCGATTGGACTGGTCAAGACGTTTATGCGCATGGAGCATGAAGAGGCACACCTGCTCGAACGAGGCATACAACATTGGAGGGCGCGGCTACGCGTGGCATGGCTGCGCGGCCTCTTCGTCCCGGTAAGCGATGTAGTGGCAACAGTAGGGACGGTACTCGTCGTCTACTTCGGCGCGCAGGCACTGGCAACAGGCACGCTGACCATCGGCGGACTGGTGATCTTCCTCGCCTACCTGGGACAACTCTACACTCCGTTGCTCGGCCTGAGCAGATTGGGAAATACCATGCAGGGAGGCTTCGCAGCAGCAGAACGCATCGCGGAAACACTCGACTTGCCGGAGAGCGCGGACGAGCCTCGCCCCGCGACACTGCCCTGGCGCGCGCTTCCACCTGCGCAATCAGGCGGTTTTCCGGCGCTCAGCTTTGAGCATGTCTCATTTGCCTATAAGCCCGATCAACCCGTTTTGCGTGACTTTTCTTTGACCGTGCCAGCAGGAGCCATTGTGGCGCTTGTTGGAGCTAGTGGCGCTGGCAAATCAACGGCGGCAGCTCTGCTCCAGCGACTGTATGATCCTGATAACGGGCGTATCCTGTTCTTTGGTCATGACCTGCGCGAATTTGATACCGAGGCGCTGCGCAAATGGCTGGCTGTGGTTCCGCAGGATGTGTCACTCTTGATGGGCAGTGTGCGAGACAATATCGTCTATGGCCGCCTCGACGCCAGTGAAGAAACCATTGCACGAGCTGCCCAACAGGCTGACATAGGCGAAATGAAATTGCCAGAGGGGCTGGACACCAGAATCGGGCCGCGCGGGGCCAGGCTCTCAGGCGGCCAGCGCCAGCGAGTAGCAATCGCGCGCGCGCTGGTACGCGAAGCCCCGCTACTTGTCATGGACGAAGCAACCTCAGCGCTGGATGCGCTGGCTGAGGAACGCTTACGATCGACACTGGAAGCGCTGCGTAAGCGCCATACCATCCTGTTGATTGCGCATCGCCTTTCAACCGTTCGTTCAGCAGACCTCATCGCTGTTGTTGAGCATGGGCGCGTGGTCGAGGTGGGCAGCCATACATCGCTGCTCGCGCGCAATGGAGCCTACGCAGCGCTCGTCCAGGCGCAATTGTCAGTGGATGCGGCGCAGCGAACAACCATGAAATTACCGCACCAACCGGCAACTTCACCGTTCTCATCATAAATTTCATATCCATCTCATAGACATACTCTATGCTCTAAGTGCGTAGACGAAACAGTCACGCAGCATCACAAAGGAAAGGAGGTAATACTCATGGAAGCAGTAGGTCTCGAAAGCGAGAACATCGAGGCGGAAGGTCCAGATACCGATGGACCCGGCGGCCCAAATACCCAGCAAGACGGCAACTTTGAAGGCAACTACTAAGTTGCCCGTGCCGGCATAGAATTGGGGCCTGGAGGCAGTCATTCCCTCCAGGCCCCGGTTGTTATTATTAAACCTCTACATGTAGATTGAATCAGGCATACATCAAGTTAAGACTTACCGTTCGCTTAAATTTCAAGCCAATCTTACGAATCATCGGCGAGCCGAAGATAGACAGCAGGAGAGAAGCCAAAGAGAGCCAAAATCTGCTGCTGAAGAGGTGAAAGAGGCGTGACATGCCG
>JBOGTO010000131.1:0-12607 GCA_050695155.1 Ktedonobacteraceae bacterium
ATCGCGTCCCTACACCATCTGTGAACATAGTCCCACAATATCCACTGCTTGACATACGCATTACCAGCCTCTACAATGACCGCATAAAATTATGAGTTGATCCGCTTCATCATGGCACCATTGAGCATGATTTGAAGAGCGATACTTCGCTATGGAGGGGACGACGATGGCAGACTATACAGGGCAGCAACTGGGCAACTATCACCTTGTGCGCTTGTTGGGGCGCGGCGGCTTCGCGGATGTGTACCTGGGCGAGCATATCCGCCTGAAAACACAGGCCGCCATCAAAGTGCGCAACCAGCAGTTTGAAAAGGACGATGCCGAACAGTTTCTCGTAGAGGCGCAGACCATTGCTAACCTGGTGCATCCGCATATCGTGCGCATCTTCGATTTTGACGTGCATGAGGGTATGCCATTTCTCGTCATGGAGTACGCGCCCAACGGCACATTGCGCCAGCGCTACCCCAGAGGCTCTCGTGTGCCTCTCGAAGCCATCATCTCCAATGTCAAACAGATTGCGGACGCCCTGCAATATGCCCACGATGAGAAGTTTATGCACCGCGACATCAAGCCGGAGAACCTGCTGCTGGGGCGGCGCGACGACATCCTGTTGAGCGATTTTGGCCTTGCTCTCGTGGCGCAAAGCACGCGCCAGCAAAGCTTGCAGGAACTTGGCGGCACGGCCTACTACATGTCCCCCGAACAATTGCGCGGCAAACCACGCCCCGCCAGCGACCAGTACGCGCTGGGCATTGTCGTCTACGAATGGCTCACAGGCGAGCGTCCTTTCACCGGCTCCTTCAGCGAGGTAGCCAGCCAGCATATCTTTGAGCCACCTCCGCCGATTCATGAGAAGCTGCCCACCATCTTTCCCGCCGTTGAAGAGGTGGTCATGACCGCGCTCGCCAAAGACCCGCACCAGCGCTTCGCCAGCGTGCGCTCTTTCGCCAATGCGCTCGAACAGGCCAGCAAAGTCATGAGTCCGCTCCCCGGAATGGGGCTGCTTACCCAGCCGCCTGTCGTCGTTCCTCAGCCCGTCAATCCAACTCAAGACAACTCGCAGCCACCCGCGTTGCCAGGCCATCCTGCATCACCCGTTCAAGCAGCGCAATCAGTGCCGATATCAGATTATCCAGACACAGCGCCGCCCGTTCAATCAAACTATGCACAGCAAGTCGCTACGAATACAAGCGCCAATGCGAATGCTCAGCCCGTCTATTCCCAGACTATGCCATCGCCAGAGCATGTCACCAGCGATCCACATTTTAGCGCGGGGCCACCACAAATACCTGTAACGCAGCAAGCGGGGGCTGCGAGCGATCACTATAGCAGGCCCGATTCCCCGTCTATGACGCAGGCGCAGCCGAAAAAACGACGCACGGGATTGATTATCGGTCTTGTCGTCCTGCTCTTACTGTTGGTCGGCGGCGGTATAGGTGGGTACATCTACCTCAATAGCTCAACGCCAGAGAAAACACTGTCCGCCGTCTGCACATCGCTTACCAGTAATGACCCGCAAGGCTATTTTAATCAACTGTCGAAGCGCCAGCAAGGCCAGACAACAGAGGCCGCGACTGCTCAACAGTTCCAACAATTGCAAACCTCTCAGGTAGGTGGCGTTAAAACTTGCAACTTTAGCAATGTACAGCAAAATGGCTCACAAGCCACAGCAGAAGTGGCGATTACCGTCGGCAATGCTTCGGCTAACCCCACTTCGCCAACTAAATTTACACTGATCGATGAAAATGGCACCTGGAAAGTGGACAGGTTTGGATAAGTATCAAGCAAGCGGAATGGTATTCCCTTTCTAATTCACTGGGTGCTTGTCTTCCTCTCGGCAACCTGTGGTCTTAGGCCGGTTGGTAGTGAAGGACCACTACCCCCGAACGAAAGGGTTTTGATTCGATTAATTTCAGAGACATCCGCTCCTTGAGGTCTTTGAATAAAGGTATTCCGCTCCCTAACACGATGGGATGAACTCGAAGCCGGTATTCATCAATGAGGCCAAGCCTGGTCAATGATTGAATCAGCCCAGGGCTGCCATCTATGAAGATATCCTTGCCATCCTGGCGTTTGAGGGCATGGATTTCCCCGGCAACGTTATCCTTGACAAGCCGTGTATTGTTCCATTCAACGGTTTCCAGCGTCGTTGAAAAGACGATTTTGGGAAGCGTATTCATCTTCTCCGCAAAGACAGGGTCGTCCTTCACACCCTGGGTGGGCCAATACTGGACAAAAAGTTGATAGGTTCCTCTGCCGAACAAAATGGTACCCACGGTATCGAACTCCTCACCGATATAGACAGCCATTTCTTCGTCAAAGTAGGGTTCATTCCAATCGATTTCTCCCTGTGGTCCAGCCATAAAACCATCCAGAGTCACGAATGGATGTGCAATAACTTTTCTCATGAGATTCTCCTTTCGTCTCTGCCCACTGAGGGTTTTGTTTCGCTCCGTTCGAGCGAGAGCAGCGTCAAACTCAAACGATTCTTTCCATGCTCATGCAACAAGTTGCTCGTCCTTCCACCAGAAGCATACTCTCTTATTGGACTTGTGGAAAGAGCCATTTTTCATCAGAATAAAGAGGCCATTAAGCACCGGTGAAGAGGCCATAAAAAAACGAGGATGCATGGAACCATCTCTCGTCAGCCTGGAGAGCGGCTCTCGTCTTGCTCACCGGCCAGCGCCTTCCAGCGCCTCTTCCCGCAGCCGTTGCACGTCGCGCATCGGTGGGACGCCGAAGAGGCTTTTGTACTCCCGATTGAAGTGCGAGGCGTCCTGGTATCCCACGCGATAGGCAGCACTGGCCGCGTCGAGATCTTCGCCCAGCATCAGACGGCGGGCCTCCTGAAGTCGCAGCCGCTTCTGGAATTGCAAAGGGCTCATCGCCGTGACGGCCTTAAAGTGGTGGTGGAAACCCGAGACGCTCATGCCTAGCTCGCGCGCGATCTGCTCGATGCGAAGTGGCTGGTCAAAGTCTTGCCGGAGTCGCTTGACCGCTCTGGCAATGTGGGGTGTGTAGCCCCCCTGAACAGCGAGGTGACGGAGTCGGCCACCCTGCTCTCCCATCAGGAGCCGGTAAATAATTTCCCGCGTGATCAGTGGTAGAAGGACCGGTGCTTCGGCAGGGGCATCCAGGAGCCTGACGAGCCGCACCACTGCGTCCAGCAGATGCACATCCAACGGGCTGACAGCGATGGCCCTCACATCAACAGAGCCTGGAGGCGAGACGTGACCGGTCTCAACCATGACCGAACTGACGAGGGTGGGAGCGAGTTCCAGGCGCAGACTGAGGTAGGGCCGTTCCTTCGAGGCTTCCAGGACTTGACTGACGCGAGGCAACTCGACAGTGGCGAGCAGGTAATGTGAGGGGTCGTAGCGGTAGCGACTATCACCGAGAAGGACCTCTTTGCTGCCCTGGGCAATCACGCACAAGGACGGCTCGAGTACGCTGTGAAGCGGTTTGAGCGGCAAGGAGGAGCGGGACAGATGTAGCCCTGGGAGCGGATGGGCGATCCCATCTGCGCGGATAGCCTGCGCGATCCGCTCAACCAGTTCCTCGCGATTGGCTTGCACGCGCTGTGCCTCGCGTTCTGCCTGCTGGTGGACCATCACGTTCATAGGAACCTCTTCTCTGGTTTCTCCGTCGCTCATCTGCAAAATGTGCAGAATCAGACAATCATTTTCGACAATTATTCTACCACCCTGTGCGAAGGCGCGTCTATAATATCTCCAGACAAAGATCATTCTTCAGTAGGTTTTCGCTGTAATCCGCAATACATCTATCCAAAGGAGAGAGGCATGGAATACAAACGGTTAGGCAATTCAGGCATGAAAGTCTCGCGGATCATTGTGGGCTGCATGGGTTTTGGCGACCCATCGCGTGGCACACATGAATGGGCGCTCGGTATCGAGGAGGCCCGGCCGATTATGAAGCAAGCTCTGGAAGCGGGTATTACGACGTTTGATACGGCGAATGTGTATTCGCTCGGTGCCAGTGAGGAGATTGTCGGCACAGTCCTGGGTGAGCTGACCAGGCGCGACGACGTTATTATTGCGACCAAGGTCTTTAGCACGATGGGACCAGGCCCCAAAGATGCTGGACTCTCCCGGTCAGCGATCTTTGCGCAAGTAGAGCAGAGTTTGAAGCGGCTCAAGACGGACTACATCGACTTGTATCAGATTCACCGCTACGACCAGAATACCCCGATAGAAGAAACTCTGGAAGCCTTGCACGACCTGGTGAAGAGCGGCAAGGTGCGCTACATCGGGGCCAGCAGTATGTACGCCTGGCAGTTTGCTCAAGCGCAGTATGTGGCTGATATACATGGCTGGACACGCTTTGTCTCGATGCAAGACCAGTACAACTTGCTCATGCGTGAAGAAGAACGTGAAATGTTGCCGTTCTGTCTCGACCAGGGTGTTGGGGTGATACCGTGGAGTCCGCTGGCGCGCGGCTTGTTAACGCGAGCGTGGAGTTCGCAAACAAAACGGAGTGAAACCGACAAGTTTACGAAAACACTCTATTCCCAGGCTGAGGAAGCTAACCAGCAGATCGTCGATACCGTGCAAGCCATTGCCGAAGAACGCCATGTTCCTATGGCGCAAATCGGTCTGGCATGGCTGCTACAGAAGGAGGCGGTGACTGCGCCTATTGTGGGCGTGACCAAACCACAGCATCTAACTGACGCAGTCGCGGCTGTGAACCTTAAACTGAGCGACGAAGAAATACGGCGACTCGAAGCACCCTACATACCCCAGCTTCCTGTGGCTTTTTAAGGAGACCCCTATGGCACACACAGATTTTCGCGCTGGCTTGCAGAACGACAGCGAAATCGAGATCACTGTGACTGGTCGCACGTCCGGTCGAACCCATTCCTACACCATCTGGTTCGCCCTGGATGGCAACAAGCTCTATCTGATCCCAGTGAAAGGATCAGATACCGGCTGGTACAAAAACATGCTCAAGACAGCGACTATCCGCCTGGCTACCAGAGGAGGGCAGACGTTGACCGCGCGCGGCAGGCTGATCACCGACAAGGCGCAGCTCGATACTATTCTTGAGAAGTTCCGGGACAAGTACGGCAGGAACGTGAAGTCCTACTACCCTAAGTACGATGTGGCCGTCGAAGTCCCACTCGAGTAAGGTGCCAGCCTGGTTCTGGCATGATGGAGGAATTCAACATATGGACATCAAAAGAAGTGGCTCACAGCCTTCCGGCAAAGGACCATCCGAGTACTTTACCGGCAGTGTACGCATTGACCCTCTGTTCGAGGCACCCGATCCGGCTCGCGCGGTCGGTGCCAGTGTCACGTTCGAGCCTGGCGCTCGGACAGCCTGGCACACTCACCCGCTGGGCCAGACCCTGATCGTGACGGAGGGCCTCGGCCGGGTCCAACGCTGGGGCGGGCCAATCGAGGACATTCGGCCGGGGGACGTGGTCTGGTTCCCGCCGGGTGAGAAACATTGGCATGGGGCCACGCCAACCACAGCCATGACGCACATCGCCATTCAGGAAAAACTCGATGGCAAGACTGTTGACTGGATGGAAAAGGTCAGCGACGATCAATATCACTCCTAATCGTGGAGGAAGAGTGTTTCGACCTTTCACGCAAAGACTGGAGTTCAGCTTCATAAGCAAGAACATCGTAGGAGGGTTTATGACGTACTTAGAACTTTGCTTTCACACTGGTGAAAAGAGGGTAGAATAATTATGAAAGCGGCAATATTCAAGGGGAAAGGCACCATTGAACCTGGCGAACGACCAGACCCGACCATTAAAGAGCCAACCGACGCTGTCGTTCGCGTCGTGCTGGCCTGCGTCTGTGGTTCTGACCTCTGGTACTATCGTGGGCAGACCGACTATACGCCGGGCAGCCCGATTGGTCATGAGTTTCTTGGGGTTGTGGAGCATGTTGGGAAGAGCGTGCAACACATCGCTAAGGGTGACCTCGTCATAGCACCGTTCCTCTATAGCGACGGCACCTGCCCAAACTGTCGGGCAGGGATCACCTCGGCCTGTGTTGCCGGTGGCGTCTGGGGAGTGAACGGCATAGATGGAGGGCAGGGCGAGGCGGTACGCGTGCCACTCGCAGATGGCACCCTCGTGAAGGTTCCCGGTTCAGGTCATTCAGACGAAACATTAGCCTCTCTGCTCACGCTCTCCGATGTTATGTGTACAGGACACCACGCAGCCGTCAGCGCAGGGGTGAAGAAAGGTGATATCGTTGCCGTCGTTGGTGATGGTGCGGTCGGTCTGTGTGCCATCATTGCGTCGAAGCGTTTAGGCGCACAACGTATCATTGCCTTGAGCCGAAACCCGGCTCGCCAGGAGCTTGCTCGAGCATTCGGCGCGACGGATATTCTTGCCGAGCGTGGTGAAGAGGCAAACGAGGCGGTCCTTTTGCTGACAGACGGAGTTGGTGTCGACGCGGCACTTGAATGTGTCGGGACGAACGAGTCTATACAGACGGCCCTGGCGATCGCACGGCCAGGCTCGATCGTGGGGTATGTTGGTGTCCCTCACGGCGTCGAGCTACCTGTTCCAATTCTCTTCTCTAGGAATGTTGGGGTGCATGGTGGCCCGGCACCGGCGCGAGCCTACATCCCCGAGCTGCTTGATGCTGTGTTAGCAGGCCACATTAATCCTGGCCGCGTCTTTGACTTCACGACTGACCTGAGTGGCATCGCGCAAGCCTACGCGGCCATGGACGAACGCCGTGCGATCAAGTCACTGGTAAAAGTGGGGGCAATCTAAAAAGGAGGAAGAAATGCCCGATTCAAACAAGGAAAGCAATATAAAAAAGACATTCGGTGACTTTGCGCCGAAACTCGTATCACTTACTGACGATGTCTTGTTTGGAGACGTATGGGAACGAAAGGAATTGACACCCCGAGACCGAAGTCTCATTACCGTTGCTGCACTTATTACTGGCGGGAACAGTGAACAGCTACCGTTCCATCTCAACAAGGCGAAAGAAAATGGTCTGACAGAAACGGAGCTAAAAGAGGTCATTACGCACCTCGCGTTCTACGCTGGCTGGCCGAAGGCCATGTCCGCTATTACAGTAGCCAGGCAGGTCTTCGAAAGCAAATGATCACGATAGGAGATACCCCAAAGTTGATGCCGTTGGGAAACCCGGTAGGACCACGAGACCAGCGAAGGTAGTATTGGGTAGGAGAGAGAAATAAGGAGAGGGAAACCTTGCGGCCTCCCTCGCATCCAAAACGAAGCAAGGTTCAACTACAACATCGGTATCTTCACGCCGCGCTCCCGCGCGCACTCTATGGCTTCTTCGTAACCGGCATCGACGTGTCGCATGACGCCGGTGCCGGGGTCGTTGGTCAGCACGCGCGATAGGCGTTGCGCAGCCTCCGGCGTACCGTCAGCCACGATTACCTGGCCGGCATGGATGGAATAGCCAATGCCGACGCCGCCGCCGTGATGGATAGATACCCACGTCGCGCCCGACGCCGTGTTCAGCAGGGCGTTGAGCAAGGGCCAGTCGGCGATGGCGTCGCTGCCATCCCGCATGGCCTCGGTTTCACGATAGGGCGAGGCCACGGAGCCGCTATCGAGATGGTCGCGCCCGATCACAATTGGTGCCTTGACAATCCCCTTGCGCACCAGTTCGTTGAATGCCAGCCCCGCCTTATCGCGCTCCCCATAGCCCAGCCAGCAGATACGCGCGGGCAAACCCTGGAAATGAATTTTCTGACGCGCCATCGCAATCCAGCGCCGCAGCCCTGCGTCTTCAGGAAAGAGTTCCAGGATAGCCTCATCCGTGCGATAAATGTCCTCCGGGTCACCCGATAAGGCTACCCAGCGAAATGGTCCCTTGCCGCGACAGAACAGGGGGCGAATATAGGCAGGCACGAAGCCGGGGAAGTCCAGCGCGTGCGTCTCGCCCGCCGCCAGCGCCTGCCCGCGCAGGTTATTGCCATAGTCGAAGACAATGGCCCCCATCTTCTGCAAGTCCAGCATGGCGCGTACATGTGCCACCATCGACGCCATCGAACGCTCTATATACGCCTGCGGGTCGCGCTCGCGCAGTTCGTTGGCCTCCGCCAGCGACATTCCAGCAGGCACGTAGCCGTTGAGCGCGTCATGCGCCGAGGTCTGGTCTGTCACCATATCAGGCACAATGCCCCGCCGCACCAGTTCGGGGTAGATGTCCGCCGCGTTGCCTATCAGCCCGATGGAAAGCGGCTGCCCCTGCTGGCACGCCTCGCGCACCTGGTGCAGCGCCTCATCTAAGGTACTCGCCATCTCATCGCAATAGCCCGTCTCCAACCGCCGCTGGATATGCTGCGGGTCAATCTCCACCGCCAGGCAGACCCCTTCATTCATGGTAACAGCCAGTGGCTGCGCACCACCCATACCGCCGAGGCCAGCCGTCAAGACAAACTTGCCCTTGAGCGAACCGCCATAATGCTTGCGTGCCGCCTCCGCGAAGGTCTCATATGTCCCCTGCACGATACCCTGCGAGCCAATATAAATCCACGACCCGGCAGTCATCTGCCCATACATGGTCAGACCCAGCGCCTCCAGACGCCGGAACTCGTCCCAGTTGCCCCAGTGCGGCACCAGGTTGGAATTAGCGATCAGGACGCGCGGCGCGTCCGCGTGCGTGCGAAAAATACCCACCGGCTTACCCGACTGCACCAACAGCGTCTCGTTATCTTCAAGCGATTGCAGCGAACGCACAATGGCATCAAAGGCCGCCCACGAGCGCGCTGCCCGTCCTGAGCCACCATACACCACCAGGTCATCTGGCCGTTCCGCCACATCAGGATCAAGATTGTTCATTATCATACGCATGGCCGCTTCCTGCTGCCACCCCTTGCACGTAATGGCCGTTCCGCGCGGCGCATGTACCACACGCGGCCCGCTTGCAGGTGTATCATTGTGAGGCATAGCTTCGTTGCTCCTTTGTTGGATGGATATACATACCATTGATGTTTGAAGTATATCGCATGGGGAGCGTACTGTCATGCTGAGCGAAGCGAAGAATCTCGCAGAGCCACACGGAGATTCTTCCAGACCTCCCCAGGCGGTCGCCTGCGAAGAATGACAGGTGAGGTGGCGCACACGCTTGTGAATTATTGCCGTAAATGAAAGGTTACGTATCTTTCGGCTCGTTTGTGCTTTCCTCTTTCTGCCCTGTGAGCATATTGAACGTGTGCATCGTAAACCCGCGTGGGAAGTGTACCAGCTTTACATCTGTGGGAAGTGTTCGTTCACATCGTAATGCCCAACGTTGCGCCTCCATCCATGCTTCTTGTTCATCTTCCGCGTACAAGGGAACAAGTAGGCTTCCTTTTATATCTTCATATGGAACATCCAGTATCCACAAAGTTTTTGCGCTCTGCATAGATCTCCTTCGTTTGCCGATTGTGTCATACGTGAAGCTTCGCTAATGATACATCATGCATGACAGTTCCGTCAAGAAAGCTTCTTTGCTACAATCAGCGTAAAGTACACACAAAAGGAATGATATGGCAGTTCGCTTCAAAGTACGGGAGATCGCAGAGCAGAAAGGATTTAATATCTCAACGCTCTCTCGCAAAGCAGATGTGGGACTTAGCACAGTACGGCGGCTGTGGCATGATCCGAATAGAAATGTGGACTTTTATGTGTTAGAGCGCCTTGCAAGGGCATTGGAAGTGCCTGTTACAGCATTAATGGAAGATATTCCAGACGAAAAGTAACACCCATCTATGCTTCCTGTTTCGTTGGGTGCATCAGGTATATACTCGCCATATGAAAAGAGAAACAGAATAATGGCTTCAGATCAAATCAATCAAGCCAAATCCAGCCTGTGTTAGAGGCAATTATAGATGAAAACCGTGTTTGTAATTTGCTGGCAGCATAAAAAATAGGCTTTGATCCATAACTCAACATTCTTTTTCGCCACTGGCATTCGGATACTTTTCTTTTACTTCCTGCTTACAAATAGGCAGCAGCTTTTCCTTGCTTTGCAACGTGTATAGGGTATAGTTTTGTCACCCCTGAGCATAAGGAAAAACCGATGGCACAACAGCAAAAACATAGAGAGGCTGAACCATTCACATCTCTGGTAGAAAATGCTATTGACAATAAGGCGCAACGCTCCTATGCTCTCCTGCATAGCAATAGTAGGAGGCTTTTTCATCATGGATTTACAAACCCTCGCGCGCGAGGTTGAGCAATATACACAACGGCGTTTAGCGCAGTATATAGAGGAATTGCGCGCATGGTGCGCCATCGATTCGGATAGCTACAATAAGGCGGGATTGGATGCGATGGCGCAGCGCCTGGGTGAGCGGATGCGCAAGTTGGGCATGGACGTGACGATTATCGAGCGCGAAAAGTGGGGCAATGATGTGTACGGCGTTTTGGGCGGCACAGGCAATGGCAATGTGCTGCTGCTTGGTCATATCGATACCGTCTATCCGGTGGGTACCGCCGCCGCGCGTCCTTTGCGCATCGAGGGAAATAGCGTCTATGGCCCCGGCGTATGCGATATGAAGGGCTGTATCCTGGCTGGCATCTACGCGGTTGAAGCGTTGCAGGCGGCAGGTTTTCACGATTTTGGCGAGATACGCTTGCTATGCGTCTCTGATGAGGAGATCAATATACGTCACTGCCAGGATATTATGGAGCAGGCCAGCGAAGACTGCCAGGGCGCGTTCATACTGGAAGCGGCGCGTTCCAACGGCGATATTGTGAGCGCGCGCAAGGGCAATACCGCCTACACGCTCACCGCGCGCGGGCGTTCCGCGCACGCTGGAGTCGAGCCGGAGAAGGGGCGCAACGCCATCGTGGAACTGGCGCATCAGATTCTGGAAATCCAGGCGCTGGATGGCTGGCGCGAGGGGCTGACCATTAGCGCGGGCGTCATTTCCGGCGGCACTGTGCCTAACGTCGTGCCTGATTTCGCCCAGGTACAGTTCGACCTGCGTTTCCTCAAGCAGGCTGACAGGCTGGCAACCGAAGAACTGTTCCGCGAGTCGATCAAACGCAGGCTCATCGAAGACGTGGAGTTGACGTTTGAACACGCGCCAGACATCAAAGGGCCGATGGTACGCACCCCAGAAAGTCTGAAACTGGCGCAACAGGCACAAGAAATCGCGGGGCTGCTAGGCTTCTCCATCAATCATGTGCTGACGGGCGGCGCATCCGATGCCAGCTACACTTCTGATTACGGCATTCCCTCGCTGGATGGCCTCGGCCCCATCGGCGGGCGCGACCACAGCCCCTATGAATACCTCGAACTGGATAGCGTCGCGCCACGCGCCGCCCTGCTGGCCGGTCTTATCGCCAGCATAGGCCAGGCATCCTGAGCGCACCTGTCATTCTGAGTCTCCCTCCTGTCATTCTGAGTCTCCCCTGTCATTCTGAGCGCAGCGAAGAATCTCTTGTGGCACGCAGATTCTTCGCTGCGCTCAGAATGACAGGGGAGAGAGGTGACATATGCAGCGAGGGATGACAGAGGGCCAGGAATGATTCACACCGTGTCAGAGGTTTGTTACATAAGACAACCATTTATATGAGAAGACATGTTTTTTCTATAGATGGGGCTGCAATAAAAACGAGTAGGACAACACGAGCTTTATTCCTCATTCTTGTACTGTTCAATGGAAAATGCAATGAAGTGACATGTAATCAGGCTATGCTATACTTATCCTATCGGATGAGCAATGATTGCCGCAAGTATACTGGCGGTCATTAGATTGCACTCGTCTCGACGGTCGTTCCTAAATATCGGGAGCGTCCATGCGCTCCTGACATTCAAAGGGGGAAGAAACTTTGAAGCGCACTGTCAGACCTCTCTTTTTGCTGCCCCTGCTGTCATTTGTCGCGCTTGCCCTGGCATTACTGGGGCCATTAAGCGCCAGTGCCGCCACAGCCAGCGGTTCTCAGCCACATGTCATGAGAACAAAGCAGCACACGGCTCCCTTGAGAAGGGGCAACAACCTCACCTATCATGGAGGGCCGATCATGGCAGGCACCGCCAATGCCTACGCCATTTTCTGGGAGCCAACGGGTTCGTATGTCAGTCCCACGTACAACAGTCTGATTACCCGCTACTTCGGCGACATCGGCGGATCGTCGCTGTATCGCAACGACACGCAGTATAAGCAGAGCAACGGAGGCTTTGCCAGTAACGCGGTATTTGCAGGCTCATGGGTAGATACAGCCGCTTACCCATCAGGAACCTTGCAGGACTCCAATATCCAGAGCGAGGTATCACACGCCCAGCAGGTCAACGGCTGGCAGACAAGCCTCAACAATGTTTTCTTCGTCTTCACCGCCAAAAACGAGAATATCTGCGTATCTGGCGAGTGCAGTTTCTCCGTCTTCTGCGCCTATCACTCCAATTTCGGCAACACGCTCTACGCGGCCATGCCCTATACCGGCACCAACCTGTCAGCGTGCGGCGTGAGCCACAGCCCGAACGGCGATGTGGACGCCGATAGCACCATCAACGTCACCTCTCACGAGCAGAACGAGGCGACCACCGACCCGCTGGGAACGGCCTGGTACGACAGGTCGGGCAATGAGATCGGCGACAAATGCGCCTGGAACTTTGGCTCACTGAACTCGCAGGGCGGCGACGTAAGC
>JBOGTO010000132.1:0-3648 GCA_050695155.1 Ktedonobacteraceae bacterium
GTGACGCGCAGGTCGCGGTACCAGCGTTCGATGGGCATTTCGCGGGTGTAGCCCATGCCGCCGTGAATCTGCATCACGCGGTCAACGACACGGTTCGCCATGCCCGCGCCGTAGAGTTTTGCCATGCTGGCCTCGTGGCGGTTATCAAGGCGCTGATCGACCTTCCAGGCGGCGTGCAGGGCCAGCCATTTGGTGGCCTGAATTTCGACGGCGGAATCGGCGATCATCCACTGGATGGCCTGGCGGTCGGCGATGGGCTGGCCGAAGGTCACGCGCTGTTTGGAGTAGTCCAGCGCCATTTGCAGCAGGCGTTCCGCCGTACCGACGCAGCGCGAGGCGATCAGCCAGCGACCCTGGCCGATCCACTGCATACCGAGCGAGAAGCCCATACCGACCTCGCCCAGCACATGGTCTTCCGGCACGCGCACATTCTCGAAGAAGAGTTCGGCGGGCGACCAGCCGCCCATCGTATGCACTGGGCGCGAAGTCCAGCCCATCTCGCGGTCCACCAGGAAGCAGGTCACGCCGCCATTCTGTGGGGGTTTCGTGCGGTCGGTAACTGCAAAAACCATCGCAAAATCGGCCTCGTTGCCGCCAGTAATGAAAACTTTTTGCCCGTTGAGAACCCAGTGTTTGCCATCCTTCACAGCGGTCGCGCGAATGGAGGAGGGGTCAGAACCCGCGCCCGGTTCCGTCAGGGCGAAACAGGAATGGCGCGTCCCCTCGATAGTAGGAATCAAATACTCTTTTTTCTGCCACTCGTTACCGTGATATAGGATATTATCCGCGTTGCCGCCAAAGGTGAACGGGACAAGCGTGCGACCCATTTCCATCGCAATCAGGGCCGACATGACCGCGCCCAGGTTCGCGCCTCCGTATTCTTCGGGCGTATTGATGCCCCAGAAGCCCAGTTCCTTAGCCTTCGCCTGCAACTCATGATAGAGGCCGGGTTCGATGCCAGTAGGATATTTGCCTTCGTTCTGCATGACCTCGTTTTCCAGAGGCATCAGTTCGCGCTCTACGAAACGCCTTACGGTGTCCTGGACCATCTTTTGCTCGTCGGTGAGAGTGAAATCCACAGTTACCTCCTTCAGGGGTACAACGATGTTTCATGGGTTGCTCTTAGGAATGCCAGTAGTGTAATTGTAACACAACCGAAAGCAACTTGAAGTGTGTTACAATACTCACAGGTAAAACACATCACCATCAGGAGTCACTTTGATCGAACAAGAGCGGGGCGGGACGCGCTACGTACAATTCGCCCTTTTCCAGCAATTTCCGCAACTGGTTCACGGCTCGTTCACGCGGCATGGCGGGTATAGCGTGTCTCCCCATAGCGGTTTGAACGTCTCGGTGAGCAACGACGATAGCTCTGAAAATGTCTTACGCAACCGCCTGCTGGCTTTGGAGAGCCTGGGTCTCGATACGTATCCCTGCGCAACCGCCTGGATGATCCATAGCGCGGACGTGGCGACGCTGGATGGCGACGATTGGGACGACTGGAAGGACGATTGGCCCTATCGTTCCTATATGATTGATGAGCGCGAGTTGATCTGGACGACGAGACCGCGCCGCAAAGCCGATGCCATTATCACACAACGGCGCGGCGTCGCGCTCGCCATGTCTTCCGCCGATTGCGCTCCTCTGCTGTTCTATGATCCCACGCAATCTGTCATCGCGCTCACACACGCCGGCTGGCGTGGCACGGCGCGAGGCATCGGCGCGGCCACCGTCAACGCCATGCGCGAGCAATTTGGCTGCCAGCCGCAGCATATCTACGCGGGCATTGGCCCTACCATTGGTGCCTGCTGCTACGAGGTGACAGAGGAGGTGCGCCGCCTGTTCCTGGGAGAAAAACAGTTTGAGCTGCTGCCCACGGAAGAAGGCTATCGCAACCTGGTACGGGAATCAGCCGTATTTAGAGTAGTGGAACTGGCAGACCGCAGCAGTCTGCGCCTCGATCTGTGGGAGACGAACCGCAACCAGCTTCTGCTGGCGGGCTTATTGCCCGAACATATCGAGGTAGCTGGCATCTGCACCGCTTGCCAGAAAGAGCATTTTTACTCGTATCGCGCCGAACATGGCAAGACGGGGCGTTTCCCGTCTATCCTGGCCTTGCGCCCGGAATAAGGTGTTGCATGATAACAGCGGAACAACTAGCTGAAAATCTTGAATACGTGCGCGGCGCTATTGCGCAGGCCGCTGAGAGGGCGAGCCGTGATGCGCAGGATGTGACGCTCATCGCCGTTTCTAAAACGGTGGCGCTTGATCTTGTGCGTATAGCGTATAATTTGGGAGTGACCGATTTTGGCGAGAACCGCGTGCAAGACGCCTTGCCCAAAATCGCGGAATTTCACCCGCAAGAGTTGCGCTGGCATATGATCGGCCATTTGCAAAGCAACAAGACGAGCAAGGTCATTGGCGCATTTGCCAGCGTTCAGAGCGTGGATAACCTGCACCTGGCGCAGGCTCTGGAACGGCACGCGGACAGGCAGGGCATAGCATTGCCGGTGCTGCTGCAAGTCAACGTTTCGGGCGAAGTCAGCAAGGAAGGCATGTCACCGGCGGAGGCCCCGGAACTGGCGCGGCAGATCGTCGCGCTGCCGCACCTGCGGGTAGAGGGATTGATGACCATCGCGCCTATAGCGCAAAACCCGGAGGAGACGCGCCCCGTTTTCCGGCAATTGCGCCTGTTGCGAGACTACCTGCGCAACGAGATTCCGCAGTCTGAGTGGCAGCACCTTTCGATGGGCATGACCGATGATTATCGAGTAGCGATTGAGGAAGGAGCCACGATTGTTCGTATCGGACGAGCAATTTTTGGCGAGCGCGTCTATACCTAGAAAAGAAAGAACACATCATGGGACCTGAAGATGTACTGTTTGGCCGTCGTATTCGACAAAACCATGCCTTAGAACATGCGACTATCACCATTTTGAGTGGCTACGTTCCAGATCTGCGCGTGAGCGCGCGCTCTAATTCGCGTGGCTTTACTATCTTTGGTGATGTAGACCTGGGGCAGTTGCGGCGCTCACTGGACGAGGCTCTACAGCGTTTGCAGGCAGGCGAAGCTGAACTGGCGATTCATCCCAACTGCGGCACCAATCTCGTTGTAGGTATCTCGCTTGCCACCATCGGAACGCTATTAGGTATGACTTCCAGCCACGCGCGCACCCGTGTCACCTCTATCGCCTTTTCATCCGTTGCGGGTATCATGGCAGCACGCCCGCTGGGCCAGTTTGTGCAAAAGCACATCACCACGCTGCCGGATTTAGCAGGTGTGCGCGTCACCAAAATCTTCCGCCGCAAAATTCTTGGCATGACTCTGGTTGAAGTACGAACCGTGCAGGAGTAATGATATATGGGTGATCTTTTTGGCATTCCGGGGGATCATGGCTTGATCTACGGGATTATAAAATATGGCATTGGGATATTGATTATCGCCATGATTATCCGCGTTTTCGCCTCGTGGTTTGGCGCGGACGAACGTTTTGCCTTTATCCGCTTCCTGGCGCGCATGACCGACCCCTTTATCACTCCCATTCGCCGCATTGTACGCCCGGTGGGTGTCCTCGACATGTCGTTCCTGATCGGTTTCTTCTTCCTTATCACCATCCAGGCGCTATTATTGCAGGCGCTTCCCATTGG
>JBOGTO010000133.1:0-3299 GCA_050695155.1 Ktedonobacteraceae bacterium
CATTCGCCATGATGATCGTGCTGGCAGCCTGCGGCGGAACAACGACCACCGGCACGACACCAACTCCTACGCAGGCCGGTAATACACCAACTACCGTACCTGCTGGCAATACACCGACTCCTACGACCGGCACTACGCCAACTACCACGCCATCGGGTGCCAAAATGGCGGTTTCGATTGTCACCAGCGGCAGCTTCGCGTTCAGCCCGGCGACCATCACGGTCAAAGTGGGAACAACCATCACCTGGACCAACAACACCGGCGCGCCGCATACCGTCACCAGCGATGATGGCACATCATTCGACTCTGGCATCAACAACCCTATCGCAGCAAGCGGTGGAACGTACAGCTTCACCTTTACCAAAGCTGGCACGTACACCTACCATTGTCAGATTCACCCGTTCATGAAAGCTACAGTTGTCGTCCAATAACCAGTCAAACGCGCCCACCGCCCCGGACGCCCGCAAGGGGCGTCCCTACATATCAGGGAAGCCCCTGCCCGGTCGGATTGTCTCCGGTGGGGAAAGCCTAGATGTAGGGACGCCCCTTGCGGGCGTCCGGGGGATTGGTGTCTGGTACTTGCAACCATCACCGCTCTGTGTTAGATTCGATGAACATCAATTGATCTAACGCAGCAAAGGAGCCGGTGATGGTTGTCGCATTATCAGGAGTAACTACACTCCATTGGAGCAGCGTCTCAAGTCCGCAGGGAACGTGTGTCATACTAGCCAGTGAACGCGGCATTTGCTGGCTGGGAACGCCTGGCACACCACTGGATATGGGGCTGAACTGGATACAGCGTAAAATGACCTTTGAGTCTGTCAGCGAGGATATGTCTGTTGAGCCACTGCGCCAGGCCGTTGACCAGTTAGGGCGCTATTTCGCGGGCGAACATATACAATTCACCTGCCCACTGGACTTGCATGGCACCCCGTTTCAATTGAAGGTATGGAATGCGCTCATCCGCATTCCCTATGGGGAAACACGTTCCTACGCGGAGATCGCGCGGGAAATTGGACATCCCGACGCCGTGCGAGCGGTAGGAGCAGCCAATGGAGCCAATCCCGTCGCTATCATCGTACCCTGCCATCGCGTCATCGGCAGCAACGGCTCGCTGACAGGATACGGCGGCGGCCTGCCCACCAAGGCATGGCTGCTGGCCCTGGAGACTGGTAGGCATGGGGAGGGGTAAATTGATATGTAGGGACGCCCCTTGCGGGCGTCCAGCGTAACCCAACCTCAATTACTAATAATTGCCGGCCTGTGTCATGAAAATCTTGAGAAGGCCCCGCACGATCACAACAATCATAAGGGCCTCGACCAGCGCCATCACAATCCAGAGCCAGGTAAGAGGTCTACCAAGTACGTTTGATGCGGCGGCGGGATCGAGCGAATGGAGAAAAAGCGGCGTCAAGATAATAAGTGGAAATGCTACGAGTACCAGGCAAAAGACCGCTACGGCGGCTGGCAAGAGGATACGCCAGAGGCCCGAATCGCGCAAATCCTCGGTTTTGGCCGTGCCATATGCCTTGCGCCCCTCAGTAGTGGGCTTTTCAACAACTGTAGTCTGGCTTGCGGTATTATTCTCCATGAAAAACAGCTCCTAAGATATATGCCTTGCGCCCGGTTGGACGCCGGAATTATATCTCAGTATATCACAGGAAAGAGGCCGGTGGGTGATGGAAAATAGACGACAAACAGGACAACAGAGCGACGCCAACTCCTTTTCATGGTGGAGTTGGAGGCCCGGCATCAGGCCGGGTCGCGCGCTCTTACTTGGCGTTCCACTGCTATTCCTGGCTTTTTTCTTCGTGCTGGCTGGCATATACTCGCTGGTTTCCATAATCATTGACAGCAACGCTCCACCCACGCGCATTGCGGGAGTGGTGACAGGCTATACGACCAGCATACTGGATAACCAGCCTCATCTATCCATTCACCTGCAAAGAAATGGCCGTTCAAGCACTATCACACCGGCGATCACTCCTACTGAGCAACGCGCTATCCATATCGGCGACGCGGTAGTATTGGATTATTCTCCGCGCCTGGCATACCTCTATGCTCTGGAAGATCACGGACAACGCTATGCTCTGCCAGGAGGCAGCCCACTGAGCAATCTTTTTGCGGCAATC
The DNA here is from genome assembly GCA_050695155.1 of Ktedonobacteraceae bacterium. GTDB lineage: Bacteria > Chloroflexota > Ktedonobacteria > Ktedonobacterales > Ktedonobacteraceae > CF-113. The sequence goes on from JBOGTO010000133.1 coordinate 2,133, forward strand.
GCGCTGATCCCGCTTGGCCTGCTCTTTCTCCCCTATCCGCTCTTCCTGACTGTATGGGGATGGCGTGATCTCCACCAGCCAGAGATGATGATGCGCGGAAAAGTTGTTGGTTTGCGCAACTCACAACGAACGCGCCAGGCACAATCGAGACGCGCAACACATCCCGGCCTGACGCCGCGTATTGGACGTGCATGGTATGGTGTAGCCTTAGCGCCACTCGACAGCACTTCTCAACAAGAAATCACGACATTCGCAATTCGTGAAGAACAATACAAAAGTTTACACGAGGGGCAGATGGTACAACTGAGGTATTCACCCCACTTGCATTATGTACTCTCGATTCAGCCAGCCGAAAACGATGCACAGGCAATAGAGGCTGAACAGGAGCAAGCGAGATGAATGACAAGCAAGGGCTGCTCCTTCCCAGGCAGGCGATGCAGCGCGTTCTCGATCTCCTCTATCCCCCACAATGCGCAGGCTGCCAGCGCAATGGATATGTGTTGTGTTCAGCCTGTCTCGCGCAAATACGTCCTCTGACATCGATATGCCAGCGATGCAGCACACCTCTTTCTGCGGGCGGAATGTGCGCCTCTTGCCAGTCGTCTCCGCTCAAACTCAGTGGTCTGCGGGCTGTAAGCGCTTACCAGGAGCCACTGCGATCATTTATTCACGCGCTTAAATACGATGGGAATACGCGCCTGGCGCAACCGCTTGGAGGATTGCTTGTGCAGGCATACCGCGCTGCCGGTAGCATTCGCGCTGATGGCCTCGTACCAGTACCGCTACACAGCGAGCGTTACCGGCGGCGTGGCTACAATCACGCGGCGTTACTGGCGCAAGTCTGCGCGGCCCAGACAGGCATTCCGCTCTTTGAAAATATGCTGGTACGCCATCGCGCCACGCTTGCCCAGGTGGGATTGAAGCCCCGTGAACGACAACAAAACGTGCTGGGAGCGTTCTCCTGCGCGCCTGAATTTCTGGGTGGGCAGCTGCGCGGGCGCGCTATCCTGCTCATCGACGATGTCAGCACAACCGCCTCAACCCTCGAAGCCTGCGCCGCGCCCCTTTTTGCCGCCGGAGCCACGAGCGTCTATGCACTTGTGCTGGCACGCCCGGTCAAATAGCAACCTTACAGGGCTATGTAAAAGTCGAGTCAAGGCGGGAAGG
>JBOGTO010000134.1:0-3031 GCA_050695155.1 Ktedonobacteraceae bacterium
ATTGAGACCTCCTGGGGTGTTGCTCTGCCCCCGCCCTGGTCAACTCACCCCTTCGTAGCCTCGAAGCCGTGCAAGGCCGCGCCGAGCAGCGCGATCTTCGGGTTCAGGATGACATGTACGGGGACGCTGGCAAGCAATTTGCCCAGGCGACCCTTATTGCGAAAGCTCTGCATAAAACGCTCGCCTGATAGATAGGGCAGGATGCGTGGTGGGATACCGCCTCCCAGGTAGACTCCGCCCGTCGCCAGGACTTTGAGCGCCATGTTACCGGCTTCCGCGCCCAGCACCGAGACGAAGGTATTGAGCGTGGCGGCGGCTATTTCGCATGGCGTTTCAGTATCCAGTGCGGCCTTCATGATGACTGGTGTTGTATCGCTCACTCCGGCCAGTTCGGCGGCCAGCCAGTCGGGTTCGAGGGCGTGACCGGCATCTTTGAGATAGGCGTAAATATTGGGAAAGCCCTTGCCAGAGCAGATGCGTTCGTAGCTGACGTGCGGGAAACGTTCGAGCAGGTAGCGCAGTAGATCAAGTTCAAACAGGTTGGCGGGCGCGAAATCGGCATGACCGCCCTCGGACGAGTGAGCTTGGTAGCTCGATCCATTCCAGGTAAGAAAAGCCTCGCCCAGGCCGGTACCAGGAGCAATGACTGCCATCGCGCCATGAGGCATAGCCTGCCCCTCATTGATGGTAGCTACGTCGCGCTTATCCACGTATGGCACGGTATGCGCGATGGCGTCCAGATCGTTCAGCAAGCGTACCGATGGGATATGCAGCGTGTCTTGCAGATCCTTTTCATCCATCTTCCAGGGCAGATTCGTTATGCTGGCATGTCCATCCACGACGGGGCCTGCTACCCCAAAACTGGCAATATCTATGGTATCCTTTCGTTGCGCGAGATATGCCTGCACCACAGCTTCGAGGCTGGGAAAATCCCCACTGGGGAAGGTTGCCTCGTCTACTGGCTCGCGCCAGCCCTTATCGCTCGTAAAAAGCGCCAGGTTCGTTTTTGTTCCTCCAATATCGCCCGCAAGTAGCATACCGGTTGTCTCCTTTGAAACAGTAAATATTGTGAATAGTATATCTTATTGTAGGGTTGTTTCGTATCTGTTACCCTTGTTATCAGAAAAGGTCTCTATCTCTATCACGTTGAAAAAGGGCAATGCGCATGATATGATCTCGTCATATTTATATCTGCCTTGATAACCCGTAGGACAAAAAACGACGATCTAGTTTACATGGGGGGAATTGATGAATCAGCAGGATAAACAGGTGCGACAGGCTGATGTGGTGGTTGTGGGGGCAGGATTTGCGGGGCTTAGCGCGGCGCGTTCGCTGGCGGAGGCAGGCGTTGATGTGGTTGTGCTGGAGGCGCGCGACCGCGTGGGCGGGCGTTCCTATACGCGACCTGCCAGCGACGGTACGCCCATAGATCTCGGTGGGCAGTGGATTGGCCCGACTCAGGACCGGCTGGCGGCACTGGCGGAAGCGGTTGGCGTCGCCACATTTCCTACCTATAATGAAGGCAAAAACATTGAATACCAGCATGGGCAGCGCATGACCTACGAGGGCGCTATTTCGACCGTCGATCCTCTAGTTACGATGGAGACCGTCGAAACCATACTGGACCTGAACATAATGGCGAACGAGGTGCCGCTGGATGCTCCCTGGAACGCGCCCTCGGCAATGGAGTGGGACGCGCAAACAGTGGCAAACTGGATGAACCAGCATATTGCATCCGAGCAGGTGCGTAACCTGTTTACGCTGGGGGTGCAGGCCGTTTTCTCCGTCGAGCCGCAAGACCTGTCTTTCCTGCATTTCCTCTTTTACATCCATTCGGGCGGCAACCTCAACCAGCTTTTGAGCGTGGCGCGGGGAGCGCAGGAAAGGCGCTTTCACAGCGGCTCGCAATCGATAGCCAACAAAGTAGCGCAAGAGTTGGGCGAGCGCGTCATACTTAATGTGCCTGTGCATACCATCTCGCAGGATACGACAGGCGTGCGCGTGGAAGGCGATAACGTGATGGTCTCTGCGCAGCGAGCAATTGTCGCCATTGCGCCCACGCTGGCGGGTCGTTTGCGCTACAGGCCCGCGCTGTCTGGGTACCGCGACCAGTTGACGCAGCGTATGCCAATGGGTACGATCATCAAAGTACATTGCCTCTATGAAACTCCTTTCTGGCGCGAGGAGGGCTTTTCGGGCCAGGCGACAAGCTTTGATGGCATCGTGCGTGTAACTTTCGATAATTCGCCGGAAAGCGGCAAACCGGGTGTCCTAATGGGCTTTATCGAGGGCAACGAGGCGCGTATATGGGGCAGGCGCACCCTGGAAGAGCGCAGCGCCGCTGTGCTGACTTGCCTGGCGCGCTACTTTGGCGAAAAGGCCGCGTACCCTTACGAATACATCGAACAAAACTGGGCGGATGAAGAATATACACGCGGCTGCTATGCTGGTATCATGGTACCGGGCGGCTGGACAAGCTATGGCGAGGCGTTACGCGCTCCCATTGGTCGCCTGCACTGGGCAGGCACGGAAACCGCTACCGTCTGGAATGGCTACCTTGATGGCGCGATTCAATCGGGCCAGCGCGCAGCAGCCGAGGTATTGGACGCCCTGCATCGCGTTACAATAAAGGAGGAATAAGTGGATGGCAACACGCGAAGAATTGCGCGAAGCTCTTGATGATTACGTAGCCAACGGCAGCAAAAATGAGCGAGTGCTGCGTTCCCTGAAAAACTGGAATTGCGTCATCTATATCGAGGCCACTGATATAGATGCTACTTTCACTATGACCATCAGAGGTGGTAAATCTACCGTGAGCGATGGCGCGCAGGAGCAGCCCGACCTGATCGTGCGCGGCGGCAGCGAAGACCTGGCGAACATTTTCTGGGGAGATGAGAACCCCGCCTCAAACTACATGCAAGGAGCCATTAAGGTGCAGGGTTCGCAAGAAAACGTCATGCGCCTCGACGCAATGGCATTGTTGATCTATTTAGAAGCACACAAACAGTAGATGTACATCAAGCATAAAATG
>JBOGTO010000135.1:0-7149 GCA_050695155.1 Ktedonobacteraceae bacterium
TCCATGACGGTTCCTCCTGGTTGATAGATCATTCTTCTGCCAGGAGTGTACCGCTTTTGCTCCTCTCCGCGCCAGGCTACGATGTCAGGACTCCTTTCCGGTCACGAGGTGGGTAAAACATACAGCGACCCTCGCGGTCGCCATGCATCATGCTGGCGAATCATTGCGAGTCTTCCCCTCCTTTGATATAATGGCCCTGCATAGGCAGGCCATGATGACGCATATATCCTTTCACATGTCATAAATATACAACGCCCGCAATAGAGGGAGGCTAACGTGTCTGTAGAGTTGAAATTGACCGGCACCGAAATCCGCGAACGCTACCTTGATTTTTTTGCCAGCAAAGGCCATTTGAGGGTGCCAAGTTCATCGCTGGTGCCGCGCAACGACCCGACGGTGCTGCTGACCACCGCCGGTATGCAGCAGATGATTCCCTACTTTCTGGGACGCGAGACTCCTCCCGCCATACGCCTGACCTCGGCGCAGAAGTGCTTCCGCACCACCGACATCGACAAAGTAGGCAACGAACGTTCCCTCACCTTCTTTGAAATGATGGGCAATTTCTCGGTCGGCGACTATTTCAAGCGCGAGGCCATCACCTTCGCCTGGGAACTGCTGACTCAGGTATTCAAAATACCCGCCAATCTGCTGTATCCAACGGTGCATCCAGAGGATGACGAGGCTTCGCACTGGTGGAGCGAGATAGCAGGTTATCCTGATGAGGCGATTGTGCGCCTCGAAGATAACTGGTGGGGACCTCCGGGAGCGTCCGGGCCATGCGGACCCGATTCCGAAATCTATTATGATCGTGGCGTCGAGCATGGCTGCGGCAGGGCTGATTGCAAGCCGGGCTGCGAATGCGAGCGTTTCCTGGAAATCTGGAACCTGGTCTTTATGCAGTTTTACCAGGACCTGGACGGTACCAGAACGCCGCTGCCCAAAAAGAATATAGATACAGGGCTGGGTCTCGAGCGCGTCAGCATGGTATTACAGGGCAAAGAATCAGTCTTTGATACCGACCTGTTCCGCCCCATTATCGACAAGTTCGCCGCGCTCGCCAATACCAGCTACGGCAAAGACGCCAAGGCGGATACGTCCCTGCGCGTGATAGCCGATCACGGGCGCGCGCTGGTCTTCCTGGCGGCGGATGGCGTATTGCCCAGCAACGAGGGACGCGGCTACATTTTCCGCCGCATCCTGCGCCGCGCCGTGCGACATGGCAAGCTGCTGGGGCTGGACAAGCCGTTCCTGTCCGAAGCAGCGGATACCGTTATCAATCTCATGAAGAGTCACTATGTTGAACTGGGCTTGCAGCGCGACCGCATCGTCGAAATACTGAGCCTGGAAGAGAAGAAATTTAGTCAAACGCTGAACGCTGGTCTATTCCTGCTCAATAACCTGCTCGAGGATTTGAAGCAGCGCGGCCACACGACCATTCCGGGCGACGCCGCTTTCAAACTGTATGATACACATGGCTTCCCGCTCGAACTGACGCAGGAAGTCGCGGCTGAACATGGCTTCACCGTTGACATCTCCGGCTTCGAGCAATCCATGCAGCAGCAACAGGAGCGCAGCCGCGCTACGGCAACCTTCGCGCAGGGCAAAGACGAGGAGGCGCTGACCGCTATTCTCAAGCGCGTCGGCCCGACCGAATTTACAGGCTACCAGGGCATCGCTGGCGCTGGCAAAGTAGTTGCTCTCGTGGTAGATGGCGTCGAGGTCGAAGAGATCAGCGCCCCGCAAGCCGCGCTGGTCATGCTCGACTCCACACCGTTCTATGCCGAAAGTGGCGGGCAGATTGGCGATCATGGCGAGATTACAGGTTCAATGGGCGTCTTCTCAGTACAGGATACGCGCCGCCCACTCAAAGGGTTGATCGTCCATTATGGCGAGATTAGCGAAGGCTACATGCGCGTGGGCGACAGCACACAGGCCAACGTCATCGCGCAACGCCGCGAAGATACCATACGCAATCACAGCGCGACACACCTGCTGCACAGAGCATTGCGCGATCTGCTCGGTCCACAGGTGCAGCAGCGCGGCTCGCTGGTCGAGCCGGAACGCCTGCGCTTCGACTTCGCCAGCCCGCGCGCGCTGACCGCTTCGGAACAGGCGCAGGTGGACGAACAAATCAATCGCTGGATTCGCGCCGATTTTCCCGTGCATACCACTATCATGCCCTTGCAGCAAGCATTACAGACGGGCGCAATGGCCTTGTTCGGCGAAAAGTATGAAGACAACGTGCGCGTCGTCTCGATGGGTAGCAGCACCGAGCTTTGCGGCGGCACACACTGTGCCTCTACCGGTCAAATCGGCATTTATGTAACCGTGCAGGAAACGAGCATCGCCGCCGGTATTCGCCGTATCGAGGCTCTAACGGGGCGCGGCGCGGAAGCGTACCTGCGTCATCGCTCCGCCACTGTAGACGCCATTAGTGCGACCCTGCAAACGCAGCCCGAGCAGCTTGAGGCGCGTGTCGAACAGATGACGCATGAACTGGCCGCCGCGAAAAAGCAGGTGGCGCAATTCCAGCGCGAAGCCGCCATCCAGCAAACGGAAACGCTCGCTCGCGCCGCGCAAGACGTGGCGGGTGTTCCCGTCGTCGCCGTCAGCGCCAACGTACCCGATGATCGTGTATTACGGGAGATAGGCGACGTAGTATTACATAAGCTGGGCAAACCAGGTGTAGTTGTGCTGGCGGGCAATTTCGAAGAGCGTGTTGGCTTACAAGTAAGCGTCTCGCCCGAACTGACGAAACGCGGCCTGCATGCAGGCAAGATCGCCGGAGCCATCGGAGACCGCCTGGGCGGAAAAGGCGGCGGCAGGCCCGAATCGGCCCAGGGCGGCGGCAAAAACAAAGCCGAACTGGGCGCGGCCCTGAGTATGGTTCCCAGGCTGGTCAAAGAATCTCTCAAAGGGTAGAGGTGAATTTTACATAGCATGACTAATGTGCTATAACGTACTCGAGAGGCGAGCAATAATATCCGGTAACTGGCATAGATCAGGAAATAATACATGATCAATCCCTTGTTGCGACGTATCCGCAACCTCATTTTTGGACGCGATCAAGAGAACGGGAACGACTATGAACACGATGGAGCCTATGCCCCATTGCGCTCAGGAGGCGACAACCAGAATCAGCTTTACACCGCTCTCGATATCGGCACGGCATACGCCAAAGCGCTCATTATAGAAGTGCAGGAAGATGGTATCGGCGAAGTGCTGGGAGTTGGACGCAACCAGCAGAGCTACACACACATGTCTGATGGCATGGTGATCGACATTCCAGGTGTGATTGCGAACTGCAACGAAGCCTTAGTTAAGGCCGAACAGTCAGCAGGAGGCATCATTGCGCCGCCAACTGTCATCGGCATCGCCGGTGAACTGGTCAAGGGCAGCTCGATTACTATCACCAAACAAAGACAGGACCCGACCAAAGAGATCACGCCAGATGAACTGGAAAGCGCCATCTCCAGTGCGCAGTCGAAGCTGCATAAGGCGGCCAAAGAGCGTATCGCTACCGAAATTGGTTATTCAAACGTCGAGGTACGCCTGACAAACGCGGCGGTTATCTCGGTGCGCATCGATGGACAGACGGTGCATAATCCTATCGGTTTTCGTGGTCGCCACTTCCAGTTGACCGTCTTTAGCTCATTCGCGCCGCTTATGCAGCTTGGCGCGCTCGAAACGGTTGCCAAAGGGCTTGACCTGACCTTGATTTCGATTGTGGCCGAGCCATACGCCCTGGCGCGTTGTTTGAGCGTCGATGCGGGGCCGGACAGCGGAGCCATTTTCATTGACATTGGCGGCGGCACCACCGACATCGCGCTGGTGCGCCAGGGCGGCATTGAAGAGACGCGCATGTTCGCGCTGGGCGGGCGCACCTTCACGCGGCGACTGGCATCCAGCAAAGGGTTATCGCTCAAAGAGGCCGAAAATCTCAAATTACTCTATAGTACCGGCGGTCTCAAAGGCAGCGAGCGCGACGACGTGCGCGCAATCCTCGCGCCCGAAACACAAACCTGGATGGATAGCATCGAACTGCTGGTCGACGAACTGGCAAAGGATGAACTCTTGCCACCGGCCATTTATTTGGTAGGCGGCGGCTCCGCATTACCAGACCTGCGCGAGCGACTTGAGAACTTCCCGTGGAAAGATCGCCTGCCATTTTCGCGCGACCCGCTGATTGAAATCATCCAGCCAGGCATGGTTAACACGATTTCCGATCCCAGGAACCTTCTCAAGAGCGCTCAGGATATTACACCTATGGCGCTGGCATACCAGGCAATCGAATTGCAAGATGACACCAACGTGTTGGAACACGCACTTAACCGGGTTATTCACCGCATGCATATCTAAAAAGCAGAATACATCAATTGTAGGGGGAGAGCAGGGCAATGCCAGAAGAGCAGATCATTTATTTAGACCCGAACGATGAGCTGACCAGAGTGCGCGAGAAGATTGAGGAAGTCCCGGCGCGGCGCATTATCATGGTGGTGCCGCAGCAGACGCAATTGCGCAGCAATGTCGGTTGGCGGCTACTGCACGCCCGCGCGCGCGAATTGGGCAAAGAAATCCAGGTTATCAGCCCAGATCGCCAGGTACGCGCGGTCGCCAAAGCCGCCGGTTTTCGCACGAGCCAACCCCAGGAAGGCTCCTCGACCGGCAAAACGCGCGTTCCCCTTTCGCAGCGTACCCAACCCCAACGCGGCATCACCGAGCGAAGAGGGATACAACGCCAGCGTGGTCCCGTCAATCGAGGCCCCGTTGATGGCCGCTCTATGCGCCAGCGCGAACCGCTTCCACCGGCGCCTCCCTTGATCGAAGATCTGCCAACCGAGACCCGGCCCCCACAAAGCACCTGGCATCAACAGGAAAACCCAGCCGCGCGCCCGGAAGAACCCACGAGCCGACAGGGCAAAGAGGAGGATTACCCACCGGTAGAGATTATCGAAGACGATCCGTTTGACCAGCCTTTCGAGTTTGGCATTAATGAGAAACAGGCTCCCACGGCGCGTCCGCTGACTGCCCATCCTGATGACGAAGAGCATGAAGACCCCTATATGCAGGATTATGATACGGCGCGGCGCATCCGCGAGGCCGCGCAGGAGGGAACCGCAAGCAACCCCCCGCTCAACGGGCAGGAACCGGCCAGCAGGGACGCGGTTGATCGCGTTCCTACATCGCACTTTAGTACGCCGCCGGAACCGTTTCATGCCAATCCATTCGAGGGCGATGTTGAGGAGTTTTCACCGTCGCTCCTGCCTGAACAGCACGGCCCAACCTTTGCGCCTGATGTAGATGACATAGCGCCCGATGTGACCGATATTCCCACCGATGTGCATAAAATCGAGTTTTTGGACGACCAGGACTTGCCTGGCAATTCGCAGGATTTCCCGGCGCGCCAGTGGGACAATGCGTTCTTCAATGAGCCTGATATAGACGTTCCAGCGCCTGCCAGCGATACGAGGGGGCGCGGCGCTCGTTCGGGAAAGCTGCAGCGCAGGCTTGACGAAGAAGATGAGGATTTCCTGCCGCCACCACCGTCAGATCGACCAACGTCTATACGCTCGAACAGGCCCCGACCATCCGGCGCATTAAATGCTCCCAGGGCGGGTAGCCGGAGCGCGCCGTTGCCCGCGCCTGTGGAGCAACAGCCGCCCACACGTAATGTGAATACCAGGCCAGTCGCTCAAACTCAGCCCAGGCCAGTCACGCGCAGCAGGATACCAGCCGCTCCGCCTCCACGCCGCCAGCCCAGGCGAGCATCGCGGGGGCGTGGCAGCAGAGTCGCTACCATCGTCATTGTTGTACTCCTGCTGCTCTTGCTGGTTGGCATTGGCTTTCTCTACTATGGCACAACCGCGACAGTCACTATTGCAGTGCCATCAAAGACCCTCAGTTTGAACTCGATCAAACTGATAGCCTCAACTAAAACGCAGAGCAAGTTTCCCAATTCGGTAGCATCGCAGGTTCTCACTTATAATGCCAGCGTCACAGGAGCGGGTACAGCCACCGGAACGACCAAACAGGGCAACACCGCAGCTTCCGGCATCGTTAATTTCACAAACAATGGGCAACAACTGGTGACAATTCCATCGAATACCCAGCTCACTACCAATGCCGGGGCAGGGTCTATTCCCTTTGTTACCGTTGCCAATGCAGTAATTCCGCCCACCACTAGCGGCAATTCGCCCATTCCGGTGCCAGTTCAAGCACAGAATCCTGGCAATTCCGGCAATGTCGGCGCGAATACTATCACCGTCGTCCCGGCCACAAGTATTACCACGATTGCTCAGGCGAGCAATCTCTCTTCAGCGCAAATCAACTTGAGCGTGACCAATCCCAGCGCGCTAACCGGTGGGGGCGCGGCGCAGGTAGCAACCGTTACGCAGAACGACCTACAGAACTTAAAAAATTCGCTCCATTCACAGTTGCAAACCCAGGTTAAGAACTGGCTGCGCGGCCAGTTGCACCAGGGCGATATTGCGGGTACGCTCTCCCCGGATATAGTGGGAAGCGCGCAATCTTTGCCAGAAGAGCAACTGACCCAGGTGCCAGCCGTAGGCTCGCCCCTCCCCAACAAAGCTTTTACAGGAACGCTTAGCACAAAGGTTAGCGTGCTTGTCGTGCGCAGCAACAGCCTGGTAGAGGCAGCGAAGTCACAACTCAACTCGGCGGCGCTCGCCACGAAACCGAGACCTTATACGCTCGCCACGCAATTACCCATCACGCTCAGTAATGTCAACAGCACAGCTAGCAAAGATGGCTCGACCATCGACATTACCCTGTCAGCCAAAGGGCTGACTATGCTACAGGTGAACACGCAGGAACTTAGCCAGTACCTGACTGGTAAGACCGTGGACCAGGCGCATAGCGATATTGCCAGTGGAAGTGCCGGGCCGACCGGAGTCGAGGACATCAAGATAGAGGTATCGCCCTCTTTCCTGAACCTCATGCCTTTCCGCTCAGAGCATATTCACATCGACGTAATGCCAGGCATCTAATTGCCAAAGGGCAAAACTAGCCTATCTTTTCCGCCGCCTCAGCGCCTGCGGCGCTTCGCAAACACTTAATGTGAGATGAGATATGGTGTCTGGCCGGCGGCCAGACACCATATCTCATCTCACATTAAAAAGGAGCCACCTG
>JBOGTO010000136.1:0-3574 GCA_050695155.1 Ktedonobacteraceae bacterium
TCTCAGTCCCTGGCGAGAGATTCTTCGCTGCGCTCAGAATGACAAAGCAAAGCGACGAATGACAGGCGAGATCGGCGCATCTCAAAAAAACTACTGGTGAAAGGGGCTTGTCCCCGCCCTGGCGAAAATTGAGAACATTTGCACTTGACCCTATTGCGGCAGCAAGCTATACTGCAACTGTACTATTGTGGTATAGCTTGTTGGAGGAATCATTATGCCTGATAAAAAGTCTTCTCCACCGGTGGATCGAGAGAAGCGTGCACGCAAACGAGAGAGCGAACGGGAAACCTCGCCTTCCTCTAATGTGCGCAGGGCAACCAACAGCAAGCGTACCGCGAAACGCCAGACGCGCTCGCTGCGGGCAGGGCTTGCCGTGATAGGAGGACGCGCCGCCGGCGCTATTAGTCGTCGGTTGCACCTGGGCGGCGGCACCAGCATCGCGGGAGTCGTGGCACAGCGCATCTATCCCGATATTGTCAACCATCTTTCCTCGCAACTGGCCTATGGCAGCGTGCTGGTGACGGGTACCAATGGCAAAACGACCACCAGTGGCTTCATTGCCGCCATTCTGAGCGACGCGGGTCTGCGCGTCTGGCGCAACCGCGAGGGTTCCAACCTGATGCGCGGCATCGCGGGCGCGCTGGTCATCCGCGCGCGGCCCGGCGGAAATTTGCGGCGAGCGGGCCAGGCTATCTCGATTTTTGAGGTCGATGAGGCGGTCGTGCCGCACATTATCGAGGCTGTTCCCTTGCGCGTGGCCGTTTTTACCAATCTTTTCCGCGATCAACTTGATCGTTATGGAGAAGTGGATAGCGTCTCCACTCGCTGGCAACGGGCCGTCAACGCGCTGCCCACAAGCGCCACCATGATACTGAACGCTGATGACCCGGCGGTGGCCCGACTGGCTGAGTCGCGCCCGGACAACGTCGTGTACTTCGGCATCGACGATGCCACGCTTGACCTGGCGGCGCAAGGCACCTCAGCGGAGCGTCACCAGACGATTGATACGCGCGCGTGCGCAAAATGTGGCGCGGAACTGGTCTATTCCATGCGTTTCTACAGTCATCTGGGACATTATCACTGCCCGAACTGCGGCAGCACGCGCCCGCAGCCCGACGTGCGAGCAACCAGCGTCACCATGAACGCTTTCGATCAACTGCGCATCGCCGTTGAGACGCCTACACAGCAGGGCGAAATCGTGATCCCCCTGCCGGGTCTATACAACATCTACAACGCCCTGGCAGCAGTTGCGGCGGCACAGGCATTACAGATCAACTGGGAACCGATCGTTTCCGGCATCCAGCAATTTAAACCGGCCTTTGGGCGCGGAGAACGTGTGCAGGTCGCTGGCCGCACCATCCGTATCTTGCTGGCAAAAAACCCCACCGGCTTCAACGAAGTGCTGCGCACCCTCTTCAGCGAAGGCGAAAAACGGCATGTCCTGCTAATGTTGAACGATAACATCGCCGATGGGCGCGACATTTCCTGGATCTGGGACGTTGATTTCGAGCGTATAGCACAGCAAACGACGACGCTGACCGTGACGGGAACGCGCGCGCTCGATCTCGGCCTGCGCCTGAAGTACGCGGGCATCGATACACAGGCCATGAGCATCGTCCCGCTCACGCCTATTCGCGCCGCCGGGGGCAAAGAAATTTCAGTATCTCGGATACAGGCAAGTGAAAACGACCGCGCTCAATCAAATGGGAAATTAACGGAAGCACGCAAATTGCGACCCGCGACAAAGGTTGCGCAAACGTATGGACTGGCTTACGCGCTCGATCACGCCCTGCAAGAAACACCTGTGGGTGAAACGTTATTCGTCATACCCACGTACACTGGATTGTTAGACATCCACCGCGAACTCGAACGCCGTGGATTGACACCGCATTACTGGGAGGAGAAAGGCCCGTGAACATGAGCAACAACCCGCTTTTCACGCTGACTCTGGGACACCTGTACCCCGCCCAGTTGAATCTCTATGGAGATCGAGGCAATATCATCACTCTGCAACGCCGTTGTCAGATGCACGGCATAGCGCTGCGCGTAGTCCAACTGGGCATTGGCGACGCGCTCGCGCCCGACGAATACGATCTGCTCTTCATCGGAGGAGGACAGGATAGAGAACAGGCCCCCGTCGCGCAAGATATCTTCGACATGAAAGGTATCGGGCTGTGGGCCGCCGTCGAAGACGATATGCCGGTACTGGCCGTGTGCGGCGGCTATCAATTGCTTGCGCACTATTACCGGCCTGCTGTTGGTCCTGACATGCGCGGCCTGGGCATCTTCGACGCCTGGACCATTCACAAAGGAGCCAACGTGCCGCGCTGCATTGGCAATATCGCCATCGATTGGAACGGCAGTACATTAGTAGGTTTTGAAAATCACGGCGGGCGCACCTATCTCGGCACGGCAAAGCCCCTGGGCAAAGTGCTGAAGGGACATGGCAATAATTCTGAAGATCATACCGAAGGAGCCGTGTATCGCAATGCGTTTGGCACATATTTGCACGGGTCACTCCTACCCAAAAACCCGCATTTTGCCGATCATTTGCTGGCATTAGCCTTGCGCCGCTCCTACGCATTGAGCGACGAGGACCTGAAGAAAATCTTCCCCAGGTGCCTCTCGCTTGATGAGCGATCAGCGCAGGGAGCGCGCCAGAAGAAACGTGCTGCGAAAAAGAAGGGCGCGAATGACGCGATAAACGGCGTCCTGACCGCGCCCATCGACCTCGACGACACGCTGGAGTGGGAAGCCCATGCCTCAATGCTTGAACGTCTCGGATTGCGCCATGCGGCAAGCGCCGCGTTACGTCACCGCTAAGGGCAAAGACGACCCTTTCCGATGACCAGGAAGGTCACATGAGTACTGACAGGTCACTGGCTCGATGTTCATTCTGCGGAAAACGGCCCCCCGAAGTCAAACATATGGTAGCTGGCCCCGGAGCCGCCTACATCTGCGATGTGTGCCTGGAGCTATGTCTTGAAATTTTACATGATCCCGCGCCATTCTCACCGCGCGCCCTGGAACTGGCTTCGCGCCCGCCGGTAGTGATTGCCGCGCCGCAAGAACTACCCAGGCCTCCCATCACGAGCGCAAAAAGGGAGCCGCTGCGCACCATCATCATTGAACTGGAACAGAAACAGCAAGATCACACTATGATGCTGCGCGAGTTACAACTTTACCAGGAACATTTTGAACTGCATTATGTATGGATTCGCCCGCCATTTGGAGCAGGCTTTGCCTTTGTGCCGCGCATCATCTTCCAACTTTCTGACAACACCGGCAACCAGTGGGAAGGAGATCGTGGAGGCATGTTGTTCGCGCGTTCGGAACTGAGCAGCGACCCCAACATGGCCGTCTACCAGGGCTACGCGCGCTTTAGCCCGCCGCCCCCCGTCGAGGCGCGACATTTGATGATACGAGCCGCCGACCCAACGGGACAATTCGAGCAACCGCCCCTACAACTCTGGCATTTTGAGGTAACAATTTAAAAAACATATCTGGCTCCGCCCTTGCAGGTGATGTGTAGCTCTCTCCCAACGTTGTGGGGTGTACAAGGCGACCGCCAGAG
>JBOGTO010000137.1:0-3127 GCA_050695155.1 Ktedonobacteraceae bacterium
ATGTCGCTAGCGCGGTAGCTAATCGCAATAATATCTACTACACTGCTTATTCAGACGATACGAACAGCGCCTGGATGCTGCTACAACTCGACCGCGCCACTAAAAAGAGTACGCCACTCCTGGAACAGCCCGGCGATCAGCCGATGATTGTACTGGCAAGTACGCCGCAGTGGCTGGTATGGTTGCAGTTTGATAAGCCAATCACGCGCCTAAATAAAACCGTTCCTAATACAGACTTGCTGCCCTGGAGCTTGCGTATGCTTCCACTGTCCCAGGTTGCGCAATCGCCGGTTCCTATCACGCCGACTATACTCCTTACAGGGACATTTGACCAATCAACTGCTCCAACATGGGTGCATACACCCGTGCAGGGCGTCTGGTTGACGCAAAGCGTGCTGCTCGTCACAACGATTGATGCGAAGGGAACATCACATTTGCTGGAATACCAGTTGGATTTAGCAGGCAAACCCGCCGCCAGTGAGATTGCGCAAACCGATTCCGGGCATATCCTGACTTCACCAACCGCGAATAGCAATGCAACCGAGGTCTACTGGGCCGATGAATGGATGTCCGACACCGGTATATTGAGCAGCAACATCTTGATGCAGCAGGAAGTTACACAGCCTGGGCCTGCGTACACCTTCCATAAAAGATGGGAGAGAAATACCACATCGGCGCTACAACAGGGAGTTTTCCGCGA
The DNA here is from genome assembly GCA_050695155.1 of Ktedonobacteraceae bacterium. Classification (GTDB taxonomy): domain Bacteria; phylum Chloroflexota; class Ktedonobacteria; order Ktedonobacterales; family Ktedonobacteraceae; genus CF-113. The sequence goes on from JBOGTO010000137.1 coordinate 701, forward strand.
TGATGGTATGTCGTTCCACCCGCAAATCGCGGACGATATGCTGTTCTGGGTGAGTACCGCAACTGTCTCCAACGGCAATGCACCGACGGGAACGCCCGCCGCCAGCGCAACGCCGCTTACAACTGCCACATCTCAAGTAAGCCCAACCCTTATTCCACGCACGGATTCGAGTATCTACGCCCCGGCGCTGGATACCGGAGTAGCCGGACAGGTGTTCGGACAGCCGCTCGATAGCGAGGTACTGACGCCGCTCACCTCTTTGAATAATGGTGGGCCAGCTTACGCCCTGCAAGTTGGCTCGGATTTTGCGCTCTGGCAGAATGCTAAAGGGTACGAGATGTACGATGTACCCACGCAGAACGATGTGACAACCGGCAATACCCTGAATGGAGCGGCGTTCCTGGCAGTCAATGGCGACTCTGCTGTATGGCTAGCCAACAACCCCACGACGAACAACGCTACCAACAATGCGCCGGGTCAGATTCAGAGTGCGCTTTCACCGGTGGATTTCTTCGCATTCAACTGGCCGAAGTAGGCTTCGCACTGGTATGCTACGAATTGCCAGCTACGCCGTCTTCGTCAGTGAGTTCTTTGCTTAACTCAACTACATCCATGCCCAGCTTTTGCGCTAGCGTCGGGTCGAGACGGTTGAGATGTTCCTTCATCTCCGTGTGCTGTTCTTCAAGACGCTTGACGATCTGGAGAATGAGTTCATCCTGGTGATCCAGGTGATTCATGATGAAGCGGATTTCTTCCTCGCCCTTGCAGTCAGTTACGTAGTCATTCTGTGCGGTGAGACGGTCCTTCTCTGCTTGACGGTTTTGGGACATCATAATTAGCGGCGTGGCGAACGCAGCCTGGGCTGACATTGCCAAATTCAAGAGTACAAAAGGATAGATGTCCCAGTGGTAGAACCAGCCAACAAGGTTGAGTATGATCCAGATCACCATAATCGATGCTTGAGTGATGATGAACCGCCATGACCCCATTGTAGTTGCCACCCTATCAGCAACCCTCTGCCCCATAGTCATTCTCTCATCAGCGACCTCATTCACGTCAATGACAGCAGGGTGGTCGTGCTTGAACGTGGGGAATTTGAAGTGGATGCCCTCTAAGAGGTTCTTATGAGCGTGTTGGGCCTGCGCATTGCTGCTGGCAATGCTCTGGGAGGTGGGAGTAATATCCAATGATTTCTCCATGACTGGTGAATTAGCATCCGAGGAGTTTGGCGATGAGCATACGCTGTACCTCGCTGGTGCCTTCACCGATTTCGTTGATTTTGACGTTGCGCCAGTAGCGCGAGACAGGGTATTCGTCCATGAAACCGTAGCCGCCGTGAATCTGTACGGCCTGGTCGGCGGCGCGTTTGGCGGTTTCTGAAGCGAAGAGCTTGGCAATGGACGCCTCGCGCGTGTATGGTTTGCCCTGCATGTGTAACCAGGCAGCTTTATAATACATTAAACGCGCCAGTTCGATTTCTGTATCCATGTCCGCCAGCTTGAACTGGATGGCCTGGAATTTGCTGATGGGTTGACCAAACTGCTTGCGCTCCTTTGCGTAGGCCAACGCTTCATCGAAGCAGGCCTGGGCAAGTCCGACGGAGAGCGCGGCAATGGCGACGCGCCCGGCATCGAGAATCTGCATGAATTGTTTGAAGCCGTCGCCGCGTTTGCCCAGGATGTCGCCTTCGGGGATCATGCAATCATCGAAGGTGAGAGGGCGTGTATCGGAGGCTTTCCAGCCCATTTTCTTGTAGGCGTTGCTGATGATGTAGCCGGGAGTGTCTCTGGGAACGATGATATTGGTAATTTCGTTGCGTTTGTCTGGTCGCCTGCCGGTAACGGCGGTGATGGTGACGCCGCCCGTCATGTCGGTACCGGCGTTGGTGATGAAGGCTTTGGAGCCGTTGATGTGCCAGTAGCCATCGCGCAAAATGGCGCGGGTCTGCGTGCCGCCGGAGTCGGAACCGGCTCCCGGTTCGGTCAGGCCAAAGGCCCAGAGTTTTTCGCCACGCGCAAGGGGGATTAGATATTGCTCTTTTTGTTGCTGGCTGCCGAAGAGGTAAAACGGGCTGGCTCCCAGAGAGGTGTGCGCCTCCATAGTGATGCCGACAGAAACGTCGCCACGCGAGATTTCTTCGATGGCGATACAGTAGGAGAGGAAATCGGCTCCTGCGCCGCCGTATTCTTCAGGGAAAGGTAATCCCAGTAAGCCCAGGTCGCCCATCTTATGCACGATGTCATAAGGGAACTGGCTGGTGCGATCCATTTCCTCGGCACGCGGTTTGATTTCCTGTTCGGCAAAATCACGGCAAGTTTCACGAATTGCCGCCTGCTCTTCATTGAGCGAAAAGTCCATGATCTCTGCTCTCTTTCTCTTGAACCATATGATCTATCATGCGCAACTATTATACGAGTAGTATACGGC
>JBOGTO010000138.1:0-6565 GCA_050695155.1 Ktedonobacteraceae bacterium
ATCGCCAGCGGCACAATAAAGCTATTGATATAGACCGTTGTGCGGCTATGCGGCAGCAGTTGCAGCATTTCCTGCTCGATGGTCGAGTCGGCAAACAGGGTGATCGCCACTGTTTCGGTAGCGTTGTTGGGGTTCTGTAGAGTCAAATACTCGTTGAAGCTGCCCAGTGTATAGCCCTCCGCGAAGGAGTAGACGGCGTGGCTGGATGGCCCGGCCTCGCCCACAACATCGGTGGTGCCGGAGATGAACTGCGGCCCATAGTGGAAGTACATCAGACGTTCCGCCACAATCGCAGGCGTAGTAGCATAAACCTCCGCCGAGACCGATGGAGTCGGCGCGCAGGAGCAACCAGCGATGGGATGGCTGAAAGCGTTGTTCACGTCGAAGTAGTACTGGCTGAGCGCGTTGACCGTAACAGGGACGGTTTGCACAGTGCCGTTCGTATACTCCAGTTTGACATCCGCGATGACATTGCTTGTGGTGAAATTCGCCAGCACCAGGTATTCCTGGAAGTCGTTGTGGGTGCCGGTATAGCCTTCCGCGAATAGCCAGTCGCTGCCCGCGTTGGTACCAAGCGAAGTCGCGCCAACGGCGGAAGCCGCTCCGCTCGTCCACCCACCGCCTGTAGCGACGTTGTCATAGGAGTACATAGGACGTTCAACCACGATACCAATAGTGGATGTTACCTTGATGGCGAATTGCTGGCGCAGCCGGGGAATAGCCGTACCACGCTGCAACGGCCCGACGTTCAGCACATCCGTTTCCGCCACAACGCCATTGCTGTAATAGGTGACTGTCACCTGGGCGCTGGTGGTTGTGCTGGGGTTCAGGATGGTAATAAAGGTGCTGTTGGTAGTCGGGTTCGACTGGCGATTATCGCCCTCGGCAAAGTAGAAAAGCGTACTGGTGGCATTGGTCGCGCCCATTACATCGGTGCCGCTCTTGATGCCGTGGAAGCTAAAGTACATGGGGCGTTCCGCGATAATGGGTACGATAGTCGGGTTGCTCGCTGTACTGATCGACTGCACGATGGCCGAGATAGCTACCTGCGCCGCCGTGCTGGATATACCGAGATCATCATTAGCATTGACCGTCCCGCGCGTGCTGGGTGGAACAAGATGTTGCCTGACAACGGCGGGTTGATTTTGAAAAAGATAGGTGACGTTGACGGTAGCCGTGTGAACCGGGTCAGGATTGAGCAGCGTGATGTACTCGCTAAAGCTGCCGCCCACGCTGCCTTCGGCGAAGTACCAGGTGGTATTGGCAGGCGAGTTACGCGAACCGAGTTGGGCAGCCGAGAGCATCACAAGATCGTTTGCCAGCGAAGCCGCATTGGGGCTGCCCAGGCCAGTCGCCATGTCGTAGTCGGTTCCCGCCGGATATTCATTATGACCATCGGCGGTCAGATAGTTATTCCCAACGGTCACATCATGAAAATCGCTGCTATAGTGGGTTCCACCAGCATTTTTATCGATGGAGTAGAGCAGTGGATTCAGGAAACCCAGATTGAAACCGCCATTAGCCAGTGATTTCTCATTAACGAGCGCGGTCATAACCGCCCACATGGGAGCCGCCGCCGAGGTGCCACCAACGGCAAGCCAGGGCGAGTTCGCGCTACATCCAGCGAATGGCACTGTGCAATAGACGAGGTAGCCCACAGAGGGATCGGCATTGAAGGAAACATCGGGTACTTCACGACAGAGGCTACCGGCGGGTGCGCCGCATGGCACGTTGGAGCTAAAACCGGCGATATTGGTACTCGCCGTTTGTTGCCAGTTTGGCATAGCCCAGAGGATACTCTGACCACCGCCGCTGGCATTGCCGCTATTGTTCCATACAGTCTCAGAGCCATAGCTTGCATTGGCTGCGATAGAGAGTGATGTACCACCTACGCCAGTGACAAATGGCTGAGAAGCCGGGTCGTCTACGCTCGGCGTAGTAGGCGTGGCATTTCTACAATCGTTGCTGCCGCTATCGCCGGAGGCCGCGAAAATGGTCTGGCCCTGCGCGGCGGCAGCCATGAACAGCGTACTCTCCTGCGTGAAGACTGCCTGCGCAAAGCCGCTCGACTCGCAACTGCCCCAACTGGTACTGACGATCGGCACTGCATCGCTGACAATCTGGTTCAGGTCTGCCAGATAGCCCGCAGTGTTATTGGCCGCTTCGTAGACGCGCAAGCCTGCCAATCTCGGAGCGGCGCTCAACACCAGCTCCATATCAAGTTCCACTTCCCCGGCTCCTGCACCCGGCGGATTGCCTGTTCCACCAATAACGGGAATGCGGAGGATAGGCACAGAAGCGCCGCCATAGCAACTTTTATAAGCGTTGATGTCGTTGGCGTTATAGTCGTCCAGTTCGAGCAGGGCGACCGTTTGACCCTCGCCATGCAACCCGGCATTATAGAGCGAGGTCAGATTATACGCGCTTGCGACCTGGCCGGGAACATAATAGTTATAGGTTGGGCCGGATTGGGCTGCCAGACAATTTACAGCGTTCGGACTGGCTCCAGAAACAGTGAGATGTTTGGTGGACAAAATGGGCGGATGTGTATATTGCCGCGCATTATCCAGCCCGATGATATTCTGGATGAAAGGCGCGAGATTGGCCGGTACGCTCGGATTGCTGTCCGGCGCGTAAAAAATGCGCCCACTATGAGTAAGGTAATTATTGATTTGAATATGGAATGCGCTCTCGGCCTGTCCAATCGTCCCTTTGAAAGCGATCGCCAGTTGATGTTTATAGGTCTGTGTGACGCTGAAACCCGCCTGCCGCAAGTAGGCAATTACGGCGGATTGGCTGGCCTGCGATGGCGCGAAAGCGCGGGCTATTTGCGCGGGTGTGAGATAGCGATGGGCTGTGACGGAATGCGGGCGCGACATCGAATCAACATAGCTTTTGAGTAATTGCTGGTTTCTCAGCTTGTAACCAACCAGCACCTCTATGGATGTATGAGGGTCGGCTGGCCCTTGCAGCGTGCTATTTTTCTCCAGCCCCGGCACATGTCCGGGCAACGTCACTAGCGTGCTGGCTTGCGCATTCCCGGCCTGTCCAGAAGGCGAGACGCGATAGACAAAAAACGCTCCTATAAGAAGGAAACAAATCAGTGGAATAATGAGCGCCACTGGCATCCGGCGTGGAGTGCGCGGACTTTTCCCCAGGCCGCTAAAACGCGCATTCGCCATAGCATACTCTCCTGTGCTATTTTTCTTTCACCCATGTTGACGAATGGTTGAGTACTCTATAACGCAGCAATCAAACCTGTAGGACTTGAGTACCTGGATTCCTCTCTGTAAAAATGGTTAGCTCTGCAACGTGTATAAACGTGTACAAAAAAGTCATAACACTGGAGAGGTCGGCATGTGCATTACCGTTGTCAATGCTGGTATACTAACAGCATGGCCTGCTGGGGAAGCTACTCTGGAAGAGGCAAAAGGAGTTCGTGACCGCTCGCAGGGGGCCGGGGCGACCGCACTCCACATCCATACCACCCTCGCCCCTCCCGTGAAGACGAGGGACTTGGAAAGAACACATGCCGGCATGAGATCGAAAAAGACAACTGACGCGCTCAATCAGGTCCCTACACATAAATTGTCTGCGGACGCGCTCAATCGCGTCCCTGCGCACGCGGGCGCGTTAGATTTTGGCGCGATCTATGAAAAGTTCAGCCGGCCAATTCACTCCTATATCTATCGTTTGTTGGGTAGCCAGGAAGATGCAGACGATGTCACTCAGGAAGTATTTACACGAGCATATATCGCCTGGAATGATCTTTATGACCGCGACAACCTTTCACCCTGGCTTTACCGTATCGCCACGAATTTGTGCGTAGATCACCTGCGCAGGCGCAAGCGCATCTCCTGGTGGCCCCTGACACGCGACCGCCGTGACAACAATACGGGCGAGGGCCGTGAAGAGGATATGTCATACCTGCCACCCAATAGCGGGGGTATTCCAGAGGTTGGTGAGCGCGAACATATCCAGCGCGCGCTTGCCAATATGCCGCGTGATTATGCCGTTGCGCTCGTGTTGAGCGCGGCTCAAGGCGTCCCATACCAGGAAATAGGAGACATTCTGGGTATCTCGCCCAACGCTGCCGCCACTCGTATTTCGCGTGCCAAACGTATGTTTATGGAAGTATACCAGCGTTTTAATGACGAGGGCGCAGGAAAATAGGAGCCATAACGTATGGATAGAACCGATCTCCCGCCATTGCCCGCAGCTCATCAAAGCGGCCCGGAAGTTTGCGCTGTTGTGCGTCTCTATCTCGCTGTTATCGATGATCTCACAGAAGAACAGATAGCGCGGCTCAATATGCATATTGTCTCTTGCGCCGCCTGCGCTGAAGAATTTCGCGCCCTGGAACACGCCACGCGCCTGGTTGAAAGTACTGTGGCAACCGTGCCATCGCCGCGTGTAGATGCCGCCATCCGCGCCATGATCGAGACTCGCGGGCAAAGGCCACAACCGGCACCGCCTGTACCCGCTCTCGCTCCCCGCAGGCATGTCACGCCGCGTCGCCGTTTGGGAACCCTGGCGGGAGGGCTGGTCATTGCGGCGGCGGTTCTGCTGGCCCTTTTTTCCTCCCTGCACTTTTCCAGCATCTTTGAAGGCACGCAAGCAGCCTTTGCATTACCCGCGAATCTCTCCTGGAGCCAGTATGTGCTGTACCACAGTGAGAATAGAATCGGGGCAGAAGGCCAGCTTTACCAGGTAGAGAGTTATGACGAACTTGGTACGGGCAACATGCATGTAGAAACAAAGATGGATCAACAGCTTGATGTAATCGCGGTGGGGGACAATCATGAAACGATGGGTATGGATACCATCCACCACGTCGCGCAGATGGGCGCTGACCAGTGGATGGTTGACGACTCGATGTTTGATCTTTCGCAGTTGCGCCATGATATGCAAACAAAAGCCGCCACTTTCATTGGTACCGATACCTTTCGAGGCCAGGCCGTGTACCGTATACGCTACAAGGATGGTCTCGTGATGCTCCTTGATATGCAGTATCGCCCGGTCAACGTGCTACGCGGCGCGGTTGGCCCCGGCACAGGCGAGCCTATCTATACCGCGCTGCACCTGCTGCCACCCTCCCAGGTAGCCGCATCCATGTGGGATATGAGCATTCCTGCTGGCTATCATATGGGAACGCTACCCCCTACGCCCTGAGCCTTTCACCGGCAGGTTTTTGTCGAGTTTATTGAGGATCTTATCACCTAAATTGGGCCAGACTCATCTCTCATCTACGGAAGTACATGTGAAGATGAAAGGAACGGCTCCGGGCGGTTCTCCAACTGGCGTTGGAGAAAAGCCAGCTTGTCGGGATTCAACAGGCTATGCAGCCCAACAATGACATTGTCGCGGATATCGAGCGTCTGTACCCAGTTGAGATGCCCGTCGCTCCAGGATAAAATCGCGGGCGCGCCATTGATCTCTTCTATAAAAAGTACATTGTCCGCAGGCACCCGGCGAATCAGGGAGAGGAAACGTTTGGCAACGATATCCTGCCCGGAAATGGGGTACAGGCTAGCGCGAACTTTGCCTCCACCATCCGCCCAGGCCGTGACATCGCTGGCTAGCAGTTTGGTCAGGGTGGCGAGGTTCCCCGATTTACAGGCCACCACAAAGGACTCGGTGAGCTGGCGCTGATGGGCGGGCGAGACCGAGAAGCGGTGGCGTTTCTCCGCGATATGGCTTTTCGCGCGATGAAAGAGCTGGCGACAATGCTCCGGGGTTTTCTCGATGATCTCGGCAATCTCCGTGAACGAGTAGTCAAACGCCTCATGCAGGAGGAAAACCGCGCGTTCCGGTGGCGTCAGGGTCTCCAGGAGAACGAGAAAGGCGAGCGAAATGGATTCTCGCTGCTCATACTGCTCTTCGGGAGATTCACCTTCGGGCAGTTCGGGCAGAGAAGTGAGGATAGGTTCAGGGAGCCAGATCCCAATATATTCTTCACGCTTAGCATGGGCGGATTTCAAATAGTTCAGGCTGAGATTGGTGACAATTGTGGTGAGATAGGACTTTGGCGATTGAATGGCGGCTTGATCCGCCTGTTGATAACGCAGGTAAGCATCCTGAACAATATCTTCGGCCTGACTGGCGTATCCAGTCATGCGGTAGGCGATTGAGAAGAGAAGTGGTTGATAGGTTTGAATTTGATCCATAGGGTTCTTCCGAAATTCCTTCGTATCATTGTCGAATTTCTCTTTATCATAATCCAAAGTGGGCATGTTCAGCAATTTTTTTGGCCGTTTTCTGTGGGCTTCAGCCCCGAGCGTTGCTTCGCTGTGTTTTTTTGAACGGGTGCCTCGCGAGAAAATCGGGCAATTTTCGTCTCTCAAAAATTTCACGTCACGCTGTTGTCACGTTTTGGGGGGCTCACTTGTCTCCTTTCTGGAAGCGTTTAGAAAGAGATCTCTCGAAAAAGAGAAGCGAAATAAAAAGGAGCAATACGATGAACATTTTTGTAACAGGTGCAACCGGCGTGTTAGGAAAGGCTCTTGTACCCAGATTAGTCAAGGCCGGGTATACCGTTTCGGCGATGAGCCGCACACCTGAGAAC
>JBOGTO010000139.1:0-3842 GCA_050695155.1 Ktedonobacteraceae bacterium
CATTTTATGCTTGATGTACAGGCACAAACCCCTCGCCCGGTCTATAGTCGGGCGATTGGTGGCGGAAGTAGGTGTTGTAAAGTTGCGCGTAGTGGCCGCCTTGCTGCATCAAGGTGGCGTGATTGCCTTCCTCCACGATTTTGCCGAAGTCGAGTACGATGATGCGGTCGGCGCGGCGAATGGTGGAGAGGCGATGCGCGATCAGGATGGCGGTACGCTCTTGCAAGATCAGGTCAAGCCCCTCCTGAATTTGCGCCTCGGTGAGCGGGTCAACGCTGGCGGTAGCTTCATCCAGGATGATGATGGAGGGGTCTTGCAGCAGGACGCGCGCCAGGGCTACCAGTTGGCGCTGCCCCAGAGAAAGCGAACGGCCAGCTTCGCCTACCAGCGTCTCCAGCCCTTCGGGCAGCGCGTCCAACCAGTCGCCATTGCCGATATGCTGCGCGACGTAGGCGACTTCTTCATCGCTGGCGGCGGGACGGGCATAGCGGATATTGTCGGCCACCGTTCCTGAAAACAGGAAAGGGATTTGTGGCACGATGCCCAGGCATTGGTGATACTCATGCAGGTCAAACGAGCGAATGTCCTGTCCATCGATCAGAAGCTGACCGCCCTGGAACTCGTAGAAACGCGACACCAGGCGCGCGATACTGGTTTTGCCGGCTCCGGTATGCCCTACAATGGCGATGGTCTCTCCTGGTTTAATCTTCAGATTGAAGTTTGCCAGCACCGTTTGACGATCATCGTAGCTGAAAAACACTTTCTTGAACTCAATTGCGCCCTGTAAGCGGCCAACGGGCTGCTGGTCCACCTGGCGTATGCGCGGTTCCGCGTCGATGAGGGCGAAGACGCGCTCGCTGGCCGCCAGTCCAAGCTGAAACTGGCTCCAGAAGGCCGCGATGCTAGTGATGGGAAACCACAGGATGCGAATGCCCTGCAAGAAAAGGAACCAGTCGCCTGCTGTGATGCTGTGATTCAGTGAGTCCAACCCGCCGAAGTAGACGACGATGACCATACCGATATTGGCAATCAGTACCAGCACAGGGAAGACGCCATTATAGACGAAGCCCGAACGCACATTGACATGGTACGACTGATTGTTGACGCGCCTGAACTCGTCGTACATATTCTGTTCCTGGCGGAAGTTCTTGGCAACGGTAATGCCGCTAATGGCCTCCTGCACATTGGCGTTGACATTCGCCATCGAACGCTGCGAACGCTGCGTGGTGCGGCGCGCCACACGCCGGAATAGCAGCGCGATCAGCGCGATGAACGGCACAATGGTGAATGCCAGCAGCGCCAGTTCGAGGCTTCTTATCAGCAACACTATGGCGATCAGCACAAAAAGCAACACCTGACTTATCAGATTGAGCGTCAACGTTACAACGGTAGCGAAATCTTCCGTGTCAGAAGTCACTCGACTGACGATTTTCCCGGATGGGAATTCATCATAGAAGGACATATCGCGCGCGACGACCGAGCTAAAAGCATCCTTGCGCAGGTTCAGGACGACATCGCCTACCGCTTTGGCCGTCAGCCATTGCCGGAAAAAGTTGCTCACCCACGAAAAGGTACCTGAGAGCAAGACCGCGCCTATCAGCAGCATAATCACCAGCGCGGAAGGCGAGACAATCACGATATTAATGCCAAAGGAGATAAGAATGGGAAAGACCGTATCAAGCAGCGAGGTCAGAATGATCAAGGTGGCAACGATCAGCATGATACGCAATTTGGGCTGGAAGTAGCCAATGATGCGCCCGATCAATTGACGGTCGCTATAGTTGCGATCATACGCCTCGGCATCCAGCCCATCCATGATAAATCCCATAGGTTGCTCCTTTTATCCTACCAGCGGTCGTGTGTTCGGGGCGGCAGGCAAAGCCGTCTCATAATGCACGAACATGCGGCGGTAGGTTTCGCAGCGTTCCAACAATTCGTTGTGAGTGCCTGCATCAACCAGTTCTCCGCGCTTCAAAACCAGTATTTCATCGGCCCAGCGGATTTGCGACAGGCGATGGGTAATCAGTAGCGTGGTGCGGCCCTGCAAAAGGCGATGAATGGCCTTCTGGATTTCGTCTTCGGTCGCGCTGTCGATGGCGCTGGTCGAGTCATCGAGCATCAGGATGCGCGGGTCGGTCAGCAGGGCGCGCGCGATGGCGATGCGCTGGCGCTGGCCGCCCGAAAGGGTGACGCCGCGTTCGCCAATCAGCGTATTGTAGCCGTCTTTGAAGCTAGCTATAAAGGCGCTGGCCTGGGCATCATGCGCGGCCTGTTCGATGGCTGGCTGGTCGGCGTCCTTGCCCAGACCATAGGCGATATTCTCGGCGATGGTGCGCGAGAAAAGAAAGATGTCCTGCTCAATGCTGGATACCTGCGAGCGCAGCGCGTCGAGGCTCCATTGTCGCACGTCTACGCCATCGACGAGGATGCGCCCCTCATCGACATCGTAAATGCGATTGACCAGCTTCGTGAGCGTACTTTTGCCCGCGCCGGTCTGACCGACGATAGCGATGGTCTGCCCCGGCTGCGCGTGAAACGAGATATTTTTCAAGACGGGTGTGTCGCCGTAGCTGAAAGTGACGTTCTCGAAAACAATGTCGCCGCGTATCTGCTCGTTATGGCCGCCCTCGTTCTCGTCCAGTTCGGTCTCTTCTTTCAGGATAATCAGGATACGTCCCGCTCCTGACATACCCAGTTGCACCAGGCTAAAGGACCAGTTGGCGTTGAAGGCCGGGTAGTGCAATAAGATCATCAGCCCCATATATGCTACCAGACTGCCTACCGAAAGATCGTGATGCAGCACCAGTAGCAAACTATGCAAGAAAGCCGCCACCAGCGCCAAAGCAAGCAGCAATGGCGGCAGATACCACGCCTGCACCAGCCCGTTTTGAATGAAGAAATCGCGGTAGCGGCTGGCGTTGCGCTCGAACTTATGCTTCTCCTGCCGCTCCTGAGCGGTCGCCTTAACGACTTCGATACCGCTCACCGTTTCGTTCAGACCGGCGTTGAGTTCGCCAAACTGCGCGCGCATACTATCTGAGACCGGGTTGAGCTTGCGCGAATAGTAGCGCAGCGCGAGCAGAAAGGCCACCGTAAATAGCACAGGCGTCAGCAGCAGTTGCCAGCTTAGCAGCCCGATGAAGATCAGGTTTATAGCGAGGCTGGTAAACGAGTCGAAGATGAGATCAAAGGCGGGAACGATCATGTTGCTCAACTGGGTCATATCGTTGGCGGCGCGCGCCATGATGTCGCCCACGCGTTGCCGGTTGTGGAAGGTCTGGCTTTTGCCCAGCAGGTTAGCATACAACTCGGCGCGCGCATCACGCGCCACCCGTTTCCCCACCAGTTCGGGGAAGAGACGCGCGCTCAAATCGCAAACCCCACTGGCTACCACCACACCCAGCAGAATAAGCGACAGGCGTGCCAGTTCCCCGCGATCTCCCTGCAAGACCGCGTTAAACGCCTGACCTGTCAGCACCGGCATCAAAGACACCAGGATGTTGACGACCAGGACAAACAGCACATAAGCGATAATCAGACGGCGATAGCGCGCAAGGTGCGAAGCGACCCAGCGCACCGGACTGGCCCGGTTAAACTGGTACTCGCCGGCCACAGTAAATTCGCGTTTGAGCAAGGGAACTCCTTCGTCAAGATACCGCAGAGATGTTAGCAAATCCATCCATATGAAGCGTTGGTACATACATTCTACCACGAAACGCCCTCTGTCGCATAGAGGCGTCGACCAGGGCAGGGCGAGTGAAAAGCCTGGAGGCAAGGCGACCGCCAGGGTCGCCTCTACTAGGACCACGAGACGGCTTGCCACACCCGTTCATAGTAGAGGC
>JBOGTO010000140.1:0-8428 GCA_050695155.1 Ktedonobacteraceae bacterium
ACCTGAACTATAGCATAAATTCCTCGTTTTACTCTTGCATAAAGTTGCAAGTTCTCATGCATGATTATCATTCTTCTCTCCGGCTTCCTCGAAAGACAAGATATAGGAATCTAGATTAGGATCATAAGCAAGTTTCCTCAATGGTTGAGGAGAGGAGAGAATACCCAGTTCCTGTAGCTCAGGTAAATATTCTAAAGCGCATACCCCGACAGCAAGACGATCAAGTATAGTTTCATCCCGCTCCACCGCCCGTTCTATCATACGCAACCCATGAAAATGTATCGCGTCTTGAAGATAGCATATGCCAGCTCGCTCCAGATCGGGTACTCCCCGATAAGTCCGAAGGCAGATGGAGAGCGCATATGCCTGTGCTTGTTTTTGCGCTTTCTGCTTGTTGGCACCAGGACGCTTGAGGAGGCGTTTGAGCAAAGAAAACAACTCAAGGAAAGTAAAGAGCGATAGAAATGTCTGAGGAGGGGTAATCACTCCGCTTGCCAATCCTGTTGCTAGCGTACCCATTATACCTGAATTATTGAAAGCTCGACCATATAACGTTGCTAACCGGCGTTCATGGTAAAGAGCAACACCTTCTTCCGTTGGCTGGGAGTTCTTCATGTGAATGCCTAGTAGACCAAGTGGTGAACGTTCGCCCGCTACACCCTGGGCAACGTGACCCAGTAATTCATGTATGAAGAGATGCCTGATCTTCTCAAGCGAAAATTGCTGCTCTGGGAGGAATAACTGGCGCAAGCCTTGTTCGACACGCGCATTCGTAGCGTTGGAATCGATCACCACTCGCCAGCCTTCATAATCACATGTTTGCAATACCGCTTCAAAGAAACGTTTGGCTGCCTGAGCGGATACTGTTCGACGAGGTTGGGAAGAAGGCTCCTGCTTTTCCTCCTGGATTTCTTCCTCACAAGGTGATGGTTCAAACGTGAGACAGAGACGAGACCGTAGAAATTCATCTAAACGCTGGCTGACCTCTGCTGTCTCTGGGCGATTGCGTCCTTGCAGTAATGCTTGCTTGACACCAGAAAGTGCTTCATGCATTTCCTCGGCAGTAGGAACGGGAAATAACTGGGAGCTGCATTCCCAGAACCGATCTGTATTGCCTTCATAAGTGGCTTCGATCAAACGCAGAAAAACTATCTCTTCTTCTATGGTTTCGTGATAGAGACGGCGCACAATAACATTAGGCTCCGCCTGACTAATCTCTTTATCCAGTTCAAGCAACGCTGCGATTCTGCGACGCACTTCATCAATTTCAATGGCGGGATAGCGCAGACCTGGCTCTCGCTGTTCTGCAAGAGCAGACATGATTTCACGTTCTCGTGATTTCATCATTAACACACTGAGTTGTTCACGGGAAGTTGCTTCTAATGAGGCACTGAACAGATAATCCCACTGCTGCTGTTCCTCTTCAGTAAAAGGACCCGCCCAGGTAAGCCACCAATAACTATCGTAAGAGATAAGTTCCCTATAACGCGCAACCCAACGCCAATCTAACTGATAGTGCGGTGATTTTGCTTGGCAACGCCATTGTTCAATCTCTGTAAGAGCTTCTTTTCCAAGCATTTTACACATCTTCCTTCGTGTATGAATATTAAGTAAAGATTCACTTAGTAACCGCTCAGCTTCATCGATTCTCCCCAGCCGAAGATAGAGACGCCCACGATTCGTTAGGCACATCCATACTTCCTCTTGTGAAGGAGTATGCCCCATATTCGCAAGTCGCTGTGCCTCAGCCAACGCTTTCTCATCAAACAACAATGCTTCCTGGAAACGACCGAGCTTCGCTAAGATTTCTGATTTTTCTCTATAAGCTGATACCAGTGTGCCATATCGAAGATATCCCTGCTCTTTCAAAAGGATACCATTATTAGCCATTTGAAGTGCTTCACCAAGATGACCAGATTTGGCAAGATAATAGGCAAGTTCGCTAAAGCAAGAAGAGAGTGTACCTTTGTAGAGATTCGTTCTAAGCGGAGACAAGTCTTTATTCTCTGAGAGGAATACCACATATTGCCTATATAAGCTGATTGCCCGATCGCGAAGCGTTTGCGCCATTGAACAATCACTATCCTCTTCAAGAGCATCACTCCATATGCCAAGAAACCATGCACATTCTTCAAGCAAGTAATATTGTGTTTCAACATGGGTCGGTTTAAGTGAAGCAAGACGAGCATAATACACTTCCATCAATAATTGATTCTCCTTAAAGCGTGACTCTTCTATCATAAGTTCCATAATGAAACCAATAAGATACGCTTCTATTGAGGTCCTGATCTTTACTTTTCCAGATGACACAGCATCCAGCACGCTCTGATATGCTCTTACCCGATCTCTATCACTGATGTTCTTGCCAAGAAAAGGCGCAAGGGTATAATGCAAGATCAACCCACCGCATTCAGTCTCGGGCGTTGTGTGCCAATCAAATTTGCTCATTACTTCTTGCGTAAATTGAGCAAGACGCAACGCATACCCTGAATTAGAGATAAGCGAGCGATAAGGTAAAAGTTGCTGGGCAGCATCTAGCAGACGACGGTGCTTGATTAGTAGCATTACAAGTTCTGAAATCACATTTCCGGCTTCGCTGTCATTTACTGAGCCTTCTTTTTTCCAGCGTCTAAGCGCACGAATCACCTGCTTTTCTAGCTCAGTTACCTCGTCATTTTCCAATCCTTGCTCTACCACTGATGCTACCATTGGCAAGACTTGTACACGGTGTGAGTAAGCGACAAGCAAGGAGTTATTGCGCAATTCTCTGATAATTGCAGGGCGGTCGCATAAGGCTTGCAGGGCGGTTTTACCCAGTGGCACATTACATACAGCCAGGTGATTGAGCAAGGCGCGAGCCTCTGCTGACAGGTGCTGCGCGATCACGCGCTCAAAAAGCGGTTGTAATTTGGTAGCTATATGTCCGCGCAATAGCGCTGGCTCCTCCAACAAGCGAATCAGGCGCTGCGTTCTGTCTGCTTCTGATTGTTGCGTTACAGCAAAATCTTGCCAGTTGTCGAGCAAGAGCGGGTCTTGTGCCAGGGCTGCAACCCATTCCAGGCACAGCGGGATGCCACCCACGCGCGCGCATACCTCCTGCAAATGCTCGATAGGCACCTGCTCCAGACCCAGTTGTTGCAGGAGTTGCACACAAGTGGGCGCGTCTAACGGGGGAACGGCGCTTTCTTGCACCAACACGCGGTCGCGTCCCGGCCAGCCCGGCCATTCTTTCGTCGCCATAACCAGTGTAGCGCGGTGCTGGCGACGCAGAAAGTGCGCCAGGAACTCTTCCCAGCAGGCGGAGAGCGATCCATCTTCCATGAGCGCGTTTTCCGCATTATCCACCAGGATTACGACAGGGCGCGGACTTTGCTCCAGGTGCGCGAATACAAGGCGCTGCTGTTTTTGCCAGGAGGCCATCTCTGGCGTGGGCGCAGGCGCGCCGCTCTCCGCCAGGATGTTACCTAACAACAGGGTCAGGCTGCTTTCCGGGCCTGCGCCACGTTCGGCAGGCAACAAGGGAATCCAGATGACATGATAGGCTGGTTCAGTGACATGGATGAAATGCTGGATGAGACGGTGCAGTTCGCTCGATTTTCCGATACCGACCGGGCCTTGCAACAGCACCAGTTTCTTTGGCGCACGGCTCTGGATGGCCTGTGTGATACTGGCAAGCCATGCCGACCTGCCGAGCAGGTGGCGTGTTTCCGCCTGCAACGGTTTGGGGGGCGACCAGCGATCAGGTGATTCATCTGGCTCGTCAAGCAGAAATTCTACGTCTGCCAGTTGATAGCGCAGGTCAGCCCATTCGCGCTCACTACGTAGCTCAGTATGACTTTTCTTTTCTTCGATGCGGGTGCGCGCCAGCGCCAGGTAGAGTTGGCGGTCATGGGCGTCCCATTGCACACCCGCCTGTTGCAAAGCTGCATAGATGGGCAGCAATTGATCGAAAGCGGGCGCGATGGTACCCGTTTCCAGACGTGAATAGTTGGCTTGCGTCCACCCTGGCAGGTAAAGCAAGACTTCACGCTGTCGAACACCCCACTGATCGCGGCGCATTCTGAGAAACGCGCCAAAATGTGTTTGCAGGGTATGCTGTTCCGCGCCGCTGATGCCCATACAAGCCGCTCCTTCCGCAACAAATAACAATATGCATATAGTATCGCACAAAGTATAGCTTGTTTGAGATGGACTGACAACTTTATGCAGGTTAAAAGTAGAGGCAATCCGCTATAGTGGTAGCAGAGCAAGACGCTCATGGATACCCAATAAAGAAAGGACACCAGAGTATGAGCGAGAACAAAAGCGAAGTGGCGCGCGTGTTGGAGCAGATCGAGTTGGAGTTTCAGGCGGCACAACGGGGCCTCTACGGGCTGGCCTTCGGCAGCGCGAAACATGAGTTTATTACCAGCAAAATGGAGCAGATGGGTAAACTGCATGAAAAGCTGCAAACAATGGTGGGGGAAGAACAGGCCGTAAAACTGCTGGCCGAGACGTTAGAGAATGCCTGAATGAAAGGAGAGAGACACGTATGGCAGAACATATACTGGATTATGTGCGCGATCACTGGCAGGGCGAGAATGAAGAGTTTTTTGTGTATTTGACGGATGCGACGTTCCAAAAACATTTCAAGGCGTACATGGAAAGCCAGGGGCTGTGCGCCCTTACCTATCTTGAACTCCAGGAACAGTTCAGGCAAATCGCTGAGCAGCAATTTCAGGCGTTTCAGAAGTTTCGCCGGCTGGACTACTGGCTGACATGCGGGGATAGCGCCGTCAAGCTCCAACCACGCACCTTCGAGATCGCTATGCGCATGAGAGAAAAAGGCAAATAATACGGCTGTTTGAGCAGGGATACGCCGAATATACGCCATTTGATATAGAACAGAGTATCGCTACGTGGTATAGTAAGGCAATGGAAATGGTGAGGCAAACACATGTCTGAAATCTGGGCGCTACTCCAGCATCACGAAGCGCAACTTGACGAGGAGGGCGGGGAACTGCTGTCTGAAATGCTAGAAGTGGCACAGCGACAACAGGAACGGCCTGCTGTATGTGCCATAGTACTCACTTCGCCGGACACTCCATTGCCTGATCTCACAGCTATTCATGTCCAGAATATCCATACCTATATCCTCTCGCATCCCGCGCTAGACCGCTATTCCACGGAAGCCTATGTCAGCGCGTTAGCGTGGTTTATCCAGCAGCGCAGGCCATTGCTGGTAACTGGCAGCGCAACGGCTAATGGGCGTGATTGCATGGCACGCCTGGCCGCGCGCCTGCGCCTGCCTTTCGCGCCGGGCTGCCTGAGTATCGACATACAAGATGATGCCCTTTTCACATTACGCACTATGTATGATGGCCGCGCTTACGTGCAGATGCGTACACAACTAAAAGGCCGTACCGCGCTTGCAACACTCGTCTCCGGTGTACGCGGCAATCCTGTCACTACTAGAAGTGCGGCTATAGGAAAGGCGAAAGAGGCAATAACAATGGTCGATGTGACCATTGATGACTCCACAGAACGCGAACGTATCAAACACATCGCGCTACAGACCCCATCGCCGGAGGATGTCGAATTAGAGGCTGCCGAACGCATCGTCGCGGGTGGGCGCGGCATCGGGCGCGAGGGATTCGCGCAAGTTGCCGCATTCGCGCGCCTGCTCGGCGCGGCGGTGGGAGCAACGCGCGTCGCAACTGATCGCGGCTGGGTGGAACATGCGCGGCAGATCGGCGCGACGGGTAGAAACGTGCATCCTCGCCTCTACATCGCCTGTGGCATCTCCGGCGCGGCTCAACACACCAGCGGAATGCGCGAAGCACAAACCATCATCGCCATCAACCCGGACCGCACTGCTCCCATCTTTGCCCTGGCTGACCTCGGATTGCTCGGCGACGCCAACCAGGTATTGCCGCGCGCCGCCGACTTGTTAGGCCACAACTAACGCATTTGGCTGTAGACAATCTCACATAACTGTGACACACTTCTTAATTATGGTAGTTTGCCAAATAATATACATCTTACTGTTCTACTAAGGACATATACATGACTCATCGCGCCGTCTCTTATAATCGTCGTTTGCTCTTTTATACGCTTTACCTCGCTTATATCGCGGCTGGCATCACTGATATGCTGCAAGGGGCATCCTTACCTCTGCTGGCGAGCAACACCCACGTTTCGACAGCTATAGTCGGCTGGATGTTCACCACGTCAGCCACAGGCTTCACGCTCGGCGTATTATTGACGGGGGTACTCGCGCGCAAAGTACATCCAAAGACGTTACTCATGATTGGCCTGGTACTCACGGCACTCTCGACCATTGTCACTCCCCGCACAGATCTATTTCCGGTACTGCTGATTGCACAATTTTTCAAAGGCAGCGGCCTCGGCGCTCTTGATGTCAGCATCACTATCTTGATGACGCTGGCATTTCAGGATTCGCTTGGCGGGTCCTTAACTAGCCTGCATAGCTCTTACGCCATCGGCGCGTTGGTTGCACCCGTGCTGCTCTCGCTCACTCTGACCCTGGCGCATGATTTTCGATTGGCTTACCTTACCGCTACTATTCTGGCGGTCGTTTGCGTGGTAATGCTGGCACGCCAGGACGCACCATCCACCGCAGCCCTGCCAACAAAAACAGCGCAACAGGGGCAACCATCCCTGTTATCTGC
This sequence comes from Ktedonobacteraceae bacterium, assembly GCA_050695155.1. GTDB lineage: Bacteria > Chloroflexota > Ktedonobacteria > Ktedonobacterales > Ktedonobacteraceae > CF-113. Next base: position 6,672 of record JBOGTO010000140.1, read on the forward strand.
TCGCCAGATATTCCGGCAACCGCTACTCTGGCTGATGGCCCTTGAATTTTTCTTGTATGTGATAGCGGAAGTTGGCTTCAGCAACTGGATCGTCACCGCCATCAGCCAGAGCGCGGCCATCTCCCTTGCGCTGGCTGCTCCTGCGGCAACGGCCTTCTGGGTAGGTCTGATGCTGAGCCGCGTAACCGTCGGCCAGCTACTCAAACGCTCCATTCTGAGAGAAAATCAGTTGATCTTTCTCTGTATCACTGGCGGGTGTCTGAGTTGCCTGCTGGTCGCCATCTTCCCCGGCCAACTGCTGATTAGCTTCAGCGCGAGCGCCTGCGCAGGTTTCTTCTTCGGGCCGATCTACCCCGGATTGATGGCTATCGCGGCACGCTGGTACGTCAATGCGCCCAACACCATTTCGGGCGTGCTGATTTTCAGTTGTGGCGTCTCCGATATGATCTTCCCCGCGCTGATGGGTCTGCTCATCCCCGTTATCGGCTTCAAATGGGTCATGACCGTTCCCGCGCTGGGATGCCTGCTCATCACGGTGCCTTTCGCACTGGCGATTATCAGTCAGCGCCGCGCTTTGCAATTGTCGCAAAGGGAATCTACAATAGAGTCAACATCGCCTCTACCAACGCCTGAATAGCATGAGAAAGTGTGAAAGATATGAAAGCGATACAGTTTGACCACTATGGCGGACCCGAAGTATTGCACTCAGTCGAGGTCCCCGATCCCGTTCCCGGCCCCGAAGATGTCCTGGTCGCAGTCAAAGCCACCACCGTCAATCACCTTGATTTATTTCAGCGCGACGGTAGCAGGCCGGTTGGCAAGCTGCCCTTTACGCCCGGCCTTGAAGCTGCGGGCGTCGTCCTCAGCGATGCGCATGGTTTTCACGCCGGAGAAAAGGTCATGACGACCTGGGCTACAATGGCAAAAGGCGGCGGCGGTTATGCCAGCAAGCTAGCCATTCCCGCCGCTAACCTTGTACGCATCCCCGACGGCATCTCATACGAGGCGGCAGCAGCGATCGGGCTTACCGCCTCAACCGCCTGGGGCGCACTTTTCGATGTTGGTCAGCTTCAGGCCGGGGAGCGCGTCTTGATCTGGGCAGGCACAAGCGGTGTAGGCTCAATCTCCATCCAGATCGCAAAGCACTTTGGATGCCAGGTATTTACTACCACCACCAGCGAAGCAAAAACTGCCGAGTTGCGCCGCCTGGGGGCCGACGTGGTCATCAATCCCAAAACGCAGGACGTGGCTAAAGTAGCGCAAGAAGCTGAGGGCATTCACCTTGTTATCGAACTGGTCAGCACCACCCTGCAAACCAGCATCGACGCCTGCGCCACAGGTGGGCGAGTCGTACTGATCGGCAACCTCGGCGGCCAGATGGCAACCGTTGATACGCAATCCTGGCGGCTCAAACTGGTCAACGTACTCGGCGGCGGTGTGCGGCACACCTCTATTGCTAACGAACATCACATCCTTGAACTCGTCGCGCAGCACGCCATCACACCCGTTATCGCGCGCGCCATGCCCATCGAGCAAGCCGCCGAAGCCCACCGCCTGCTGGCCGCAGGAAGCTTAGTAGGCAAAATCGTGCTAACGCATGAATAACAGGCTCGATTATCGTGGGCATAGCCGCACGCCCCATCCCCTGCCGGGTGTCCCGTTCCCCCATCCACCCCGGACGGACGCCCCGTTCCCCACCCCGGACGCCCACAAGGGGCGTCCCTACATTTGGCCTGACTCCGCCCTACCTTTCCCCA
>JBOGTO010000141.1:0-5275 GCA_050695155.1 Ktedonobacteraceae bacterium
ACATGTAGGGACGCCCCTTGTGGGCGTCCGGCCCCACTGCGCGGTATGTTAGCGATATGAAAAAAGAGAAATCTGGTAGCGCGTAATAGTATGAGTATGTATTTGAAACATATTTCAGCCACCCGTAGATGGCTGCTGCTTTCGCTGATCCCGCTGGCAATGTTTGTGATTTATACGTTGCTTGTCACCACTAATAGCCTGGCTGCGCTTACCGTGCGCCAGGAGCAATGGCTCTTGCAGCGTCCTATGACACGTTTCGATTGCGTTGTCTACCAGTGGAAGTATCTGGGCGAAGCGCCTGTGAGCCTGGGGTTGCTGCTTGCTCTATGTGTCGTGTGCCTGTTGCTCAAGTACCGGTTGCGGTTCGCATTCGCGCTGCTGTTGCTGTTCGGTATTGGTCTCGGTGTTGAGTACGAGGGGAAACAATATATTGCCCAGCCAGTACCCGCCGCTTTTGGAACGGGCATGGCTTCGCTGGGTTGCCCTCAAATCTGGCGCGTGTCACATTTGAAGCTGATTCCCTTATTGCTGGGCGTGGCGTCGGTTGCGCCCGATGCGCCGCAATTTCGTGTAGCAGAAAAGCAAGCCGCCGCTAGCGCCGTCTTTTCTCTGGATGGGAATAATAGCGACGAAATTTTCGGCTATACGGGCTATCCCAGTGGACATTCGTATCGCTGGATGCTCATTGGTCTGGTTGCGTTGTGGTTGACCTGGCGGCAGGTGAGAAAGCGTTTCTTGCGCCGCTTACTGATGCTCGTCTTTCTCGCGCTGTCGTTCGCGGGCGGGTTTGGGCAGTTCTATATTGGCGCTCACCTGTTCACCGACATGATCGGTGGCTACCTGCTGGGCGCGTTCCTGGCCTGCTGCGCCGTTGCTGTTTTGAGCGCTACGGAAACGCGCAACAGGTGGCCGAGTTGTGACCTTCCCGTCTTGCCAATCGCTGAGAACAGTGATACACTTTTGCCGGAAAAGCTATAAAAAACCTATGGTTTTATGACTGGATCAGAGGAAATATAATGAATATAACATCGAGCATTCGCCGCTTGAGCCTGGTGTTTATGGCCCTCTTTATCGCAGCCAGTGTCGGGCTAGTCTACTGGCAGGTGGTAGTGGCGCAGCAGGTTGCCAGCAATGCCATTTTGACGTTACCTCGTAAGTGTTTGCCCGATGCTACCGCTAAACGTGGGCGCATCTTCGACCGCAACGGCGTTTTGCTCGCTTATTCCGAACCCATTCCAGTCAATACAAACAACCCGAATGTTGGCAACCTGTGTGTCTACCAGCGTGTCTATACGCATCCTTCAATGGCTCCGATCATTGGCTATTATGTCAGTTCCACTTTTTGTGCCGAGACAGCCTTTTGTATGGCAGGCGTCGAGAAGGAATTTAACAACTATCTGAGTGGGGATGTCGGTGTTACCGGCTTAAACAATACCGTGAACAAGGCTTTGCATGTCCCTCCGGTTGGTGATGATATTTATCTCACCATTGATGTGCGCATTCAGGACCTCCTGCAAAAGGATTTTACTATTGAATCGCCGGGAGGCGATGTCTTTCCGACTGATCGCGGCTCGGTGATTGTCTCAGACCCGCATACGGGCGAAGTCCTGGGTATGTATAGCAACCCGAACTATGACAACAATCGTATCGCATCCGGCGATCTTGATTACCTGTCGGCTCTTTTGAAAGACCCCAAACAGCCGCTATTGAACCGCGCCATTAACGGTTGTTATGTGCCTGGCTCGGTCTACAAAACCGTGAGCTTGATGGCCGGTCTGGATTCTGGCAAGTTTACCCTCGATACGCCGTTCTATGACGATAACGATCCGAATCACTTACAGGCGCGTATAGTTCGTCTGGGTGAGGGCGACAATACGGAAACCTTTGGCCCGGTCGGCAATAACATAGATGGCTATACCCATAACTTCCCGGTCTCCACGTTCTATGGCTTTTCTCACTCAGATAACATCATTTTCGCGCAGGTTGGCGCGCATACCGGCGCTCAGACCTGGCTCGATTACAACCATGCGCTTTACGTGGGCAGGCAGATTCCCTTTGATTTGCCGGTCAACGTTAGCACTGTCACACCTCAGCCACAGCAAAACCTGTGCGCGACTACGCCGCCGCCCGATACGTCGCTCAGCGTGGTGCAGTTGGCGGAAAACTCCTTTGGTCAGGGCGTAGATTTCATCACTCCTATGCAGATGGCTCTTGTTGACAACGTCGCCGCCAACGGTGGACAATTGATGCGCCCCACCCTGATTGAGAAAATTGTAGACCCATCGCAATCTGTTCTCAAGTCATTCACGGCAACGTCGCTGGGCAATCCCATCTCCCAGCAAACGGCCAGCCAGGTACTCGATTCCATGTACGGTGTGGTTTCCTGTGGTTCCGGCTCGCTCACGCGCGTGCAACTCACCTATCCATACGTACCCTGGTCGGTAATTGGCAAGACAGGCACAGGCCAGGTGAATAGATCGGGTACGCCAGCCGAGTCGTGGTTTATCACGGCATCGCCCTACACCTACCAATCCAATGATAAGCCAGCCATCACGATCGTAGCGATGAAGGAAAACGGTGGTGAAGGAGCTTTCGCCAACGGTCCTATGTTGCGCGCGCTCTACAATAGCATCTTTTCGCAAGGCCTGGTCAAAGCGCAGCAATCGCCCGCGCCCGATCCCAACTTCTGTGTCAACGTTGGCCTGCTGGGGCATTAGGATTGTTGCTGCATGGCCTTCCAGCACTCATCGCAGTAGCCCGCCGCCACGAGATCGAGCGTCAGGCCATGATAGCCGTATTGCTCCTGTAATTGCTCATTGAGGTTGCCCAGCAAGCTTTCGTTCAGATGGATCATGGCGTGGCAATGGCGACAAACGAGATGATGATGGGCCTGCCCTTCGGCAGCTTCATAGCGCGGCTGTTCGCCGGGGAGATGATTTTCGCGTACCAGCCCCAATTCGCGTAATAATTCGAGCGTGCGGTAAATGGTGGAAAGACTGACATACGGGTTGCGTTTCTGAACTCGTTCCGTAATCTGCTCAACACTCAAGTGCTGCTCTGCTTCCTGAATGACGCTTAAAATCATGAAACGTTGTGGCGTCAGGCGATAGCCCCGCTTGCGCAACAACTCGTTACTGCTATGTACATAATGATGCATCCACAACCCCCAATCGGTAAAGTATGTTCTTGCACCTATCGTAACATCGCCTGCAAGATGCGTCAACGTGCGCAACATTTTCTCCGTTGCGCGTTGATTCCCCGTAGGGAGCAATAATCATGTGCCGCCGCAAACGGCAAGGTATGCTACAATAGTGATACAGGGTATATCCCCTGGAAGGATAGGACACGATGGTTCGCTGGGAACATCGCTACTTACTGGGAACAATGGTCTTTACCATCGCCGGTGATGTCGTGCGCGATTTTGACGAAGAGTACGAGGCATGGAGCTGGCTAGAGCAGGAAGGCTGGGGATTGGTAGCTATTGAGCCACCAGACCCCGCGCGACCGGGAGCCAATAAATATTACTTCAAGCGCCAGAATGTGCAGCTTTCAGCAACGGCGCGTACCCGTGCCGTCAACACGCAATCCATCCCGGTGTATGAGCAACGAGGAAGACGCTAAAATGGTAGCCCCAGGCTTCTGGCGTTCGCCGCTCGATCCAGAGCGTGTGATGCAATTGCCAGTCACGCACTGGCAAGATAACGAGCAACAACAGCGCGAAGAACACCTGACCGTTGAGGAACCTCTGGAGATTCGTCTCGCTGGGCGCAGCCTGGCGGTTATCATGCGCACTCCCGGCCACGATCACGAACTGGCCTGCGGCTTCCTCTTCAGCGAAGGCATCATCAAATCCCGCGACGACATAGTCTCAATCGAAGATGCCGTTGACGCTGATGGTCTGCCCCTGGCAAACGTTGTCGATGTTGCCTTACGCTCATCTCCTACTACCGATACGACAGACGCGCCCGCTTTTCAACGGCATTTCACGGTCTCAGCAAGCTGCGGGCTGTGTGGGAAAAATAGCATCGCCGACCTGCTGTGCGATGTTCCTCCTCTGGTGATAGATGATGCGCGTATCCCCGCCACCACCATTTACAATCTCACCATGCAGTTACGCGCGCATCAGGATGTGTTTTCGCACACGGGAGGATTGCACGCCGCCGGCCTTTTCACCCACACCGGAGAGCTTATCCTGTTGCGCGAAGACGTTGGCCGTCACAACGCCGTCGATAAACTGGTCGGGCATGGCCTGCTGCATTCTGCGCTCCCGTATACGCAGCATATCCTGCTGGTCAGTGGTCGCACCTCCTTCGAGATCATCCAGAAAGCCCTGCTGGCCCGCATCCCCTGTATCGCCGCTATCTCCGCTCCCTCCAGCCTGGCCGTCGAACTGGCCGACACCAGCGGTATCACCCTCATCGGCTTCCTGCGCGACCACGCCATGAACGTGTACACGCATTCGGAACGCATTGTTTAACTCCAGGTATATGTTATAATTGTCTTCAATACTCGCCAGAAGTTAAGCCAGTAATGAGTATCTTGAAACATAGGAGAGAGCGTTTCTTCAATGACACTATCAAATTCAATACCGCAAGACAATAAAGCACATCAGTTTCCTGTGTCGGTTAAGGGCATTGTGTACTATGATGGCAAGGTAGTCTTACTCAAGAATGAACGTGATGAGTGGGAGCTACCAGGCGGAAAGCTTGAACTTGGCGAAACTCCAGAAGTTTGTGTTATCCGAGAAATACAGGAAGAACTTGGCCTCGCAGTAACCATTGGCCCGTTACTGGATTCCTGGGTCTATCACATTTTTGAGGGAGTAGATGTTCTTATTCTTACGTATGGGAGTTATCCAACACCATTTTCTGAGATTACACACAGTCCCGAACATAAAGCGGTAGGGCTTTTCAGCCCAGAGGAAATACCATCACTTCGGATGCCAGAGGGATACAAACAATCTATTCACACATGGGTAGGTTCTTTTTCGCATTCTTACGCGAAATGATACCTTATTTGAGAGGATAACATATATGACATCATCTTCTGTTTTGCTTCCACCAGCGGGACAACGCATTTTGTTTATCACGGCTCATCCAGACGATGCTGAATTTCTCAGCGGTGGCACCATCGCGCGTCTTACAGAAGAAGGACGAGACGTTCACTATCTGGTTGTGACCAGAGGCGATAAGGGTAGTGGTGATCCTGAAATGACGCTGGAGCATCTTGCGGCCATGCGAGACCAGGAGCAACGACGAGCTGCCAAGCTGCTAGG